>NZ_JBQJJH010000005.1:0-57778 GCF_052077995.1 Streptococcus sp. V728 | reverse complement strand
TCAGCTGGGAGAGCATCTGCCTTACAAGCAGAGGGTCAGCGGTTCGATCCCGTTAACTCCCATAGGTCCCGTAGTGTAGCGGTTATCACGTCGCCCTGTCACGGCGAAGATCGCGGGTTCGATTCCCGTCGGGACCGTAATAACGAAAGTTATTTGACTCGTTAGCTCAGTTGGTAGAGCAATTGACTTTTAATCAATGGGTCACTGGTTCGAGCCCAGTACGGGTCATATTTGCGGGTTTGGCGGAATTGGCAGACGCACCAGATTTAGGATCTGGCGCTTAACGGCGTGGGGGTTCAAGTCCCTTAACCCGCATAATAGAAATCAGCCGGCTTAGCTCAGTTGGTAGAGCATCTGATTTGTAATCAGAGGGTCGCGTGTTCAAGTCATGTAGCCGGCATTTTTTTTAGGTTAAAGCAGAGTCGATGCGAACGTAGTTCAGTGGTAGAACACCACCTTGCCAAGGTGGGGGTCGCGGGTTCGAATCCCGTCGTTCGCTTAGAGAGGCCGGGGTGGCGGAACTGGCAGACGCACAGGACTTAAAATCCTGCGATTGGTAACGATCGTACCGGTTCGATTCCGGTCCTCGGCATATAATGATGAGCACCCTTAGCTCAACTGGATAGAGTACCTGACTACGAATCAGGCGGTTAGAGGTTCGACTCCTCTAGGGTGCATTAAACATTTAATTCGGGAAGTAGCTCAGCTTGGTAGAGTACTTGGTTTGGGACCAAGGTGTCGCAGGTTCGAATCCTGTCTTCCCGATTGGTCAATACTTAAATTGAGGCAGTTGCCTTTTTTTTATTTTTAAATTTGATTTTTATCATTATTATCTGTAAATTCATATTGCACTTTCTTAAATGTTTCGTTACCTTTTTATGTCAAAACTAATAAATAAGCAAAGAATTATCTTATTGATAGTTCTTTTTTTTATTTTTTGGTATTCTAGACATATGAAAAGTATCAAAATTGATGTTGTGGTTGTCCCTTTAAGTGGCCATCTTTATCCAACAATGAATCTCTTAGCACCTTTGCTTAATAATCCTCAGTATGAAATTCGTTTATTTACAGGTCCTCAGAAGAAAGCTGTGGCTGAAGCAGCTGGTTTTAATGTTGTTACTATACTTGAAGGTCATATTGAGGAGTTTGAGAAGGCAGCAAATAATGATGAGCAGTTAGGAATTTTATCAGCCTATCAACAACTTTCTGCTAGTTTGGATTTAATTAATTTAGTTTCAGATCAATTGTCGGAAGAATGGCGAGAGAATCGTCCTGATATTGTTATTGCTGATTTTATAACCTTATCTGGTGGTCTTGTAGCTAATCAACTTGGTATTCCTTGGATAACTACCATGGCTACACAATTTGTTTTAGAAACGACTGATGGTCCACCGTGTTTAATCGGTGGAATGGGAAGTCCTAAGAATGGCTGGGACGCTTCAATACAATATGTCGGGAGAAAAGCAACCCGTTTAGTTAAACGTATTGTATCTTTTTTATTGCGTGATCGTTTAAAGAGATATGATTTTAAATTATATAATCAACTTGATCAAGAGACCATATATTCTCCATATTCAATTCTTGGTATTGGAATGAAAGAAGTAGAGTTAAAAAAGGGATTTCCAGAACACTACAAGTGGGTGGGGCCTTCAGGAGCTTCAGTAGAGGCTGGAAAGGATTATCCGTTAGATTTATCAATCTTTCCTAATCAGAAGAAAGTCTTGGTGACTTGTGGTACGCAACTTGCTTGGGCTAAAGAAAATCTTATCTATCAAGCTAAGCAACTTGCTAAAGCTCATCCAGACTGTCATTTTTTTGTGACACGTGGTGTGGGTGGAGAAGTTTTTCAATGTGAGAACCTTATGGAAAACCTTTCTGTAGTTTCCTATCTCCCTTATAAGGAATACATTCCTCAGATGGATTATGTCATTCATCATGGAGGAGCTGGTATTTTTTATCAATGTATCATTTACGGAAAACCAGCCTTAATCCTTCCTCATGATTATGATCAATTTGACTATGCAGTTCGGGGCGTAGAAGCAGGAGTTGCACTGTCTGCTAACAAAGAGGATACGAGAGCGATTGGACAAGCTTTTGATAATCTATTAGCTAAAGAAGATTGGTCAGAATTAGAAATTTTACGCCAGGCTGCACAATCCTATCATCCAACAGAAATTTTGGAAAGCGAAATCCAACGTCTGTTAACAGATAAGGAGAAAGAATAATGAAAAAAGTATTAGTTACAGGAGCCACTGGTTTTCTTGGTAAATATGTAGTAGAAGAACTAGTAGAACATGGTTATCAAGTAAGAGCCTTTGGTAGAAATAGTCAGGTAGGGCAATCCTTGGAAGAATCTTCTGTCAGTTTTTTTCAGGGTGATTTGACAAAGGCAGAAGATTTATTAGAGGCTTGTCAAGGGATGGACATGGTTGTTCATGCTGGGGCTCTTTCAACTATTTGGGGGCCATGGGATGATTTTTATCAGACCAATGTTTTAGGAACCAAATATGTTCTTGATGCTTGTCGTCAAGTAGGTATGCAACGTTTAGTCTATGTATCCTCACCAAGCATCTATGCTGCTCCAAAAGATCAACTAGGGATCAAAGAAAGTGCTGCACCAGAGGAAAATAATCTCAATAACTATATACGTAGTAAATTGGCTTCGGAGAGACTCTTTAAAGATTATCCAGATGTTCCTAGTATTATCTTGAGGCCTAGGGGACTGTTTGGGATTGGAGATACCAGCATTTTGCCACGGGTGATCAATCTTAGTCAAAAAATTGGTATTCCTTTAATTGGAGATGGGCGTCAGCTCATGGACATGACTTGCGTGGAAAATGTTGCTCTCGCAATTCGTTTAGCCTTAGAAGTACCAGAAGCAAAAGGTGAGGTCTATAACATTACTAATGGCGAACCGAGGGCTTTTAGGGATTTGCTAGAGGAAAGTTTGAAAGGTTTGGGTTACCCAATCAAATATAGAAAAATTCCAGCATCTCTATTAGCAGGGATTGCAAGTAGTTTAGAGTTTCTTTACAAGTCTTTGAATCTGAAAGGGGAACCACCTTTAACACGATATACCTATTATCTACTTCGTTATAGTCAAACTCTAGATATTAGCAAGGCTGAGAGGGAATTGGGGTATCGTCCGAAAATTAGTATTTCAGAAGGGATTGAACAATATGTCCAAGATTATCGAAAGCATTGAGTATTTCCCAGCGGGATATTGTACGAGTTATGCCGGTTTGCTCTTTAAAGGTGTTAAGAATAGAAAGATGATTTTCCCAGCAGGCGTCTTTTTGATCAAACATAGGGATAAGGGCTATGTACTTTATGATACTGGCTATCACTACAATATTAAGACAAAACTAAGATATGCTTTATATCGCTTGGGGACGCCCGTTCAAATGACAGAGCAGGATCAGATTTCGCATTTGCTGAAGGCTAAAGGAATTAAACCAGAAGAAATTAATTATGTCCTGCTGTCTCATCTACATCCAGATCATTTAGGAGGGGCTAGCTTCTTTCCGAACGCAAGCTTTATTCTAACCCAGGAAGTGTATGATGTTTACAAGAAACCAAAACTAAAAGATTTAATTTTTAAAGAATTTTTGCCGAGTGACTTCGAGGAAAGATTGACAGTCATCAAGGCAGATCAGCAAAACTCCAACTTTTCTTATCGTCCGACCTATGATCTTTTTGGAGACGGAAGTATCCTGGTAGCTTCTATTGATGGGCATGCCAAGGGACAAGCTTGCCTCTTTATTCCAGACTATCATCTCTTTATCGCAGCAGACCTCTGTTGGGGCATTGATCTTTTGCCTTACACTAAACAGATGCATCTGATTCCTTCCTTGGTTCAAGATAGTAAGGAAGACTATATCAAAGGAACAGAGCTGTTAGAGGAAGTTTTAAACGATGGTATAGAGGTCCTAGTCAGCCATGACCCTGTAGAAAGGATTGAGCGAATTTTGTATGAAAAAAATAACCTTTCTTAAAACATTTATTCAAACTCGTTGGCTTCATAATTTTAAATCTCGAGAAGCCCTGGAAAGCTATCAGAAAAAGCAACTAGATGCCTATATGGAATTTCTAAAACGTAAATCACCTTATTTTAAAAATGGTGTACCTAACGACTTTGACTATATGGATAAAGCATTTATGATGACGCATTTCAATGAGCTTAATACTCAAGGTGTGGATCGAGATGAGGCCTTGGCTTTGGCTATCGAAAGTGAAAAGACCAGGAATTTTACAGAGCTCAAGGGAGAAATAGCTGTTGGGTTGTCTTCTGGAACATCTGGACACCGGGGACTTTTTATCACGACTGAAAAAGAACGAAGTATGTGGGCGGCGGCTATCTTGGCAAAGATGTTGCCCAAAGGTCACCTTTTTGGACATCGTATAGCTTTTTTCCTGAGAGCAGATAATGAGCTGTATCAGACCATCAATACGGCGCTCATTCGTTTAGAATACTTTGATATTTTCAAGAATACAGATGAGCATATCGAGCGCCTCAACAATTATCAACCGACCATCGTGGTGGCGCCTGCTTCTATGTTGATTGAATTGAGCAAGCGTCTAAAAGCTGAGGAGTTAGTCATTCACCCACAAAAAATCGTTTCGGTGGCTGAAATCTTGGAAGATAGTGACAGAGAACGGATTTCTGCGGCTTTTGCACTACCGGTTATTGACCAAGTCTATCAAGCAACAGAAGGTTTTCTAGCTTGTACTTGTTCGGCTGGGAATCTGCATCTTAATGAAGATATCATCTTTGTGGAAAAGCACTACTTGGATGATCGACGTTTTTATCCAGTCATTACTGATTTTAAGCGGAGCAGTCAACCTGTTTATCGCTATCAGCTTAACGATATCTTGGTTGAAAATCCTGAACCTTGTTCATGTGGGTCTTATTATACAAGGATTGATAAGGTTGAAGGGCGTTCTGATGATATCTTCTACTTTGAAGGACTGGATGGAGGTCAGGTAACGATTTATCCAGACTTTATCAGGCGTTGCATTCTCTTTGTGGAGAATGTTGGAGATTATCAAGTTAAACAACATTCTGAGGAGTTAGTGGAGGTTTATTTGAGTCGAAGGGATGAGCAATTGGAAACAGCAATTACAGAGCAGTTCAAACTCCTGGCTCAACAAAAAGAGTTTAAAGCACCTGAAATTCGATTTTCAGATTATCACTGGGATACAAGTCGTAAGCTCAAGCGTATCCAACGTTTATGAAAGGACAAAAGATTATGACAGAAGTAAAAAGACATGTAGAAATTGCAGGCTATGGAGTTTGCCTCCCAAAAAACACAGTGCAATTTAAAGACCACACGCGTTATCGTGTCGTAGAAAATGAAGAAACACAGCTAGATTTGGCAGAAGCAGCTATCCAAGCTGCGCTTGAAAATGCAAATTTGAGTATGAAAGACATTGATTGCCTTGTATCAGCTAGTGCGGTTGGTGTTCAACCTATTCCGTGTACAGCTGCTTTGATTCATGAGCGCGTAGCAAAAGGACTCTCTATTCCAGCTATGGATATCAATACGACTTGTACAAGTTTTATCTCTGCTCTATCAACAATGTCATATTTGATTGAAGCAGGAGAATATCATCGCGTTTTGATTGTATCTAGTGAAGTCGGTAGCTTGGGTCTCAATCCAAAGCAAAAAGAAAGTTATGAACTCTTTGGTGATGGGGCCGCAGCCTTTATTTTCCAAGCAAGTAACAAGGATAAGGGAGTGATAGCAAGCCTTCAACGTACTTGGTCGGAGGGAGCTCACGATACTGAAATCCGTGGAGGTTTGACTTCATATCAACCAAAAGAGTACTCTGAAGAAACGAAGACCAATTTCATGTTTGATATGAAAGGGAAGAAAATCCTCTTGCTTTCTGCTCGTGTCATTCCAGAAATGTTCCAAGAATTCCAAGAGAAATCTGGTATTTCTAAAGATGCTGTAGACTATATTATTCCCCACCAAGCTAGTCGAGCATTACCACTTGTCATGGATAAATTAGGAGTTAGCAAAGACAAGTATCTCAATATTGTCAGTGAGTATGGGAATATGGTTTCCGTTGCGGTACCTTTTGGATTGGCCTATGCACTAGATCATGGCTATGTGAAGGAAGGAGATACCATCTTCTTGATGGGAACTGCAGCTGGTATGACGGTTAATATGTTGGCTTTGAAATTGTAAAATAAGAGCAGGCACCTATAAGTGGCCTGCTTTTTAAATTAGTTTTAAACGTAGAACTATCGGCCTATACAGAAAAAGCTTGCTAAGTTTTATGAAACTAAGTATACTAGAATGTAACAAGCGTTTTCAGACAGTATATTAGGGAGTATACTTAGAAATTGAGAGGAAGATATGGGAATCAGAAAATTTCGATTATTGATGTCCAAGTATGGATTTAGTATTGCGATAATTCTGGTAGAATTATTTGTTATTTTTGGCATTATTCTTTACATGAGCCAGATTGCACCAATTATTTGGGTGACTCTTGTATTTTTTATCAGCGTAGCAACCGTTATAGCGATTGTCAATCGTTCCATGTCGCCAGAGAGCAAGGTGACTTGGTTGATTGTGACCTTTGTGCCTGTGTTTGGTCCATTACTTTATATCATGTTTGGTGAGCGCCGACTATCAAAAAAAGAGCTGAAACAACTCAGAGAATTGCGTTCGATTACTTTACAAGAGAAGCATGAAGATAGTCTTCATCAGAACCTACAAGAAACAGATAAATCTGCCTACGGGATTATCAACGCTTTGCTACATATGGATAGCAATGCGGAAGTCTATGAGCATACAGATTCACAATTTTTCGCAAATGGAGAAGAAATGTGGCAGCAGATGTTGGAGGATCTAAAGAGAGCTAAAAAATTTATTTTTCTAGAATACTACATTGTCGAAGAGGGCTTGATGTGGGATAGCATGCTCGAAATTCTAGAAGAAAAGGCAGCCCAGGGAGTTGAAGTCAAGATGCTCTATGACGATATTGGTTGTATGGTGACTTTGCCTGGAGATTATACCGTTCATTTGCGGTCTAAAGGGATTAATGCTCATAAGTTTAATAAGGTGATTCCTCGTATGACAGTGGCCTATAACAACCGTGACCACCGTAAAATCTTGGTTATTGATGGGCAGATTTCCTACACTGGTGGGATCAACCTTGCAGACGAATACATCAATCAGATTGAACGTTTTGGACACTGGAAAGATAGTGGGATTCGTATAGATGGTCCGGCGACTCAAGCCTTCACAAGACTCTTTCTCATGAACTGGTACATCAACCGTGGAGAAATCAGTGACTTTGATCAGTATCATTTAGAAAATCAGACACGATCCGGTAGTGGACTTTGTATCCCATATGGCAGTGGGCCAAAACCAATCTACCAGATGAAGGTGGGTAAAATTGTCTATCAAAACTTGATTAATCAAGCGGAAGATTTTGTCTATATCACAACGCCTTATCTCATTATTGATTATGATTTGACAGAGGATATAAAAAATGCGGCGATGCGAGGTGTAGATGTGAGAATAGTCACACCCCATATACCGGATAAGAAACTCATTCAACTTGTAACACGGGGAGCTTATCCAGATCTTTTATCTGCGGGTGTTCGCATTTTTGAATACACACCTGGTTTTATCCATAGTAAGCAAATGATTGTTGATGATCGATTTGCGGCTGTGGGTACGATTAACTTGGATTATCGTAGCTTGGTCCACCACTATGAAAATGCAGTACTACTCTACAAAACAGAGTCAATCGCGGATATTCGCAAAGATTTTGAAGAAATTTTTGAACAATCTCAAGAAATCTTCTCAGATACCATAAATCCAACATGGTATCAAATGATGATCAAAGAAATTACACAGTTATTTGCACCAATGCTTTAATTGAAAGAGATGGATTACCGTCTCTTTTTTTCTGCAAGCAGTTTCCTTGACATCTTGTTTTTTTTGCGCTATCATATGTCCATATAATATATGGGAGTCTGTGTACAGTCTGAGAGGAAGTGTTAAACTTCGACCGCACCTGATCTGGGTAATGCCAGCGTAGGGAACGAATACTTGGCCTAATTTTGCACCTTTTTCATATATGAAAAAGGTTTTTCTTTTTGTTAAAAGAAAACCTGAGAAGAGGAGGTTTTTATGAAAGCAAGCATTGCCTTGCAAGTTTTACCCTTATCACAAGGAATTGATCGAATAGCAGTGATTGATCAGGTAATAGCTTATCTACAAGCTCAATCAGTGACCATGGTAGTGACACCCTTTGAAACGGTCTTAGAGGGAGACTTTGATCAACTCATGCGCATTCTCAAAGAAGCATTAGAAGTGGCAGGTCAAGGGGCAGACAATGTTTTTGCCAATGTGAAAATTAATGTAGGAGAGATTTTAAGTATTGATGAAAAACTTGAAAAGTATCATGAGACGGCATATTAGTCTGCTAGGATTTTTGGGTGTCTTATTTCTTTGGCAGGTAGCGGGTTTGTTAAAACTCTTACCAAAGTTTATCTTGCCGACACCACTTGAAATCCTTCAGTCTTTTGTTCGTGACAGAGAATTTCTCTGGTACCACAGCTGGGCAACCTTGAGAGTAGCCTTATTAGGTTTGGTCTTGGGTGTCTTGATAGCCTGTATCCTGGCCGTCCTTATGGATAGTCTGGGCTGGTTAAATGACCTGATTTACCCAATGATGGTGGTTGTCCAGACCATTCCGACCATTGCTATAGCACCTATCCTGGTTTTATGGTTGGGTTATGGAATTTTGCCCAAGATTGTCTTGATTATCTTGACGACAACTTTCCCGATCATCGTCAGTATTTTAGATGGTTTCAGGCATTGTGATAAGGATATGCTGACCTTGTTTAGTCTGATGCGAGCCAATCCTTGGCAAATCCTTTGGCACTTTAAAATCCCTGTCAGCCTGCCCTACTTTTATGCAGGACTGAGGGTCAGTGTCTCCTACGCCTTTATCACAACAGTGGTATCTGAGTGGTTGGGAGGCTTTGAAGGACTAGGTGTTTACATGATTCAGTCTAAAAAACTTTTTCAGTATGATACCATGTTTGCGATTATTATTCTGGTGTCGATTATCAGCCTTTTGGGTATGAAGTTGGTCGATATTAGTGAAAAATATGTGATTAAATGGAAACGTGCTTAAAATAGAGCGTTTTGGAAAAAGAAAAGAGGAAATAAAATGAAAAAGACATGGAAAGTGTTTTTAACGATTGTAACAGCTCTTGTAGCTGTCGTGCTTGTGGCTTGTGGTCAAGGAACTGCTTCTAAGGACAGCAAAGATGCAGAACTCAAAAAAATTGATTTTATCCTAGACTGGACGCCCAATACCAACCACACAGGGCTTTATGTAGCCAAAGAAAAAGGTTATTTCAAGGAAGCTGGATTGGATGTTGACTTGAAATTGCCACCAGAAGAAAGTTCATCAGATTTAGTAATCAATGGTAAGGCGCCATTTGCTATCTATTTCCAAGACTATATGGCTAAGAAATTGGAAAAAGGGGCAGGTATTACTGCCGTTGCAGCGATTGTAGAACACAACACATCAGGGATTATCTCTCGTAAGTCTGACAATATCAATAGTCCAAAAGACTTGGTCGGGAAGAAATACGGAACCTGGAATGACCCAACTGAGCTTGCTATGCTGAAAACCTTGGTAGAATCTCAAGGTGGAGACTTTGAGAAGGTTGAAAAAGTACCAAACAACGACTCAAACTCTATCACACCGATTGCCAATGGCGTTTTTGATGCTGCTTGGATTTACTACGGTTGGGATGGAATTCTTGCTAAATCGCAAGGTGTGGATGCCAACTTTATGTACTTGAAGGACTATGTCAAAGAGTTTGACTACTACTCACCAGTTATCATCGCTAACAACGATTATCTGAAAGACAACAAAGAAGAAGCTCGCAAAGTCATCCAAGCCATCAAAAAAGGCTACCAATATGCCATGGAACATCCAGAAGAAGCAGCCGATATCCTCATCAAGAATGCACCCGAACTCAAGGATAAACGTGACTTTGTCATAGAATCTCAGAAATACTTGTCAAAAGAATACGCAAGCGACAAGGACAAATGGGGACAATTTGATGCTGACCGCTGGAATGCCTTCTACAAATGGGATAAGGAAAATGGAATCCTCAAGGAAGACTTGACTGACAAAGGTTTCACTAACGAATTTGTAAAATAATGACAGAAATTAGACTAGAACACGTAAGCTATGCCTACGATGATGAAAAGATCTTAGAGGATATTAACCTAGAAGTGACTTCAGGTGAAGTGGTCTCTATCTTGGGACCCAGTGGTGTAGGAAAGACTACCCTCTTTAACCTGATTGCAGGGATTTTAGAAGTCCAATCGGGGCGTATCATTCTTGACGGAGAGGAAAATCCCAAGGGGCGCGTGAGCTATATGCTACAAAAGGATCTACTCTTGGAACACAAGACGGTGCTTGGTAATATCATCCTACCCCTCTTGATTCAAAAGGTGGATAAGGCAGAGGCTATTGCTCGAGCGGATGAAATCCTTGCTACCTTTCAGTTGACGGCTGTACGGGACAAGTATCCTCATGAGCTTAGCGGCGGGATGCGCCAGCGTGTGGCCTTACTTCGCACTTACCTATTTGGGCATAAACTCTTTCTTCTAGACGAGGCCTTTAGTGCCTTGGATGAGATGACTAAGATGGAGCTTCATGCTTGGTATCTTGATATTCATAAACAGCTAGGCCTGACGACACTTATCATCACCCATAGTATCGAGGAAGCCCTTAACCTTAGTGATCGGATTTATATCTTGAAAAACAGGCCTGGGCAAATCGTTTCTGAAATCAAACTCGACTGGTCTGAAAGTGAAGACAAGGAAGTTCAAAAAATTGCTTATAAACGTCAAATATTAGAAGAGTTGGGCTTAAATAATTAGAAAGATAGGGAGTTGGTGAGGTTGCTACTTTGCCAGCTCTTTTTTATCTATAAATGGGAATTTTGATAGATAAAAAGTGATATAATTGAGGTATGGTGTTGTGATGAAAAAATAAGAAATTAAAAAATATTTAGATACAGATTTTGAATTTAATGTAAATGGCTGAGGTGCTTGTTTTTTATCGAGTATATGTGTCGTTGGTTATGATTATGAAGGTCAGCAGTTTGATACAATTGATGAAGCTATGGAAGCTAAAGTTTTTGATGGAAAAAGTTTAGTGGATATATGGGATGAAGTTTTTCTACAAGTATCATAAAATCAAAATATGGACACATTCTTGCAATAGATGATAGAAAGTTATTAAATGATGTTAAATAATGAACTAAACGACTACAACAAACAAGACTCATCCGATGAAATAGATGAACCCATTTTTTCGGAGTCTAATCTTGAAGGGTACAGTGATTTTTACAAAGATAGTGAAGATTCAAAAGTTTGGTGGATTTATAAAATAGGTGTTATAGGAGAGTTTCTGTTCAGCTTTGATAAGAAAAAAATTTATAACCTTTTTCTTGACTATCCTCACAATATGACTGAAGAAGAGGTTAAAATTTTTGATAGCGAGAATCCGTTTTGGACTGACTTTTTCTCTCGGTGATAGAATATGAACTATAGTAGAAAAAACTGTGAACAATTCACACTACAAAAAACTTCGGTATACTATCAATATACCGAAGTTTTATTTTTAGATGTTTAATATTCACGTCTGTAGATCAATGCTTTATTCTAATCCCATCGATACTTTAGAGATGAGCAAGTATGTACCATCCTCTTGTTTGTCAAATGTCAGAGTAACAGACTTGATATTATTGCCTGTTGATACATAAGAAATGACTTTATTTTCACGATCTTTTTTCTTAGTTGTACTTTCTTTAGATGGTTGTCCGTGTTCTTTTATGACATCATCGTAATTTGTACCACCAGCTCCGCGTTGGAGAATATCTCCTTGTTTGAGAGCATCGAATTGTTCTCTAGTCCATGTAAATTCTTCTTCTGATTGATTCGTAGATGCGGCATTTTGAACAGCATTCTTTTGGATTTGATTATAGATAACTTGACTACCTACAGCAAAAACAATAGATACCACAGAAAGAACCGTACCAATAATAGCTAATACTTTTTTATTTTTACGGTTTATGCATAATCCTACAATACCGAGGATAAGTGCAAGAATAGCGATTAAGAATGAAATTTGATTGATACCAGGAATCCAAGAACCAAGGAGTGCAATAGCTCCCAAAATAATAGCTAGAATCCCAAAAATTTTATTTTCCTGTTTCATAACGAAACCTTTCTCAGCTTTTATTGTGAATCAGTATTTGCACATATTTGCTACTCATTTACATACTTTCAAAGGATTTGAAAGCTAGCTGTAACTTTTTTATTATAACATAAGTGTAGAATAGAGAGTGGAATAAGGCATAGTTTGTTACCGATAAATATTTTTAAAAGTCAGTATTTTCAAGGCTTGAGCCCTAAAAATTTGACTTATGGATTCTTAAATGATAGTATAGTCAAAGATAGTCAAAGTTTAAGAAGGAGGTAGCAAGCTATGAAATTTAAAAATACATCGGACCATATTGAAGCCTATATCAAGGCAATTTTAGAACAATCTGGTATCGTAGAATTGCAACGAAGCCAGCTAGCGGATACCTTTCAAGTCGTACCTAGCCAGATTAATTATGTGATTAAAACTCGTTTTACAGAGAGTAGAGGGTATCTAGTTGAGAGTAAGCGAGGAGGTGGGGGCTATATTCGGATTGGCCGAATTGAATTCTCCAACCACCATGAAATGCTCCGCGATTTATTGTATTCAGTAGGTGAAGAAGTTAGCCCAGTCATCTTTGAAGATGTTTTAAAACTTTTACTTGAACAAGAACTCTTGACTCGTCAGGAGATGAATCTGTTAGTTGCAACGGCCTCAGATCGTGTTTTGGGCGAGGAAGCTGATTATATTCGTGCCAATATGCTTCGTCAGATATTGCATGAAGTAGATAGAAAAGGAAAATAAAATTTAATGGAATATTCAAAAGCATTGAGAGAATGTATAGACAGTGCCTTTCTAGTGGCGAGTCGCTTTGGAGCAGACTACCTGGAGTCTTGGCACCTACTGATTGCTATGGCTAATCATAGCTACAGTGTTGCTGGAGCAACTTTGAACGAGTTCCCATATGAAATTGATCGTTTAGAGGAGGTCGCTGTTGAATTAACAGAGACCAACTATAGCCACAAGGAAGATTATCAGGAACTCCCTTTTTCTTATCGTTTAAACGTCTTGATGTTGGAGGCGGAACATGTTGCCTCCGTTGTACATGCAAAAGCATTGGGGACTGAGCACCTTCTCTACGCAATCTTGCATGATGGCAATGCCCTAGCTACTCGCATTTTAGAAAAAGCAGGATTTTCTTATGAAGACCAGAAAGATCAAGTCAAGATTGCTGGACTTCGTCGTAGTCTTGAAGCGCGTGCTGGTTGGACAAAGGAAGATTTGAAGGCTCTACGTCAGCGCCATCGCTCAGTAGCAGATAAGCAAAACTCCATGGCTAATATGATGGGCATGCCTCAAACTCCAAGTGGCGGTTTGGAAGATTACACTCATGATCTCACAGAGCAAGCTCGTTCAGGCAAATTGGAACCAGTTATCGGACGTGATCAAGAAATCTCTCGTATGATTCAAATCTTGAGCCGTAAGACCAAAAACAATCCAGTTCTAGTTGGAGATGCAGGTGTCGGTAAAACAGCTTTGGCACTTGGGCTTGCGCAACGAATTGCTAATGGAGATGTTCCAGCTGAAATGGCTAAGATGCGTGTTCTAGAGCTTGACTTGATGAATGTGGTTGCAGGAACTCGCTTCCGTGGAGATTTTGAAGAACGTATGAACAATATCATCAAAGATATCGAGGAAGATGGCAAGGTCATCCTCTTTATTGATGAGCTTCATACCATTATGGGTTCAGGAAGTGGGATTGACTCGACTTTGGATGCGGCAAATATCCTGAAACCTGCCTTGGCACGTGGAACTCTGAGAACTGTCGGAGCGACTACTCAGGAAGAATACCAAAAACATATCGAAAAAGATGCAGCCCTTTCTCGTCGCTTTGCTAAAGTGATGATTGAGGAGCCGAGCGTAGCTGATAGTATGGCTATCTTACAGGGCTTAAAAGCAACTTATGAGAAGCACCACCATGTCCAAATTACAGACGATGCTGTCGAAACAGCTGTTAAAATGGCGCATCGTTATTTGACAAGTCGTCACTTGCCAGACTCAGCGATTGACCTTTTGGATGAAGCCGCAGCAACTGTCCAAAACAAATCAAAACACGCTAAAAAAGACGAGTCAGGCTTAACAGCAGCTGACAAGGCCTTGATGGATGGCAAATGGAAGCAAGCAGCGCAGCTCATTTCAAAAGAGCAGGAAGCACCTGTTTACAAAGATGTAGTAAAAGAATCTGATATTTTGACAACCTTGAGTCGCTTATCAGGTATTCCAGTTCAAAAATTGACACAAACGGATGCCAAGAAGTATCTCAACCTTGAAGCTGAACTGCATAAACGTGTTATTGGACAGGAACAAGCTGTATCTAGTATCAGTCGTGCCATCCGCCGAAATCAATCAGGTATTCGCAATAACAAACGTCCAATTGGATCCTTTATGTTCTTAGGGCCAACTGGTGTTGGTAAAACTGAATTGGCTAAGGCTTTGGCAGAAGTCCTCTTTGATGACGAATCTGCCCTTATCCGCTTTGACATGAGTGAATACATGGAGAAATTTGCAGCCAGCCGTCTCAACGGAGCTCCTCCAGGTTATGTAGGCTACGAAGAGGGCGGAGAGTTGACCGAGAAGGTTCGTAACAAACCTTACTCAGTCTTGCTCTTTGACGAGGTAGAAAAGGCTCACCCAGACATCTTTAATGTGCTCTTGCAGGTCTTGGATGATGGTGTCTTGACGGACAGTAAAGGCCGTAAGGTTGATTTTTCAAATACCATCATTATCATGACGTCAAACCTTGGTGCGACAGCTCTTCGTGATGACAAGACAGTCGGTTTTGGAGCTAAGGATATTCGTTTTGACCAGGAAAATATGGAAAAACGAATGTTTGAAGAGTTGAAAAAAACTTACCGCCCAGAGTTTATCAACCGTATTGATGAAAAAGTGGTTTTCCATAGCTTGTCAAGTCAAGATATGCAGGAAGTGGTTAAGATTATGGTCAAACCATTGATTTCAAGTCTGGCAGAAAAAGGGATAGACTTGAAACTTCAAGCATCTGCTCTTAAACTTCTAGCTCAGAAGGGACATGATCCAGAGATGGGAGCTCGTCCACTTCGCAGAACTTTGCAAACAGAAGTAGAAGATAAACTAGCAGAGCTCCTTCTCACAGGTGAACTGAAAGAAGGTAAGACACTTAAGATTGGCGTCAAAGCTGGTCAATTGAAATTTGACATTGTATAAAAACAAGAACTAGGATACTCCAGTTACAGTAGAGAGAAACCCTTCATTGCCATCAATGCAGAAAGGAAGTAGAAGATGATGAATCAAACTATTCCAACCGGGATGACAGAAAAAGAGTACTTTGAAGTTCATGCTAGTCAAGCTGAATTCTTAGACTGGTACCACAAGCAAGCACTCCCTCAGTACGAAAAACCAAGCGTGACTGTGGATATGGTAGCCTATTGCTTTGTAGAAGGGAAAATGAAACTCTTTCTGATTCGTCGAAAGGCCCACCCTTTTCAAAATTGCTTAGCGCTAGTTGGTGGTTTTATGGATAAAGGGGAAGACGCTACCCATGCTTGTCAGCGTGAGGTAAAAGAAGAAATTAATCTTGAGCTTCCACTGGATAAGATTGAGCAGCTAGTGACAGTATCTACTCCTGGTCGTGATCCCAGAGGTTGGACAGTTACCATTGCCCACTTGGTTTACCTACCTAGTCGAGCTCTTGACTTAGTCCAGGCAGGAGATGATGCAAAAGAAGTCGTTCTTGTAGATGTTGATTTTCACACAGGCAGGTGTTATTTGGATGGAAAAGAACTGGAAGAGAAGGACTTTGCATTTGACCACTTATCCATTATTCAAATATCCATCCAGAAGATTCAAAAAGCTATCGACTATGACCCTCGTTTCCTTTATCTACTAGAGGATGAGTTCACAGTGGATGACGGCCTAGCCCTCATTGAGACTCTATGCCCAGGGAAATCAGATACGAGTGAGAGTTTCTTAGAGAAATATGGTCATAGCTTAGAGGAAGTTGGCTTTAAACGGATTCCTCAGAAGGAAGTCATCACTATTTATCGATTAAAATAACAAAGTGAGGTCGGGATTTTATCCCGACCTCTTTTTGTTATTATGTTTTGTTTAAGGATGTTTATCTTTTTTAGGATTACTCATGGTTCGAATGAATAAATCTTTGTATTTATATTTTAAATAGTGTTCATGTAAGTACATTAGAGCCACATAGACAATCATGAAAATAGCGGTTAAGTAGAACAAATCAAATGTTGTCTGAGCGTAATGAGTAGCAACCCCATAAGAAGAGAAAGCACCAATAATCATCCAAGGAAGATATTTGTAATATTTGCTTGACATAGGCCTACACCTCCAATATCCTATTTCAATTTTATTATAGCCCTTCAAGAAAAATGCAAGCGATTACACTTTTAAAATATAGCATTTCAGTAGAAAGAATCTTCTTTTTTGAATTCTTTACGAATAGTAGAGATAGGAGGGGTGAAAGCAAACAAAAAGTATCAATAAATTTGCTAAAAAACTTATATAAATAGTTGACAAAAACCAGTACAAATATTACACAACGTTTCAAAAGGATTACAGGAGGGGAATATTATGAAAACAAAAAACTCAATTCGATTACTTGCAGTTGCCGTATTGGCTTCAACTCTGATATTAGGAGCTTGTGGTAATAAGAAAGAGAACACTGCGAGTGATAGTTCTAGTAAGACAACACAAGCATCTTCTAGTTCTAAGGCAAGTTCTTCAAGTAAAGATAACAAGACTCAGAAGTCATCAACTTCATCAGAAAACACTAAGTCGTCATCTTCTGATCAGTCGACGTCTACTCCTAATCAATCGCAAGCAACAACGGCACCAGAAACAAAGCAGAGCCAAGAATCTTCTGCTAAGCAAGCCCCTTCTCAATCCCCATCCAATCAACAAGGAACACAAGTAAAACCGAATCAGTCAACTTATGATTCAGCAACTGATCGCAAACTTCAAGACAAGCAGGCAGAACATAACAAACGTTATAAAGGTGTCTTGACTATGGTGGACAAAGATTTTTCAGCTGCAGCTGGGAATTGGAAGGGTGCGAATGGTGAAACTATCACTGTCTCATCAGGCGGTCAATTTACAGTAGAATCTGCTGATGGTAAGAAAGAAAACTATTCTATCCAAAGCTATTCTTATACTCTTGATGATGGGAAATACAATGCTGAAGTAGGTGGTGGAAAAGTCATCCAAATTACAACAGGTGCAGATGGTGCGGTATCTAGTGTTATTCTGCTTCAACCATAAAAAGCTGTCTCAAATCTTGTCTAGACTTAGATTTATAAAAGAGTAGTTCAACTGTTTTTCACTTAATTTCTCTAATAGAAGTGGTATAATAAATGAATCAAAAGGGAATGAGTGATAAATCAATGGCGGATAAATTAATTTTACCTCAAAATACACGACTCATGGGAGTGTTTCTTGGATTTATAGGTGGTTCTTTGGATGTGTTCTGTCACATCCAGTACCATAGTTTGGTGGCGACACAGACTGGGAACATTCTCCTACTGATATCAGATTGGCACGACTCGAATGTCCTCAATACCATGTTGCGATTCTGCTCCATTATTTTCTTTTCCCTAGGATTTGTTTTTGCCTTACACATGAAAGAATATCGCAAAACAGCCTATTGGCGGGTTAAGATGTTGCTTCCCTTATTTATTGGAACTCTTCTTTTGCCCTTCTTTTCTCGATTTCCTTTACTAGAAGTACCTTTTATTGCTTTTGGAACAGGTATGATGATGCTAACATTTACGGGTAGTTTGATTGAAGATCATCCCTATGTCATTTTTATGACCTCTGGAAATTACCGAAAGATGTTGACTGCTTTGTATCGCATCGTTAGAGGAGAGGGAGATGTTCAAGAATATCGTCGCCAAGCCTTGAACTATGGAATTGTTGTAGGGAGTTTTGTTTTGGGGGCAGTTAGTTTGGCTGTATCGATGCATTTTTTCCATGAATGGTCTATTTGGATTGTCAGCTTCAATTTGTTTTTGATTATGTCCTACTATATAGCTAGAGTGAAGCAACTAGATTTGCAAGATGAAAATATATAAAAAGGCAAGGCTCTTTTTGAGCTTCGCCTTTTTTGTGAGATAGAAGATTATGCTTTCTCTAACTGTAAGAGAGTTTCAATCTCTGCTAGAGTACTTGCTTGTGAAATAGCGCCACGGAGTTTAGCAGCTCCAGATGTTCCACGGAGATAGTGAGGAGCTAGTCCACGGAATTCACGGACAGCAACCTTTTCTCCCTTGAGATCAATCAAGCGTTTCAAGTGTTCATAAGCGATTTTCATTTTATCTTCGAAGGTCAAATCAGGAAGGATTTCTCCCGTTTCGAAGTAATGATTGATTTGATTGAAGAGATAAGGATTACCCATAGCAGCTCGACCAATCATGACGGCATCAGCACCGACTTCTTCGATGCGTTGTTTGGCATCTTGGACAGTGCGGATGTCACCATTAGCGATAAATGGAATCTTAGTCAGAGCTTGTGCAACCTTATGAAGAGTCTCAAGGTCCGCATGGCCAGTATACATTTGCTCGCGTGTACGACCGTGCATGGCAAGGGCAGAAACACCTGCAGCTTCAGCGGCAAGGGCATTTTCTACTGCTAGGGATGGGTCAGACCAGCCTGTACGCATTTTGACAGTGAGAGGGATATCAAGGACTGATTGAACCTTGTTAATGATAGAATAGATCTTGTCTGGGTCCTTAAGCCACATAGCACCAGCCTCGTTTTTTACGATTTTATTAACTGGGCAGCCCATGTTGATATCGACGATATCGGTCTTAGTATTTTCCTGGATGAATTCTGCTGCGCGTGCTAGGCTATCTTCGTCACTTCCAAAGAGCTGGATCGATACTGGGTTTTCCCCTTCATCGATGTGGAGCATATGTAGGGTCTTTTCATTGTTGTATTGGATCCCTTTGTCAGAGACCATTTCCATAACAACAAGTCCGGCCCCGAGTTCTTTTGCAATAGTGCGGAAGGCAGAGTTGGTTACTCCTGCCATGGGTGCTAAAACAGTACGATTGGGAATCTCAACATTACCAATCAAAAAAGGTGTATTAAGATTTGTCACGAATGAGTCCCTCCAGATCGTTTTCATCAAAATGATAAGTAGTTTGACAGAATTGACAAGTAATCTCAGCCCCGTGATCTTCATCCTTCATTTCCTGCAAATCTGAACTTGGAAGACTGGCAAGAGCATCCATAAAGCGTTCTTTACTGCAGTCGCATTGGAAACGAATTTCTTCTTCAGACAGGCGTTTGTATGGTTCGTTACCGTAGATATCCTTGATAAGGGCTTCGATATGGTCGTCGCTTTCTAGAAGAGTCGAAATGGCTGGCATTTCTTGGATGCGTTTTTCAAAACGGGCGATTTCTTCTTCCTTGGCATTTGGCAATACTTGTAGCAAGAAGCCGCCTGCAACCTTAACCTTATCGTCTTCGTCTAAAAGGACATTAAGCCCTACAGCTGAAGGGGTTTGTTGGCTTTCTGCCAAGTAGAAAGCTAGGTCTTCACCGATTTCTCCAGAAATAAGAGGGGTCATGGAATTGTATGGATTTCCAGTACCGTAGTCTGTGATCACTAGGAATTGTCCATTGCCGACAAAAGGTCCCACTAGTACTTCACCAGTTGAAGTTTTTTTAATATCCACACCAGGGTTTTGTACATAACCTTTGACATTTCCCTTAGTATCTGCAACGGTGATGATGGCTCCGAGTGAGCTAGTTCCGAGGACTTTGACAGTAATTTTGGTATTTCCCTTTTCGTTGGCAGCGAGAATTTGACTGGCAATGAGGGTACGGCCAAGTGCGACCGTGGAGCTAGCTTGTGTATGATGTTTTTCTTGAGCAGTGCGGACGGTTTCAGTGCTGTCTAGTACATAAGCACGAAAAGATCCACTTTCTGATATTGTTTTAATAATTTTATCCATAACAACTATTTTAGCATAAAAATGCCCAAAGCGGGAGCCGTGTGTTTGCTAGTCTTTCAAATTGTTTGATTTATAATTTGCTGCTATTAGGATGTCATAAGATTTAGATTTTCAAAGGATGTTTTTATCAAGATTTTGCCTTGTCTTAAAATAAGCTAAAATCAACTTCTAAAAAATGGTAAACAGTTGAAAACAAAGGGAATAAAGTGGTAAAATGGGAACGAGATAAAATAGTAATTGTATTTTTGCAAAAAATTGATGAAAATTTACAGAAAAGAAATCAATCATGAATAAAAAGAAATCATACTATGTTTTTTTAGGGCAAACTGTCCTGTATTTTATTGTTTTGCTGGGTTTACTTTATTTCTTTAGTTATTTAGGGCAAAGTCAGGGAAGCTTTATTTACAATGAATTTTAGTTTAAGGAGAGAGCGTCGTGTCTAATAAGCCGATTAGAGATATGATTGAAAGAATTGAGCATTTTGCTCAAACTCAGCCCAATTTTCCGGTCTATAATGTCCTTGGTGAGGAACATACCTATGGTGATTTGAAAGCCGATTCTGATAGCCTGGCTGCAGTCATTGATCAGCTAGGAATACCTGAAAAATCTCCTGTTGTGGTCTTTGGTGGACAAGAATATGAAATGTTAGCAACTTTTGTGGCCTTGACAAAATCTGGTCATGCCTATATCCCAATTGATAGCCATTCTGCCTTGGAGCGAGTGTCTGCTATTCTTGAAGTAGCAGAGCCTAGCTTGATTATGACCATCAATGAATTTCCATTGAAAAACCCAGCTGCTCCAATCATGTCCTTGGAGCAAGTGCGTGAAGCTTATGCAGCTCAGCATGCCTATGACTTGCAACATCCGGTCAAAGGGGATGATAACTACTACATCATCTTTACCTCAGGGACAACTGGGAAACCAAAAGGGGTGCAAATTTCGCACGACAACTTGCTCAGCTTTACCAACTGGATGATTACGGACAAGGAATTTGCAACGCCAGAGCGTCCGCAAATGTTGGCACAACCGCCCTATTCCTTTGACTTGTCTGTCATGTACTGGGCACCGACCTTGGCTCTTGGAGGAACCCTTTTTGCTCTCCCATCAGCCATCACTCAAGACTTCAAACAACTCTTTGCGACGATTTTTTCTCTTCCGATTGCTATCTGGACTTCAACACCATCTTTTGCAGATATGGCCATGTTGTCTGATGATTTCAATGCTGAAAAGATGCCAGGCATCACCCATTTCTACTTTGATGGGGAAGAGTTGACTGTTAAAACCGCTCAGAAATTGCGCGAGCGTTTCCCAAATGCACGCATCATCAATGCCTACGGCCCAACGGAAGCAACCGTTGCTTTGTCGGCAGTAGCAATCACAGATGAGATGTTAGCGATTTTGAAACGTCTGCCAATCGGTTATACCAAAGAAGATTCTCCAACCTTTATCATTGATGAGGAAGGGAACAAATTGCCAAATGGAGAGCAAGGAGAAATCATCGTATCTGGTCCAGCCGTTTCAAAAGGTTATATGAATAATCCAGAGAAAACAGCAGAAGCCTTCTTCGAATTTGAAGGTCTTCCAGCCTACCATACGGGAGATGTCGGAACCATGACAGATGAAGGTCTCCTTCTCTACGGTGGACGGATGGACTTCCAAATCAAGTTTAATGGTTATCGTATTGAGCTAGAGGATGTTTCTCAAAACTTAAACAAATCGAAGTATATTGACTCAGCAGTCGCAGTACCGCGTTATAATAAAGATCACAAGGTCCAAAATCTCTTGGCCTATGTCATCTTAAAAGAGGGCGTCAAAGAACAATTTGAGCGCGAAATTGATATCACGAAAGCCATCAAAGAAGACTTGAAAGATATCATGATGTCTTACATGATGCCGTCTAAGTTCCTTTATAGACAAGATTTGCCACTAACTCCAAATGGAAAAATCGATATCAAAGGGTTGATTAGCGAGGTAAACAATAGATGATGGATTTCCTAAAACAGCTACCTCATATTGAGCCTTATGGGAATCCACAGTACTTTTTGTACGTAATTACGGCTACCTTGCCAATCTTTATCGGACTTTTTTTCAAAAAACGTTTTGTCTGGTATGAAATATTGGTTAGTTTGTTCTTTATCGTTACTATATTGACGGGGGGCAAGACTAATCAAATAGCTGCCTTAGGAATTTATCTGATATGGCAAATATTACTGGTACTTTTTTACAAGCAGTATCGAAAAGTCCGAGATGGCAAATGGATTTTCTACTTAGTGAGTCTATTATCGTTACTTCCCATCATTTTTGTGAAAGTGCAACCGGCTATTAACGGCACACAGTCTTTATTAGGATTTATTGGTATTTCCTATTTGACTTTTCGTTCGGTGGGAATCATTATTGAACTCAGAGATGGGGTCATTAAGGAATTGAAGTTGTGGGAGTATTTACGTTTTCTCCTTTTTATGCCGACATTTTCAAGTGGTCCTATTGATCGTTTCAAGCGTTTTAATGAAAATTATAAGACGATTCCAGAACGTGATGAGTTGATGGACATGCTAGCTGAGTCAGTTCGATATATCATGTTGGGGTTTCTGTATAAATTTATCCTAGCTCATATTTTAGGTGAAATCTTATTACCTCCGCTAAAAAATCTAGCTTTGCAGACAGGTGGTCTCTTTAACTATTATGTGGTCGCAGTCATGTATACCTTTGGTTTGGAGCTTTTCTTTGATTTTGCGGGTTATTCTCTGTTTGCTTTGGCGATTTCAAATCTGATGGGAATTCGTAGTCCAATCAACTTCAACAAACCTTTCTTGTCGAGAGATTTGAAAGAGTTTTGGAATCGTTGGCACATGAGTTTATCTTTCTGGTTCCGTGACTTTGTCTTCATGCGTATGGTTATGTTGATGACGAGAAAGAGATTGTTTAAGAATCGAAATATGACTTCAAGTGTTGCTTATATCCTGAACATGCTCCTTATGGGGTTCTGGCATGGGCTAACTTGGTTTTACATTGCCTACGGACTCTTTCATGGACTAGGCTTAGTCATTAATGATGCCTGGGGTCGGAAGAAAAAAACGCTCAATAAGGAACGTAAGAAAGCAGGGCGACCTCCATTGCTTGAGAATCGTTGGGCTCAGTTACTTGGCATGGTGATAACCTTCCATGTCGTGATGATTTCATTCTTAATCTTTTCTGGATTTTTGAATGATTTATGGTTTAAAAAATAAATGGAATTAAAAAATAGAAGGAATTAAAAAATGGATATCAAATCAGAAGTTATTGAAATTATAGATGAGTTGTTCATGGAAGATGTTTCTGGCATGATGGATGAAGATCTCTTTGATGCGGGTGTCTTGGACAGCATGGGAACAGTTGAATTGATTGTAGAAATTGAAAATCGCTTTGATATCCGTGTTCCGGTTACAGAATTTGGTCGTGATGATTGGAATACAGCCAATAAAATCGTAGCAGGGATTACGGAGTTAAAGAATGCTTAAACGTCTGTGGTTAATTTTTGGGCCACTCCTTGTTGCTGCTTTATTGCTTCTTCTACTTATCCTTTTTTATCCTGGTAGCAAAAGTCACAATCTTATGGAGGAAAAATACTCTGCAGCCTCAATAAGTGCAGAAAGCTTTAAGGAGAGAAGTCAAAAAGTGAGAGCTCTTACAGACCCTGACATGCGTTTTATCCCTTTCTTTGGGTCCAGTGAGTGGAATCGCTTTGATAATATGCACCCGGCGGTACTAGCTGAAAAGTATAATCGTTCTTATCGCCCTTACTTTCTGGGGCAGGCAGGAGCAGCGTCTCTTAGCCAGTATTTTGGGATGCAACAAATCACATCTGAACTTGAGAATAAACAAGCGGTATTTGTAATCTCTCCACAATGGTTTACAAAAGAGGATCATGACCCGACTATTTTCCAAACTTACTTTAATAATGATCAACTAACTGCTTTTTTGGAAAATCAATCTGGAGATGCTGCCTCTCAGTTTGCTGCCAACAGACTTTTGAAACAAAATCCAGGAATCTCTCTGAAAGGGATTGTTGAAAAGTTGGCTAAGAATGAACAGTTGTCAGACCTCGACCATTCAATAATTACAGCTTCTGCTGAATTCAATGAAAAGCAAGCAGCCCTTTTTGAGCAATTCTCCATTCGAGGGCGATTAAGTTACAAAGATCACGTTGAAAAATATTTGGGTACTCTCCCAGATCAATTTTCATATGAAGAATTGGAAGCTATCGCTCGAAAAGAGGGTGAAGAAAATACGACCAATAATGATTTGGGTGTGGAAAACCATTTTTACAATACTCAGCTAAAGAAGGATCTGAAAAAGTGGGAAGGCTCTCAAAAGAATTTTAACTTTCTAAAATCGCCTGAGTACAATGATCTACAGTTAGTACTCGATCAATTTGCCAAGTCTAAGGTCAATGTGATTTTTGTTTTTCAACCTGTCAATAAAAAATGGATGGATTATACAGGCTTGAGTGAAGAAATGTATCAACACACTGTCGAAAAAATTCGATACCAATTGGAAAGTCAAGGGTTCACCAACATCGCTGACTTTTCAAAAGATGGTGATGAACCATACTTTGTCAAGGATACGATTCATATCGGTTGGTTAGGTTGGTTGGCGTTTGACAAGGTTGTAAATCCTTTTTTGAGCAATCCAACAACAGCACCTAATTACCAAATGAATAATCGATTCTTCAGCCAGGATTGGGCAAATTACGATGGGAACATCAAAGATTTTCAATAAATAGCAACAGAGCCTGAACCTTGGTTTGGGCTTTTTGTAATCAATGAATTTTGGCTAAAGGTTGGTGTAGAAGTGAAGTTTCCTTTTGAATGAAGGAAGTAAACAGTCTGTAGAGAAAATGAAAACATATCAGATCTTTTCATCTTTTTTCTTGACTTTTAACCGGGATGTGATATACTTAACTGGTAAAGGAACGAAGTAAAAATCTTGTATTTTAAAGTAATTCTGTTCTGAGAAAGGAGAGAATCATGAGACAATTGGCGAAGGATATTGATCAATTTTTAAATGAGATTATCCTAAAAGCTGAAAACCAGCATGAAATTTTGATTGGTCATTGCACGAGTGAAGTTGCTTTGACAAATACCCAGGAGCATATTCTCATGCTCTTGTCAGAAGAATCATTAACCAATTCTGAGTTAGCTCGACGTCTCAATGTCAGTCAAGCTGCTGTCACTAAGGCTATCAAATCCTTGATTAAAGAGGGGATGCTTGAAACCTCTAAGGATCCCAAGGATGCTCGAGTGATTTTTTATCGATTGACAGATTTGGCTCGACCTATCGCAGAAGAACACCATCACCATCATGAACATACCCTCTCGACCTATGAGCAGGTCGCGACTCAGTTCGCGCCAGATGAACAAGAAATTATCCAGCGGTTTTTAACTGCTTTAGTAGGAGAAATCAAGTAATGAGATACATCACAGTAGAGGATTTATCCTTCTATTATGACAAGGAACCTGTGCTTGAACATATCAATTACAGTGTTGATAGTGGGGAGTTTGTCACCCTAACTGGAGAAAATGGAGCAGCTAAGACAACGCTAATCAAGGCTAGTCTGGGTATTTTGCAACCAAGATTTGGCAAAGTTACCATTTCAAAGACCAACACTCGTGGGACAAAACTAAGAATTGCCTATCTTCCTCAGCAGATTGCAAGTTTCAATGCAGGCTTTCCAAGTACTGTTTATGAATTTGTCAAATCAGGTCGTTATCCTAGAAAGGGTTGGTTCCGTCGTCTTAACGCCCATGATGAAGAACACATCAAGGCTAGTTTAAACTCGGTTGGTATGTGGGAGCATCGGGACAAACGCATTGGTTCCCTTTCTGGTGGTCAAAAGCAAAGGGCTGTCATCGCACGTATGTTTGCTTCAGATCCCGATATCTTTATCTTGGATGAGCCAACGACAGGGATGGATGCGGGAACCAAGGATGAATTTTATAAGCTCATGCACCATAGTGCTCACCATCATGGCAAGGCTGTTTTGATGATTACACACGATCCTGAAGAAGTCAAGGACTACGCAGATCGTAATATTCACCTGGTCCGAGACCAAGATTCGCCATGGCGTTGCTTCAATGTCCATGAAAGTGACCAGGAGGTGGAGCATGCTTAATCTATTGTCTTATGATTTTATGCAGCGGGCCTTTTTGGCTGTTATCGCTATGAGCCTCTTTTCACCAGTACTTGGGACCTTCCTCATCTTGCGTCGTCAAAGTCTCATGAGTGATACATTGAGTCACGTATCGCTATCAGGTGTGGCCTTTGGTTTGGTTTTAGGGATTTCTCCGACCATCTCGACGATTGCCATTGTCTTGATTGCGGCGGTCTTTCTTGAATATCTCCGTACGGTTTACAAGAGCTTTATGGAGATTGGAACAGCCATCCTCATGTCAACAGGTCTTGCGGTTTCACTCATTGTTATGAGTAAGGGTAAGAGCTCTAGCTCGATGAGTTTGGACCAATATCTGTTTGGTTCTATTGTGACCATCAGTCAAGAACAGGTAATTGGACTCTTTGTCATTGCAGCAGTTGTTTTAATTCTGACCTTCCTCTTTTTGAGACCCATGTACATCTTAACTTTTGACGAGGATACAGCTTTTGTAGATGGCCTTCCAGTGCGTACTATGTCCATTCTCTTTAACATGGTAACGGGTGTGTCCATTGCACTCATGATTCCAGCCGCAGGAGCACTTTTGGTATCAACTATCATGGTCTTGCCAGCTAGTATCGCTTTACGTCTAGGGAAGAACTTTAGTTCGGTGATGATTCTTGCCAGCGTTATTGGTTTTCTAGGTATGGTAGCAGGGCTTTATATATCCTATTATGCAGAGACACCGCCGAGTGCAAGTATTACCCTTATCTTTGTAGTTGTCTTTTTGTTAGTCAGCTTACTCAAACGTTTTATCAAATAGGAGAAGAAAATGAAAAAACTAGGCCTACTTTTGGCAAGTCTTGTAACACTATTCTTAGTCGCTTGTTCCAATCAAAAACAAGCAGACGGAAAATTAAATATTGTCACAACTTTCTACCCTGTCTACGAATTTACCAAGCAAGTGGCAGGGGATACAGCCAATGTCGAACTCTTAATCGGGGCTGGAACAGAGCCACATGACTATGAACCATCACCTAAGGCAGTCGCTAAAATCCAAGATGCTGATGCCTTTGTTTATGAGAATGAAAATATGGAAACTTGGGTTCCTAAGCTTTTAGAATCTCTAGATGCAAAAAAAGTAAAAACAATCAAGGCGACTGGAGATATGTTGCTTCTTCCAGGAAGTGAAGAAGAGGAGGACCATGACCATGGTGAAGAAGGCCATCATCACGAGTATGACCCTCATGTATGGTTGTCTCCTGCGCGTGCAATCAAACTTGTAGAACATATCCGTGATAGTCTTTCAGATGACTATCCAGATAAGAAGGCGACTTTTGAGCAAAATGCAGCAGCCTATATCGAAAAACTACAAGCCTTGGACAAGGCCTATACTGAAGGGCTTTCTAATGCTAAACAAAAGAGTTTTGTGACCCAACACGCTGCCTTCCGTTATCTAGCCTTGGATTACGGACTCAATCAAGTTTCTATTTCAGGTCTTTCACCAGATGCGGAGCCTTCAGCAAGCCGTTTAGCAGAATTGACCGAGTACATCAAGAAAAATAAAATCTCTTATATCTACTTTGAAGAAAATGCTTCTCAAGCCCTAGCGAATACCCTCTCAAAAGAAACAGGAGTGAAGTTAGATGTTCTGAATCCTCTTGAAAGCTTGACCGAAGAGGACATGAAGGCTGGAGAAAACTATATCTCTGTCATGGAGAAAAATCTCAAGTCTCTCAAGCAGACAACTGATCAGGCAGGAGCAGAGATTGAACCAGAAAAGGCCGAGGAAACTAAAACCGTTCAAAATGGCTACTTTGAGGATGCAGATGTTAAGGACCGTACTTTGAGTGACTATGCTGGCAACTGGCAGTCTGTCTATCCTTTCCTTGAGGATGGGACTCTTGACCAAGTCTTTGACTACAAGGCTAAATTGACTGGTAAGATGACCAAGGATGAGTATAAGGCCTACTATCAAAAGGGTTACCAAACAGATGTGACCAAGATTAACATCACGGATAATACTATGGAATTCATCCAAGGTGGTCAAAGTAAGAAATACACTTACAAGTATGTCGGCAAGAAAATCTTGACTTATAAGAAAGGCAATCGTGGAGTACGCTTCCTCTTTGAAGCGACAGATGCGGATGCTGGACAATTTAAGTATGTTCAGTTTAGCGACCATAATATTGCTCCAGTCAAGGCAGAGCATTTCCATATCTTCTTTGGAGGCACTAGCCAAGAAGCCCTCTTTGAAGAGATGGACAACTGGCCAACTTACTATCCAGATGGCTTATCAGGTCAAGAGATTGCCCAAGAAATGTTGGCTCATTAAATCCAAACAATCCTTCCTACATGGGGAGGATTTTTCTTGTTTTATCAGGGTTGAGCATCTGGATTGACATTGGCTGAGAGGGGAGTATAATAGGTGTAATAAAAATAGTTACAACAAAGAGAGGTTTTCTATGGTATACGAGTATAATAGTCGCATTCATTTGGCTGAGGTGGCTTTAAATGTTAGAGATTTAGCAGGTCAGACTGCTTTTTATCACCAATTACTTGGTTTGGAAATATTACATCAATCGGAAGAGGAGGTCATCTTAGGTGCGGGAGAAAAACCGCTTGTGAAGCTTATTCAAACAGAAAATACAGGCAATCTTAAGCAGAGCTACGGACTTTATCATATGGCCTTGCTCTTACCGAGCCGAGAAGACTTGGCTAATGTTTTTAAACACTTGTTAGATTTAAAGATCCCACTAGTTGGTGGAGCTGATCATGGCTATAGTGAGGCTATCTATCTAGAAGACCTGGAGGGTAATGGCATAGAACTCTATAGCGACAAGCCAGTGGCGGAGTGGGATATTCGTGAGGATGGCCGTATTATTGGTGTGACAGAAGAACTCTCTGCCCAAGATATCTACCAACTAGGAAAAGAAATAGAGCCTTTTGCAATCGCAAGTGGGACTCGTATGGGCCATGTTCATCTATCCGTTAAGAATAGTCGTGAATCTAGTGCATTCTACCAAGAGTCTCTTGATCTTGAGGATAAATTCACGATTCCACACGCCAGTTGGATAGCATCAGGCGACTATCATCATCATTTGGCTGTCAATGAATGGGGAGGTAAAAACTTGGCTCCTCGTGAGCAAGGAATGCCAGGACTAGCCTACTATGTGGTTGAAGTTGAGAATAAAGAGTTTTTGGTCAATTTGTTTACGCAAGCACAGGATAGGCAAGGGCAACTTCAATGGATTTCCTCTTCGGAATTCTCCGTTACAGACAAAGACGGTATCGTTACGCGAGTTAGAGTGGGGGACTAGAAGTCTTTACCTTTAAGATAAGTGCTCCTTTTGACAAAGGTCTGTATTAGAGATATAATGTAGAAAAATCGTTTAAGGATAAAGACATGACAAATTCAAAATACATTACACGCCTCAAACGCTCAGAGGGTCAATTGCGAGGTATTCAAAAGATGATGGAGGAAGAGCGTGATTGTGTCGATATCATTACTCAATTAACAGCAGTGCGATCCAGTGTTGATCGTATTATTGAACTGATGATAACGGAGAATTTAACATCTTGTATTAACGACCCTTTAGAGGATCCTCAAGCACAGAAGGAAAGATTGGAAAAGGCGGTTAAATACTTGATTAAACGCAAGTAATAAAAAACATACGTTTCTCTTAAATAGTGAACAAATGATTAAAAGAGCAGTTGGTTTTCTTGAAATTAGACCAACTGCTCTTTTTGAATTTTATTTATTAAATATCACCTGGCCAGGCATTCATGCCACCTTCTACATTGGTAACGGTGAGGCCTTGGGCGCTGAGAAATTGACAGGCAGAGGCAGAACGTACACCTCCTTGACAGATGACATGGTATTCATGGTCAGGTTTGAGTTCTTTGTAGCCTTGCTCCAAGGTACTTAACGGAAGATTTTTGGCACCTGGTGCATGTCCTGCTTGGAATTCATGTACTTCACGGACATCGATAAGATCTAGATTTTCATTTTGATATTTTTCATAAAAGTCAGCCATGCTGATATTAGTTAGCATATTTTACTCCTTCTGGATTCGCCATTTTGTATAGTGAATAAGCGCCGTCAAGGTTTTGGACGGTAAATCCTGCTTGCTTGAGGATACGCTCTGCGATATAGCTGCGTAAACCACTGTGGCAGCTAACGATGTAGGCTTGGTTCTTGTCTAGTTCATCCAAGCGTTCCCGTAGTTCGTTTAGGGGGATGTGGATGGTGTCAACCTTAAGTCGACCACTTTGGAATTCGCCACTTGTCCGTACATCAAGAAATTTCTTACCCTTAGCCAGTTCGTCTTCGAGCTGGTACCATTGAACGTTGTCGCTGAGACCTTCGATAAGGTTCAAGGCTGCGTAACCCAGTATATTGACGGGATCCTTGGCAGAACCAAATGGTGGCGCATAGGTAAACTCTAACTCTGGTAAGTCAAAGATGGTGAGATTTCCCTTGATAGCAGTTGCTAGGATATCGATTCGTTTGTCAACACCTTTCTTCCCAACTCCTTGGGCACCATAGATTTTTCCAGTGTTTGGGTCAAAGAGGAGCTTCAAGGTCATATCAGTAGCGCCAGGATAATAACCAGCGTGGTCTTTACCGCTGACATGAAGTGCCTTGTAAGGAAGTTGATTCACGGTAAGGATACGCTCGCTGAGACCAGTCGAAGCAGCTGTCATATCAAAGGCACGAACGATCGCAGTGCCGATACTGCCTTTGTTTGTACGACCAAGTCCTGCGATGACGTCCGCCACTTGGCGTCCTTGACGATTGGCAGGAGAAGCGAGTGAGATGAGAGCGTCTTGGCCCGTAATCACTTGCTTGACGACGATGGCATCCCCAACTGCAAAAATATCTTTTTGGCTGGTTTCGTAATGTTCATCGACCAGGATCCCGCCACGAAGTCCCAGTTCAATCCCCGCAGCTTTAGCCAGACTATTTTCAGGTTCAACACCGACAGAAAGGATGGTAAGGTCAGAAGTGATTTTTTGACCGTTTTCGAGAACGATGATTTTTCCTTGGTCTTCAAATCGAGTCGCAGACTGAGAAGTGATAACGTGAACGCCGTTTTTAACCAATTCTGTTTGGACAAAGGCTGCCATTTCTTGATCTAATGGTGGCAAGACATGAGGTGCTTTCTCCACAATAGTAACCTGCAACCCACGTTTTGCCAGGTTTTCAGCCATTTCAAGCCCGATAAAACCTGCACCGATGACGACAGCTTCCTTTGGATGCTTGTCCAAGGCGGCCATAATTTCATCGAGATCAGGAACATTTCGGAGTGCGTAAGCATTCTTAGCTTCTGCCAAGCCATCAATGGCAGGAACAAATGGCTTAGCTCCTGGAGAGAGAATCAACTTATCGTAGCCTTCTGTGAATTCCTGTCCATCATGGCGGACAGTCACAGTATGCTCTGCTGGGGAAATGCTGATGACCTCATGGAAAGGTCGTACATCCAGATTAAACCGTGCCTTGAGACTTTCAGGGGTTTGGACTAACAAATCTTCCCGTTTAGAAATTTCTCCTGAAACATAGTAAGGAAGTCCGCAGTTTGCAAAGGAAACAAAGGGACCTTTCTCAAAAATAGTGATTTCAGCGTCTTCTATGAGACGTCTGAGACGGGTTGCTGCTGACATCCCGCCTGCGACTCCCCCGACAATGATAATTTTCATTGATTTTCTCCTTTATGCTTCTAGATGACCTTACCTGTCCAAGCGCTCATACCGCCTCGGACATTGATGACATCGTAGCCTTTTTTCTTTAACTTCTTCGCAGCTAGTTTGCTGCGCACACCAGAATGACAAATGACATAGAGTGTTTCTTTTGTCGTTGGTGTATAAGATCCGATATCGGATAGAGGGACATTCTTGGCATTTTTGATATGACCTCTATGGAATTCCGTAGGCGTCCGAACATCCAGTAGCTGAATCGGTTCTCTGAGTTTAGCTTCTAACTCGCTGGTAGAAATACTGTCAATTTTTGTAAATAAATGAAACATAGGCACCTCCGATATACCCTTATGGGGTATATTAAACCACTAAGCAACGCTTTTGTCAAGCAAGTTGAATTGATTAGTATTGTTTCTTTTTCAGTATACAAGATGCTATCTTACAAACTAAAGAGTTGGTTGGTAGGTTAATGAATAGAACCTGTTCTATTTATTCAACAACTAGTTGTCTAGAAAATAACCTTTTCTGAAAGCAAGCTACAACTATACTAAAGCAAGAAAAATCCTTCAAAGGACTTGAAAAATTAGAGAAAATCGGGTATAATATGAGTAATCATTTGTCGTAGGTTTTGTCTGAAATATTGTCCGGGCAAGGCTCACAGCAGTTAAATCTCCTGAAAAAAGTCGGATTTAACTGCTCTTTTTGTGCTTTTTTTCGGGATTTTTTGCATCTGTAACAGAGATTTAAAGATTCTGAAAATTAGTCGAGAAGGATAAGTTGATAGGGGTTTTAGGACCATTTAACGATAATTATTAGCTTAGACAACTAAGCTTGGAACTTTATTTACAAAGGAGAATCATCTTGGCAGGACATGACGTTCAATACGGGAAACATCGTACCCGTCGTAGTTTTTCAAGAATTAAAGAAGTTCTTGACTTACCAAATTTGATTGAAATTCAAACTGATTCATTCAAAGATTTCCTAGACCATAGTCTGAAGGAAGTGTTTGAAGATGTATTGCCAATTTCAAACTTTACTGACACTATGGAGTTAGAGTTTGTTGGCTACGAAATCAAAGAACCAAAATACACGCTTGAAGAAGCTCGTATCCATGATGCAAGTTACTCAGCACCAATCTTTGTAACTTTCCGCTTGATTAACAAAGAAACTGGCGAAATCAAAACTCAAGAAGTTTTCTTTGGTGATTTCCCAATCATGACTGAGATGGGTACTTTCATCATCAACGGTGGTGAACGTATCATCGTATCACAGTTGGTGCGCTCACCAGGTGTTTACTTTAATGACAAGGTAGATAAAAACGGCAAAGTAGGTTACGGTTCAACAGTTATCCCTAACCGTGGAGCTTGGTTGGAACTTGAGAGTGACTCAAAAGACATCGCCTACACTCGTATCGACCGTACGCGTAAAATTCCATTTACGACCTTGGTTCGTGCGCTTGGTTTCTCAGGTGATGACGAAATCTTTGATATCTTTGGTGACAGCGAATTGGTTCGTAACACTGTTGAAAAAGATATCCATAAAAATCCAATGGACTCTCGTACAGACGAGGCTTTGAAAGAAATTTATGAACGCCTTCGTCCAGGTGAACCAAAAACTGCTGAGAGCTCACGTACCTTGCTTGTAGCTCGTTTCTTCGACCCACGTCGTTATGACTTGGCAGCTGTTGGACGCTACAAGATCAACAAGAAACTCAATATCAAAAACCGTTTGTTGAATCAAACAATTGCTGAACCATTGGTAGACCCAGAAACTGGTGAAATCTTGGTTGAAAAAGGGACTGTCATGACTCGCGATGTCATCGAAAGCATCGAAGGTCACTTGGATGGTGATTTGAACAAGATTGTCTACACTCCAAATGACTCAGCGGTATTGACAGAACCAGTCGTACTCCAAAAATTCAAGCTTGTAGCACCAACTGATCCAGATCGTGTTGTAACAATCATCGGTAATGCAAATCCAGGTGATAAAGTTCGAACTATCACACCAGCAGACATCCTTGCTGAAATGAGCTATTTCCTCAACTTGGCTGAAGGTATCGGTCGTGTCGATGATATTGACCATCTCGGAAACCGTCGTATCCGTGCCGTTGGTGAATTGCTTGCCAACCAAGTACGTCTTGGACTTTCACGTATGGAACGTAACGTTCGTGAACGTATGTCTGTTCAAGATAACGAAGTGTTAACACCTCAACAAATCATTAATATCCGTCCAGTAACTGCTGCAATCAAAGAATTCTTTGGTTCATCTCAATTGTCACAGTTCATGGATCAACACAACCCACTTTCTGAGTTGTCACACAAACGTCGTTTATCTGCCTTAGGACCTGGTGGTTTGACACGTGACCGCGCTGGATATGAAGTGCGTGACGTGCACTACACTCACTATGGTCGTATGTGTCCGATTGAAACGCCTGAAGGACCCAACATCGGTTTGATCAACAACTTGTCTTCATATGGACACTTGAACAAGTATGGTTTCATTCAAACACCATACCGCAAGGTTGATCGTGCGACTGGTAAAGTAACCAACGAAATCGTTTGGTTGACTGCCGATGAAGAAGATGAGTACACAGTTGCTCAGGCTAACTCTAAATTGAATGCTGATGGAACTTTCGCAGAAAAAGTTGTCATGGGACGTCACCAAGGGGTTAACCAAGAATATCCAGCATCAAGTGTTGATTATATGGATGTTTCTCCAAAACAGGTAGTTGCCGTTGCGACAGCATGTATTCCTTTCTTGGAAAACGATGACTCCAACCGTGCCCTCATGGGTGCTAACATGCAACGTCAGGCTGTGCCTTTGATTGATCCAAAAGCACCATTTGTTGGTACTGGTATGGAATATCAAGCAGCTCACGACTCTGGAGCGGCTGTTATCGCTCAATACGATGGTAAAGTTACCTATGCAGATGCAGATAAGGTAGAAGTTCGTCGTGAAGACGGTTCGCTTGATGTTTACCATATCCAAAAATTCCGTCGTTCAAACTCAGGTACTGCCTACAACCAACGCACCCTTGTAAAAGTTGGTGATGTCGTTGAAAAAGGCGACTTTATCGCTGATGGACCTTCTATGGAAAAAGGTGAAATGGCGCTTGGACAAAACCCAATCGTTGCCTACATGACATGGGAAGGTTACAACTTCGAGGATGCCGTTATTATGAGCGAACGCTTGGTCAAAGATGATGTCTACACATCTGTCCACCTTGAAGAATACGAATCAGAAACTCGCGATACAAAGCTTGGCCCTGAAGAAATCACTCGTGAAATTCCAAACGTTGGTGAAGATGCCCTTAAAGACCTTGACGAAATGGGGATTATCCGTATCGGTGCTGAGGTTAAAGAAGGAGATATCCTTGTAGGTAAAGTAACACCTAAGGGTGAAAAAGACCTTTCTGCTGAAGAACGCCTCTTGCACGCTATCTTCGGAGACAAATCTCGTGAAGTTCGTGATACTTCTCTTCGTGTACCACACGGTGCCGACGGTGTTGTTCGTGATGTTAAAATCTTTACACGTGCAAATGGTGATGAATTGCAATCTGGTGTTAATATGCTGGTTCGCGTATATATCGCTCAAAAACGTAAGATTAAGGTCGGAGATAAGATGGCCGGACGTCACGGAAACAAAGGGGTTGTCTCTCGTATCGTTCCTGTAGAAGACATGCCTTACCTTCCAGATGGAACTCCAGTCGATATCATGTTGAACCCACTTGGGGTGCCATCGCGTATGAATATCGGTCAGGTTATGGAGCTTCACCTAGGTATGGCTGCTCGTACTCTTGGTATCCACATCGCAACACCAGTCTTTGACGGAGCAAGTTCTGAAGATCTTTGGGACACTGTCAAAGAAGCAGGTATGGATAGTGATGCTAAGACAATTCTTTACGATGGACGTACAGGTGAGCCATTCGATAACCGTGTGTCAGTCGGTGTCATGTACATGATCAAACTTCACCACATGGTTGATGATAAATTGCACGCACGTTCAGTCGGGCCATACTCAACCGTTACACAACAACCACTTGGAGGTAAAGCTCAGTTTGGTGGACAACGTTTCGGTGAGATGGAGGTTTGGGCACTTGAAGCCTATGGTGCATCAAATGTCCTTCAAGAAATCTTGACCTACAAGTCTGACGATATCAACGGACGTTTGAAAGCTTATGAAGCTATTACAAAAGGAAAACCAATTCCAAAACCAGGTGTTCCAGAATCGTTCCGAGTTCTTGTAAAAGAATTGCAATCTCTTGGTCTTGACATGCGTGTCCTTGACGAAGATGATCAAGAAGTGGAACTTCGTGACCTCGATGAAGTGGAAGACGATGATGTCATCCACGTAGATGACCTTGAAAAAGCCCGCGAAAGAGCAGCTCAAGAGGCAAAAGCAGCCTTTGAAGCTGAAGAAAATGCAAAAGCGGAAGCAACAGAAGAAGCTGCTGAGCAAGAATAAGCAGTTCACTTAAAATAGAAAGGGAAGAAATAGTGGTTGATGTAAATCGTTTTAAAAGTATGCAAATCACACTAGCTTCTCCAAGCAAAGTCCGTTCATGGTCTTATGGAGAAGTCAAAAAACCTGAAACAATCAATTACCGTACGTTGAAACCAGAACGTGAAGGACTCTTTGATGAAGTGATCTTTGGTCCTACAAAAGACTGGGAATGTGCTTGTGGTAAATACAAACGCATTCGTTACAGAGGGATTGTTTGTGACCGTTGTGGTGTTGAAGTAACGCGTACAAAAGTTCGTCGTGAACGTATGGGACACATCGAGTTGAAAGCTCCTGTATCTCATATCTGGTATTTCAAGGGAATTCCAAGCCGTATGGGCTTGACCCTTGATATGAGTCCTCGTGCCCTCGAGGAAGTTATCTACTTTGCTGCTTACGTGGTGATCGATCCAAAAGATACACCACTTGAGCACAAATCTATCATGACAGAGCGTGAATACCGTGAACGCTTGCGTGAATATGGTCAAGGATCATTCGTTGCCAAAATGGGTGCTGAGGCTGTCCAAGATCTCTTGAAACAAGTTGATCTTGAAAAAGAAATTGCTGAACTCAAAGAAGAGTTGAAAACAGCTACTGGACAAAAACGTGTCAAAGCTATCCGTCGTTTGGATGTTTTGGATGCTTTCCACAAGTCTGGAAACAAACCTGAATGGATGGTTCTTAATATCCTTCCGGTTATTCCACCAGATCTTCGTCCAATGTTGCAATTGGATGGTGGTCGTTTTGCCTCATCTGACTTGAACGACCTTTACCGTCGTGTTATCAACCGTAACAACCGTTTGGCTCGTTTGCTTGAGTTGAATGCACCAGGTATCATCGTTCAAAATGAGAAGCGTATGCTTCAAGAAGCAGTTGACGCTTTGATTGACAATGGTCGTCGTGGTCGTCCAATCACAGGACCAGGTAGTCGTCCGCTTAAATCATTGAGCCACATGCTCAAAGGGAAACAAGGACGCTTCCGTCAAAACTTGCTCGGTAAACGTGTTGACTTCTCAGGACGTTCTGTTATCGCCGTTGGTCCAACTCTTAAGATGTACCAATGTGGTGTGCCACGTGAAATGGCCATCGAACTCTTTAAACCATTCGTTATGCGTGAAATCGTAGCGCGCGATATCGTGCAAAACGTTAAAGCGGCTAAACGCTTGGTAGAACGTGGAGATGAACGCATCTGGGATATCCTCGAAGAAGTGATCAAAGAACACCCAGTTCTTTTGAACCGCGCACCTACCCTTCACCGTTTGGGTATCCAAGCCTTCGAGCCGGTCTTGATTGATGGTAAAGCCCTTCGTTTGCACCCACTTGTCTGTGAAGCCTACAATGCCGATTTCGACGGTGACCAAATGGCCATCCACGTACCGCTTTCAGAAGAAGCTCAAGCAGAAGCTCGTATCTTGATGCTTGCTGCTGAGCATATCTTGAATCCTAAAGATGGTAAACCAGTTGTTACTCCATCTCAGGACATGGTTTTGGGTAACTACTACTTGACCATGGAAGAAGCTGGTCGTGAAGGTGAAGGAATGGTCTTCAAAGACCGTGACGAAGCTGTTATGGCTTACCGTAATGGTTATGTTCACCTTCACTCACGTGTTGGTATTGCAACAGATAGCCTCAACAAACCATGGACAGAAGAGCAAAAACACAAAATCTTGCTTACAACTGTCGGTAAAATCCTTTTCAACGATATCATGCCAGAAGGCCTACCTTACTTGCAAGAACCTACAAATGCGAACTTGACAGAAGGTGTTCCAGATAAGTACTTCTTGCCACTAGGTGCAAATATCAAGGAAGCTATTAGCAAACTTGAAATTAACGCCCCATTTAAGAAGAAAAACCTTGGAAATATCATTGCTGAAATCTTCAAACGTTTCCGTACGACAGAGACTTCTGCCCTACTTGACCGTATGAAGAACCTCGGTTACCACCACTCAACACTTGCAGGTTTGACAGTGGGTATTGCCGATATCCCAGTCGTTGAAGATAAGGCTGAAATCATCGAAGAATCACACAAACGTGTAGAACAAATCACAAAACAATTCCGTCGTGGTATGATCACAGATGATGAACGCTATAATGCTGTTACAGCTGAATGGCGTGCTGCCCGTGAAAAATTGGAGAAACGTTTGGTTGCCAACCAAGATCCTAAGAACCCAATCGTTATGATGATGGACTCTGGAGCCCGTGGTAACATCTCGAACTTCTCACAGCTTGCCGGTATGCGTGGTCTGATGGCTGCTCCGAACGGACGTATCATGGAATTGCCAATCCTTTCAAACTTCCGCGAAGGTTTGTCAGTACTCGAAATGTTCTTCTCAACTCACGGTGCTCGTAAAGGTATGACCGATACGGCCCTTAAAACAGCCGACTCAGGTTACTTGACTCGTCGTTTGGTTGACGTTGCCCAAGATGTTATCATCCGTGAGGATGACTGTGGAACTGACCGTGGTCTCTTGATCCGTTCTATCACTGAAGGTAAAGAGATGATTGAGTCTCTCGAAGAGCGTCTCAATGGTCGTTACACTAAGAAAACTGTTAAGCATCCAGAAACTGGTGCAGTTATCATCGGTCCAAATGAATTGATTACAGAAGACAAAGCACGTGAAATTGTCAATGCTGGTGTTGAAGAAGTAACAATCCGTTCCGTATTTACATGTAACACTCGTCATGGTGTCTGCCGTCATTGTTATGGTATTAACTTAGCGACTGGTGATGCGGTTGAAGTTGGTGAAGCAGTTGGTACAATCGCTGCCCAATCTATCGGGGAACCTGGTACACAGCTTACAATGCGTACCTTCCACACGGGTGGGGTTGCCTCAAATACCGATATCACTCAAGGTCTTCCTCGTGTCCAAGAAATCTTTGAAGCCCGCAATCCTAAAGGGGAAGCGGTCATCACAGAAGTCAAAGGGGAAGTTACAGCAATCGAAGAAGATGCTTCAACTCGTACTAAGAAAGTCTTCGTTAAAGGTGAAACTGGCGAAGGCGAATACGTGGTACCATTCACAGCACGTATGCGTGTAGAAGTTGGAGACCAAGTTTCTCGCGGTGCAGCCTTGACAGAAGGTTCTATCCAACCAAAACGTCTCCTTGCTGTACGTGATGTCTTGTCAGTTGAAACCTACCTACTTGGTGAAGTACAAAAAGTATACCGTAGCCAAGGGGTAGAAATCGGAGACAAACACATCGAGGTAATGGTTCGTCAAATGATCCGTAAAGTCCGTGTCATGGATCCAGGTGATACGGATCTTCTCATGGGTACTCTCATGGATATCAACGACTTTACAGATGCTAACAAAGATGTTCTTATCGCAGGTGGAGTTCCAGCAACAGGTCGTCCAGTCCTAATGGGAATCACAAAAGCCTCACTTGAAACAAATAGTTTCTTGTCAGCTGCTTCCTTCCAGGAAACAACTCGTGTCCTTACAGATGCAGCTATCCGTGGTAAGAAAGACCATCTCCTTGGTCTCAAGGAAAATGTTATCATCGGTAAGATTATCCCAGCTGGTACTGGTATGGCTCGCTACCGTAACCTTGAACCACAAGCAGTCAACGAAGAGTCACTCCTTGCAGATTCACAAGAAGAGCAAGTAGATGTCCTAGTTGAGACTGTTGAAACAAGTGAATAATCTACTCATCTAAAAGAGGGGAACTTCCCTCTTTTGGTGTGTGTTGGTCATGAAAGTGTAATGTATATTTTCCTAAAAAAATAGGAATATTATGGAATTAAAACATATTAATTTCATTTTGAAAAAAGTGAGCAAAAAGCTTTGCTTTTTAGACTTTGTCATGATAAAATAAGACAGTCGCATGTTTAGGATTTTGTAAAAAACAATGCATAAATGATAAAAAAATATACTCCCAAAAGGGGAATGGAGGAAAAAATCGTGAAAAATGATTTGTTTAACGACCGAATCAGTCGATTCTCGATCCGTAAACTTCATGTAGGAGTTTGCTCGGTCCTACTTGGAACGTTAGTGATGCTCGGAACTGCCACAGGTGTTGGTGCCGATGAAGTGACGGAAGAACAACAAGCTGATGGTGTTGCAGCAACGACAGAAGTCGGTAAAGCTGAAACTCCAGTTGTGGCTGAAGCAACAACAGCTAAAGAAACTACAACAGCTAAAGAAGTAACTTACCAAGCAGAAGCAGCTCCTGCAGTTTCAACTGAGGTAAAACCTGAGCTTAAAACTGAAACATTAGCAGCTTATGTTGCTGAAGTTGAAGCAAACTTGGCAAATGGTAAATACAGTAACAAGACAGATGAGAGTGTAGAAGTTCTCAAAGCAAGTCTTGCAAACGCTCAAAATGCTCTTGCAACTGCTACAAGCCAAGCTGAATTGGACGCAGCTTACCAATCACTCGTAACGACTGTCAATGCGAAACTTAAAAACAAGGAAGTAGCTAAAGTAGAAAAACCAGTAGTTGAAACTCCTGCTACAACAGAAGCAACTACTGGAAAACCAGCTGAAAACACAGCACCAGCCAAAACTACAAACGCAATCGCAAATACAGGGGAAAATGACCCTCGTAATGGTAAAGAGATTGATAAGAATACTGCCTTCCGTGCAGATACTGCAACAGCTACTGGAATTGGTGCAGACGTTGTAGACGCAACATCAACTCCAAAGGTTGAAAAACCTGGCTTTACAACAGATGTTGATGCCAAATCTATGACTAGCCAGATTACATGGTTGGACTTTGGAGATGTTGCTAACTGGAAGGGAGCAAAAACAGTCCTCGTTCCTAAAAATGACCAATATCCTGATAAAGATTTAGAAGAAAAACTAGCTCTTCAAGTTGGCGCTACTTATACCAAGGAAATCATGCCTGGCTATGTAGTTACGGTAAAAGTCAAATCCTTGAAGCCTTTCCAAGCGACTGAAATCTACAAAAAACGGATGGAAGACCAAGGGGCTACAGAAGCTGAAAAAGCAACCTATGATCCAAATGCAAAAAATGGCTATGTAAAGGGTGTTACTTCAACAGGGGCTAAAAAAGCTTTTAACGATGGCATGGAAGCCGACGTTGTCGCTGATGCTCAAAATAATTGGACTGAAATTAGATTTGAAAATGTTGATACGAAAACCAAGAAGACTACCATGAGTTCAGCTATGAATGGTGGAAATATTGGAGTTCAGTTTGAAATCTCTGCGACCTTCCGTGGTAAGACAGTTAAGCCAGCTATTGTTATGGCTGATGGGGAATCTGCTAACCCTGGTGAATTTGTTATGTTCACTACCAATGGAGGAGGTTGGCAACACCTTGGAGAATGGAAAAAGTCTACCAGACCATCCACCTCTGAAACTTACGTTCCGCAAGATACAGATAATCTTTTGGGGTCTAAACCTAAATATAATAACATTAACCTAAGACAACTTCGTGATTCTGATCAAGTTGGACCAGAAAAGAAACCAGTAGCTTGGAAATATTTCGGAAATCCTGACCAAGTAACTGGTGGTCTTGGGACTGGTGTCTTTGGACCAAACATTTCTGCAGGTAATTATACTGTTCCACTCGTGATGACACGTGGTGCCTCTGAAGTTGGACTTTACATCGCTTCGGGTGGTAAACAGTCTGCTATGCTAGGATTCTTCCCACTTGATGAAGGGGATGCTCCTGAGTCATACGGTAAGGCAGTCCATACCATTGCAACTGTTGACGGTGTTACTGGAGCTAAAGTAAATCAACCGTATCTTGGTAGCGTGAGCCCAGATATGGATGAGAACACAACTCTCGACTGGTTCGGTGATGACAACTCAACTACGGCCGATGAAGGAATTAACCAATTGCTTCCGGATGAACTCAAAGGGACAACCAATGAGATGATCAAGATGGACCGTACACGCCCAGGGAACTACAAGATGTCAGTTCAAGCCCATTTGGATGGAGCTTCAGAAGCACATATCTATGGTTGGGTAGACTTTAACCAAAATGGTAAATTCGATGAGGATGAACGCTCAAATCTCGCTACAATCACACAAGATGGCACTGTTGAGTTGACCTTTGCAAACAGCAAGACTTACATCGATCCTAGCGTCAACGAGCTTGGTGCTCGTGTCCGTATTGCTAAGAAAGCTACTGAGATTGAAAGTCCAACGGGTATGGCCTTTTCAGGGGAAGTAGAAGACTTCAAGACTCAAATCACCCACCCACCTAAAGGGGAATTTAAGGAAACTTCTGGTCCTCAAGCTACTAAACAAACAGCAACAGTAACCTTTACAGCACGTGGAGAGCACAAGTATCAACGTAACTCTCAGGCAGTCATCGACGAAACTGTAGAACCATACATCGTTGATAAAGATGGCAACCGTGCAACTCTTGATGCAGATGGTTACTATGTCGTTCCAGGTCAAGGTAAATACAAGATCACTGCCAACGGTAAAGACGTAGACGTTGAGTTTATTCCTGAGGATAACTTCCTAGGAACTGCAGATGGTATCTCTATCCGTCGTGTAGATAACAATGGTTACGATACGGGTTGGTCATCAAAATTCCCAGACAAAGAAGCAAACATTGATGGTCAGTTGAATACCATGGATGGTCAATATGTTCCAACTGTAACACCGATTGACATTGAAGGAGTTGACAAGACTTCTAAAGATATTCAAGGTGCGACTCAAAAAGAAACACCAACCTTTAACACAACTGCGTCTAACGCAAAAGGTGACAAGATTTCCATCACCCCAAGTGCAGAATATCCTGCTAAGTTGGTAGACCCAGCAACTGGTCGTACTATTGATGCGACATCTGTAACAGTAGCAGGAGAAGGAACTTACACTATCAATCCTACAACTGGTGAAGTAACCTTCACTCCAGAACCAAGCTTTACTGGTACAGCCAAAGGTGTGGAAGTTACATTGTCAGCGCCAGTTGGTCGAAATAAAGACGGTAAGATTCAAGAAGAGTACATTAAGACTGCTACAGCTAAGTACACACCAACTGTGGTAGGAGTAACACCAACCGCAACACCAGCAGAAACAAAAGATATTCAAGGTGCAACTCAAACAGGTAAGCCTGAATTTAAGGGTGGTACAGTTGAAGTTAACGGTGTTGAGAAGACTGTTGAAATCAACGAAGATGTTCCAGCAACATTTGACGATGGTTCAACAATTAAAACAGTAGAAGGCGTTGGTACTTACACAGTAGCAGCAGATGGTACAGTTACATTTGTTCCAGAAAAATCATTCGTAGGAACTGCTCCAGCAGTGACAGTTGTCCGCGAAGATAAGAATGGAACAAAAGCTTCAGCGACATACACACCAACAGTATTACCAGTAACACCAACTGCAACACCAGCAGAAACAAAAGATATTCAAGGTGCAACTCAAACAGGTAAGCCTGAATTCAAGGGTGGTACAGTTGAAGTTAACGGTGTTGAGAAAACTGTTGAAATCAACGAAGATGTTCCAGCAACATTTGACGATGGTTCAACAACTAAGACAGTTGAAGGTGTTGGTACATACACAGTAGCAGCAGACGGTACTGTCACATTTGTACCAGAAAAATCATTCGTAGGAACTGCTCCAGCAGTGACAGTTGTCCGCGAAGATAAGAATGGAACAAAAGCTTCAGCGACCTACACACCAACAGTATTACCAGTAACACCAACTGCAACACCAGTTGAAACTACAGATATCCAAGGTGCTACTCAAACAGGTAAGCCTGAATTCAAGGGTGGAACTGTAACGGTTGATGGCGTTGAGAAAACTGTTGAAATCAACGAAGATGTTCCAGCGACATTTGACGATGGATCAACAACTAAGACCGTTGAAGGTGTTGGTACTTACACAGTTGCTCCAGACGGTACTGTCACATTTGTACCAGAAAAATCATTCGTAGGAACTGCTCCAGCCGTGACAGTTGTCCGCGAAGATAAGAACGGAACAAAAGCTTCTGCGACATACACACCAACAGTAACACCAGTTAAACCAACAGCTGAAGATGCAACATCAACTGACAAACAAGGTCAAAAACAAACAGGTAAACCAACCTTCACACCAGGTAATGAAAATGTCCCAATGGATGATGATACACCTGCAACCTTTGAAGATGGTTCAACAACTAAGACAGTTGAAGGTGAAGGAACTTACACAGTAGCACCAGATGGAACTGTTACTTTCGTACCAGAAAAATCATTCACAGGTAAAGGAACAGGCGTAACTGTTAAACGTGTAGATAAGAATGGTACACCAGTTACAGCTAAGTACACACCAACTGTAACTCCAGTAACTCCTACAGCAACTCCAGCTGAATCAGAAGCACCTCAAGGTGTCGTTCAAACTGGAACTGTAACCTTCACAGAAGGTGATCCAGTAGCACCAATCGACAAGGATACCATTACTCTCCTTGATGAAAACGGTCAACCAGCTGCATCAGTAGTCGCTAAATCACCAGAAGGGAAAGAAATCGGTACTTTCACAGTCGATAAAGAAACAGGCCTTGTAACCTTCACACCAACTGATAAATCTTACTCAGGTGAAGTCGTTCCAGTTAAGGTTCAAGCTAAAGACGCCAACGGCACTCCGGCTGAAACAACATACACACCTAAGATTACTCCAGTTGTGCCAACAGCAGAACCGGCAACATCAACAGATATCCAAGGTAAGACACAAACAGGCAAACCAAACTTTACAGAAGGTAACCCAAGTGTACCAATGGATGATGATACACCTGCAACCTTCGAAGATGGTTCAACAACTAAGGTAATTCCAGGTGAAGGAACTTACACAGTAGCTCCAGACGGAACCGTTACATTTGTACCAGAAAAATCATTCACAGGAACAGGAACAGGCGTGACTGTTAAACGTGTTGACAAGAACGGTACACCAGTTACAGCTAAGTACACCCCAACTGTAACTCCAGTAACACCAACAGCGGAACCAACAACATCAACAGATATCCAAGGCAAGACACAAACAGGTACACCAACCTTCACACCAGGTAACCCAGATGTGCCGATGGATGAAGATGTTCCAGCTACATTTGAAGATGGTTCAACAACTAAGGTAATTCCAGGCGAAGGAACATACACAGTAGCCCCAGATGGAACCGTTACATTCGTACCAGAAAAATCATTCACAGGAACAGGAACAGGCGTGACTGTTAAACGTGTTGACAAGAATGGTACGCCAGTTACAGCTAAGTACACACCAACTGTAACTCCAGTAACTCCTACAGCGGAACCAGCTACATCTATTGGACCAAAAGGTAAAGAACAATCTGGTAAACCAACCTTTACACCAGGTAACCCAGATGTGCCTATGAATAATGATGTTCCAGCTACATTTGAAGATGGTTCAACAACTAAGACTGTTGAAGGAGTTGGTACATACACAGTAGCTCCAGATGGAACAGTAACCTTTAAACCAGAACCAGAATTTACTGGAACTGCTCCATCAGTGACAGTTGTGCGTGAAGATGTTAACGGAACAAAAGTTTCTGCAACTTACACACCAACTGTAACCCCAGTTACTACGTTTGTAGACAAAGATGGTAAACCAATTCCAGGTAACCCAACAGAAGACGGTGAACAACCTAAGAAAGATATCCCAGGTTACCGCTTCGTTGAAACTAAGAAATTGCCTAACGGGGATACAGTCCATGTCTACGAAAAAGTAACAACTTCATATGTTGATGAAAATGGTAAACCAATTCCAGGCTACCCAACAGAAGATGGCGAACAACCTAAGAAAGATATTCCAGGTTACGAGTTTGTGAAGACAGTTGTTGATAAAGATGGTAATGTCCAACACATTTACAAGAAGAAAGTGACACCAACTCCAACACCAACGCCAACACCAACTCCAACACCAACTCCAACACCAACTCCAACACCAACGCCAGCACCAGCACCAGTGCCAACGCCAGCACCAACACCAGTGCCAACGCCAGCACCAGTGCCAACGCCAGCACCAACACCAGCTCCGGTGCCAGCACCAGTTCAAGAAAAACCAGCCCCAGTTGCTGAAGAGGTCGTTTGGACAACTGACCAATTGCCAAATACTGGTACTGAAGATCATGCTAGCCTTGCTGCCCTTGGTTTAGTAGGTGTCTTGAGTGGATTTGGACTTATCGCTCGTAAAAAGAAAGAAGACTAATCTGACTTTTAAAGATAGGAATAGTTAACTTTCTACTTAAAAACTAGTACATCATTAGATGTACTAGTTTTTTTAATCTCTTTGCTGCTTGTTTTAAGGATAGAACTATGCTACAATCTTGTAAAGCAAACAAGGAAGTCAAACGATGAAAAGTGAATATCAAAAAATGATTGCGGGAGAACCTTATCACCCGTTCGATCCAGAACTTCGTGCTCTAGCACAAATAGCACGACAAAAGCAAGCCTCATTTAATGAAGAAGTCGATCCAGTAAAAGGTTTGGAAATCATCAAAGGATGGTTTGGCTCAACTGGTGAAAATCTCTATGTCAATACTCGTTTGATGGTTGATTATGGTGTCAATATCTATTTGGGAGAGAATTTTTATTCCAATTGGAATTTAACCATGTTGGATGTTTGTCCGATTACCATTGGAGACAATGCCATGATTGGACCCAACTGCCAATTTTTAACCCCTCTTCATCCCCTTGATCCCGACGAACGAAATTCTGGGATAGAATTTGGGAAACCCATTACGATTGGGAAAAATTTCTGGGCAGGTGGTGGAGTCATTGTCCTACCGGGTGTTACTTTAGGTGATAATGTTCTTGCAGGAGCAGGAGCAGTTATTACTAAGTCGTTTGGCGACAATGTAGTCCTTGCAGGAAATCCAGCACGAGTTATCAAAGAAATTCCAGTCAAAAAAAACTAAAAGAACAGCGAAAAGCTGTTCTTTTTATTTGTAAATGATTTTACTTATCAATAGTGCTAAGTAGGTTTAAGAAAATTTTCAGAAAAAATTTAGGTTATTTTTAGGGAGTTTCTATAGAATGATACTAAGTAAAATGAAGATGAGGAAACTAGTATGAAAACAAAAAAATGGACTTTCTTATTAACGACGATTGCTACTCTGTCTCTGGTGACGGCATGTGCCCAGTCAACATCAAATTCAACAACTAGCAATACCGCAACAAGCACCACATCAACTACAAACGCTAAGAAAACTAGCTATTTTACGGATAAAGACTATGATACTTCTTACGATGAAAAGTCTGCATCAACTGTAACGCTGTCAGGATCAACAGCGACAGTATCTGGTGACGGAGTTGCCGTATCAGATTCTACCGTCACAATTTCTAAGTCTGGTACCTATGTGATTTCAGGTCAATCTGACGGTGTTCAAATCAAAATTGAAGCTGAAAAGACTGATGATGTACATATTGTTCTAAATGGCGTTACCATGACCAATACTAATGCAGCTATTTCTGCCACATCAGCCGGTCATGTTTACTTAACTCTAGCAGATGGTACAACCAATAGCCTGTCAGATTCAGCAACGAATAGTGATGAAAAGGCGGATGCAGCACTCTTCTCTAAAGTGGACTTAACCATCAACGGTAAAGGAACTCTCAATGTAGATGGCAAGAAAAACAATGCTATCAAGGCTAACGATACACTTCACATCACAGGTGGAACCTACAACATCACAGCAGTCGGAGATGCCTTTAATGTCAATGATGAACTTAACATTACTGGCACAACCATGACCGTAGATGCCAAGGAGGACGGTGTCAAGGTAGACAATGATGACGATACATCTGTTGGAACCATGTATCTCTCTGATAATACTATCACTGTTACTGCTGGTGATGATGGTATCCATGCATCAGGTGATTTGGTTATCGATAGCGGAACCTACACAGTTAAGAATTCTACAGAAGGTCTTGAAGGTAAGTCAATCACTATTAACGGTGGGGACATTACTATTTACGCGACAGACGATGGTGTTAATGCAGCCAACAAAAATGCCCAGCAAAGTGAAATCTTCTTCACCATGAATGGTGGGAACTTGACCGTTGAAGTTGGTCAAGGAGACACTGATCCGATTGACTCAAATGGGAATATCACTGTCACAGGTGGAACTATTAAGATGACTGGTCAAACAGGATTTGACTTTGATGGAACAGCTAGCTATACAGGTGGAGATATCTACCTCAATGGTGAAAAACAAACTGAAATCGTTAACTCTATTCCTGGAGGCGGAGGAGCACCTGGTGGTGCACCTGGTGGACGACCATAAAAGAAAATCTCCTTTCTCGAAAGAGAAGGGAGATTTTTATGATATTAGGATGAGAAAGAATTATTCTCCGTCTTTTTTAAAGATGTTTTTCACGCCAGATACTGCACCTTCGACAGCTTCTTTAGCATCTTCAGCAACTTCTTTAGCTTTTGAAGCTACTTTTTCTGCAGCTCCTTCCGCTTGAGTTTTAGTATCGCCAGTAAGTTTACCAAAACTTTCTTTGACAGAACCTTTAGCTTGGTTGAATTTTTCTTCGATTGACATGGGGGATACCTCCGTTAATTTTTTGTATTATCTAAATTACATCAGATACTAATTTAAGTATATACCCTTTTATGCTAAAAAGCAAAAAACTGATACGAAAAGCATCAGTTTATTTTTTTAATAGGTTACAACATTCAATTGACCTTTATCATATTCAGCAATAAAGATATTTGAGACTTCTTCGAAACCTTCTTCTTTCAATTTCTCAGTTAGCCACTCCTCGGATTTGCCAATGGTTTCTAGGATTTCAACTTGGACAACACCATCGGTAATGAGAGGATATTTTGGATTTTCGTCACCCATTCTTACGACAATCAGCTGTCCGTTTTGCTCAATCACAGCTCTCTTGACATCCTTCAATTGGAAAATTCCTTGAGAGCGCAATTTAAGAGCAACATCAGCCGCAGCTAGACCTTTTGTGCGACAGGCTTCAGGATCTAACTTACCATTTTTGATGATAATAGTTGGTTTCCCGTCAATTAAGTGTTTGAAAAAGGAAATATTGGTATTCAACCATTTAAGGAGCAGGATGAGAATAGTCCAGATGATTAAGATTGTTACGTATTGGATGATGGTAATCGAGCTATTGTAGATAACCCCACCGATAATACCCCCGAGAACAAAGTTCTGGATTTGATCTACTGCAGAACTTGGTGCTAAATTTCCTTTACCTGTTACGTTAATAACAAAAACAAGAGAAAGTAGCCCCAAGGCTAATTTAATTGCAATTGTAGCAAAAAAGCTTATCATTTTTCAACCTCCACGAGTTCCACATCTGATTTATAGAGTTCCATCTTTTCTAATAAATAGCTATCTTGGTCAGTCCCACTAATGGCACGATAAAAATTGTCACCTACTTTAATAATCGCCCCATCAGTCACTGCTGATGTGTTGACATAAACATTTTTCTTATCAACACCTAACTCTTTTGATACAATTTCGATGAAGTGCAAGGAACTACGAAATTGATTATCATTGGATTGGTTGTTTTGAAGATTCGTAATGCTAATCAATACAAAAGCAATTAACGTCAAAATAGAAATGAGCGATAATTCACGGAACTTACTCCCTCTTTTATCTTTGAAAGCCTTAAATGCAAAGAATCCAGTCACAATCACTAAGAGCGTCGACACAATAATCATGACCCAATCCTGTTGACTGATCTGGCTTAGAACATAGTCATATGAATAGAATTTCATAAGAACCTCCCTTTTTCAAATTCAATCTATTATAAACTAATTCCTAAGTTTTAGCAATTTTGTTAGTAGAGGAAAAAGCATTTAATTGTTGTTTCCTACTTAAGGTAGGTTTTTTATGATTTGACTTAGCCTCCCGTCTTGACTTTCGTTTGGCTTTTGTTATAATAGTAAAAATTTAGAGGAGGTATTCTATGATTCAAAAACATGCTATTCCTATTTTAGAGTTTGACGATAATCCTCAGGCAGTCATCGTGCCGAATCACGAAGGCTTGGATTTACAGTTACCAAAGAAGTGCATCTATGCATTTTTGGAAGAAGAGATTGACCGCTATGCTCAGGAAGTAGAAGCAGATTGCGTAGGGGAGTTTGTTTCTGCCACTAAGACCTACCCGGTTTATGTCATGGACTACAAAGGTGAAAAAGTGTGTCTTGCCCAAGCGCCTGTCGGTTCCGCTCCAGCGGCCCAGTTTATGGATTGGTTGATTGGCTATGGTGTGCAGCAAATCATTTCCACTGGTACTTGTGGAGTCCTAGCCGATATAGAGGAAAATGCCTTTCTCGTCCCTGTTCGCGCTCTGCGAAATGAGGGGGCCAGCTACCACTATGTAGCGCCTTCTCGTTATATGGAGATGCAGATTGAGGCTATCTCTGCCATTGAGCAAGTCTTGGAACAACTAGGCATTCCTTATGAAGAGGTTATGACTTGGTCGACAGATGGTTTTTACCGAGAAACAGCTGAAAAAGTTGCCTATCGTAAGAAAGAAGGCTGTGCAGTTGTGGAGATGGAGTGTGCAGCTCTTGCAGCAGTTGCCCAGCTTCGAGGAGTCGTTTGGGGTCAACTTCTATTTACAGCCGACTCTCTAGCGGATTTAGAAAATTATGATAGCCGTGATTGGGGTGCAGAAGCTTTTAACAAGGCCTTAGAACTATGTCTTGAAATCGTTAGTCATATGTGACTGCTTTAATTGTTTTTATGGTACAATGTAACTATGTTATTCAAATCATTTTCGGAAAAAATAAACACGACCTTGGGACGTTTATCACCTGCTCGTCGAATTTTTTTAAGTTTTGCTTTGGTTATTTTCGCAGGCTCTCTCCTTTTGAGTCTGCCATTTGTGCAAGCAACAAGCTCCCAAGCGACCTATTTCGACCATCTCTTTACAGCAGTATCCATGGTCTGTGTGACAGGACTCTTTACTCAACCAGTAGCTACTACATATAACATCTGGGGTCAGTTAATCTGTATGTTTTTGATCCAGATTGGTGGTTTGGGTCTCATGACCTTTATAGGGGTCTTTTATATTCAAAGTAAGCAAAAGCTCAGCCTTCGTAGCCGTGAAACAATTCTGGAGAGCTTTAGTTATGGAGAAACTCAGTCTTTAATGGTTTTCATACGTTCGATTTTCTTGACGACTTTTATCGTTGAAGGACTCGGAGCCTTCCTGTTAAGTTTTCGTTTTGTTCCGGAATTTGGTTGGGGCCGAGGAATTTTTACATCTATCTTCGTAGCTATTTCAGCTTTCTGTAATGCTGGTTTTGATAATTTTGGAAGTACAAGTTTAGTAGCTTTTCAAACTGATCCTTTGATTAATCTAGTGCTTGCTGCTTTGATCATCACAGGTGGTCTAGGGTTCATGGTTTGGTTTGACCTGGCCACGCAGTTGAGCAAGAAAAAACGTCGGCTTCGCTTCCATACCAAGTTGGTTCTCTTCTTGACAGCTGGAATTTTATTTACTGGAACAGTTTCAACCCTCTTGATAGAGTGGAACAATCCGGGAACGATTGGAAATCTCAACTTCCCAGATAAATTGCTAGTCAGTTTCTTCCAAACTGTCAGCATGCGGACGGCAGGCTTCGCTTCTATTGATTTTACTCAGGCTAGGCCTGTTACTTTGCTGATTTATATCTTACAAATGTTTCTCGGTGGGGCGCCTGGTGGAACAGCCGGGGGGCTTAAAATCACAACCTTCTTTGTATTATTAGTATTTGCACGCAGTGAGCTTTTAGGCTTGCCTCATGCCAATGTAGCTCGAAGAACAATTTTACCTCGGACAGTCCAAAAATCATTCAGTGTCTTTATTATCTTCTTGCTAACTTTCTTGCTGGGCTTGATCCTGTTAGGGGTAACAGCAGAAGGGAATCCGCGCTTTATCTACATCATGTTCGAGACAATTTCAGCGCTTGCCACGGTCGGAGTGACTGCCAATCTGACACCAGAGTTAGGCAGATTAGCTCTTAGCATTATCATGCTACTGATGTTTATCGGACGAATTGGGCCACTGACACTATTAGTTAGTTTGGCTGAGTATCAACCAGATAAGAAAGATATGATCCACTATATGAAAGCAGATATTACGATAGGATAAGAAAGGATAAACTATGTCAGATCGGACAATTGGAATTTTAGGTTTGGGTATTTTTGGGAGTAGTGTACTTACCGCTCTCGCTCAGCATGATATAAATATTATCGCCATTGACGACCATGAGGAACGAATCAATCAGTTCGAACCAGTCTTGGTACGTGGAGTTGTTGGAGATATTACCGATGAAGAGCTCTTACTCTCAGCAGGAATTGATACCTGCGATACAGTTGTGGTGGCAACTGGGGAAAATTTAGAATCTAGTGTGCTTGCAGTCATGCATTGCAAGAGTCTAGGAGTACCAACTGTTATTGCTAAGGTTAAAAGCCATACAGCAAAAAAAGTCCTTGAAAAAATTGGTGCAGATTCAGTTATTTCACCAGAATATGAGATGGGTCGTTCGTTGGCACAGACTATTTTATTTAATAACAGCGTTGATGTTTTTCAGTTGGACAAAAATGTCTCGATAGTCGAAATGAAAATTCCAAGGTCGTGGGCAGGTAAGAGTCTAAGTGAACTTGATCTTCGAGGACAATACAATCTCAATATTCTTGGTTTTCGTGACTATGAAAATGCTCCCTTGGATGTTCAATTTGGGCCGAATGATCAATTGAAAGCTGATGGCTATATGATGGCAGTAATCAATAACCAATATTTGGATAATCTAGCACACCTCAATGATTAAAAGAGAAATGACCATTCTTTTTTCCTATTGAGCCAATATAAGTATTTTATAAGAAGGATTTAAGAAAAATTTTAACTTTTTCTTAATCCTTTTTAATTTTAGGAGATTATACTAGAGCTATCAAAAAAAGAAAACTCTAAGGAGAATCCTATGAAATTCAATCCAAATCAGAGATATACTCGTTGGTCTATTCGCCACCTCAGTGTAGGTGTTGCTTCAGTTGTTGTGGCTAGTGGCTTCTTTGTCCTAGTCGGTCAACCAGGTTCTGTACGTGCAGATGTCGTCAATCCGACACCGGCCCAAGTCATGCCAAACGACACTTCGGTGAGTTAAAAGAGCGACTTACCAACAGAGGCTCTAAAAAAAGCAGTCGATGTAGTTCTTCCTTCAGAACAGTCTGTTCCAACACCTCAAGCAAGTGTGGATACGACAAGTTCTTCAGAAAAAGCGGACGAAACTGCTAAAGAGCCAGTAGTAGCACCAAAAGAAGAAGTGCAAGCACAACCTGACTCTAAGAAACCAACAGAAGATGCAGTTAAACCTGTGGAAGATCCTATGTCTACAGCTTCTGGACAAGACCGCGAAGCCAGTGAAGCGCAACCAGCGACCACTCCAGCTGAAGTGCAAAAAGGTGTGGCCGACAACACCAAAGACACAGTAGAAGTCCCAGCTTCTTACTTGGATAGAGCTAATTTCCCAGGTCCATTCACAGCCGGAGTCAACCAAGTGATCCCATATGAATTCTTTGCCGGTGACGGTATGTTGACTCGTTTGATTCTGAAGGCATCAGACAAGGCTCCATGGTCAGACAACGGTTTAGCAAGAAATCCTGCTCTCCCACCAGTAGAGAAATTGGGCAAAGGTCTCTACTTCTATGAAGTAGATTTAGCAGGCACCCAAGGCAAATCTGATAAAGACTTGCTTGACCTCTTAAAACAAAACGGAAGTTATAAAGCTACAATTAAGGTGTACGGTGCGAAAGATGGTAAAGCAGATTTGAGCAACCTCGTAGCGACTAAGGATTTGACAGTGAATTTGAACGGACAACAGTCCCCTATTCCGATGCAGTCAGGCTTTGCTCCATCTTCTAATGGTTCAGCTATGCCGACTCCAATGATAAATAGTCATCAAGATGCGTCTAATATGAAATCTCAAATGCCAGCTGCTAGCCAGGATAAGATGATGCCTAGCAAAGAGCAGGACAAAACCATGAACGCTAGCCAGCCAATGGCAACACCAAGCATGAAACAAGACCAAGCTCTAGCAGCCTCAAGCAAAGCGTCTGATGAAGGCAAGATGGCATCTAATAACAAGGTGTCAAGTCCAATGATGGTTGATCAAATGAAAGACCAAAAAGACATGCTTCCATATACCGGTGAAGCCCAAACCGCAATGGCTACTCTTGGATTCTTTGGACTCGCCTTGGCCGGTCTTGTTGGATTTTTGGGTTGGAAAACCAAAAGAGAAGATTAAGGTTCAAATCATTTAAACATTACGGAAAATAGTGTTATACTAAAGCAAGCATAACACTGTTTTTGTCAAAGGAGTGTCAGATGAAAAAGACAATTTTGTTGGTTGATGATGAGATAGATATTCTAGATATTCAAAATCGTTATCTTTTACAGGCAGGCTACGATGTTTTAGTCGCCCATGATGGTAAGGAAGGATTGGAACTTTTTAGAAAAAAACTATCGACCTCATTATCACAGATATCATGATGCCTAATATGGACGGTTATGATTTCATCAGTGAAGTTCAGTATATTGCTCCTGATCAACCCTTTCTCTTTACAACTGCTAAGACAAGCGAACAAGATAAGATTTATGGATTAAGTTTGGGGGCAGATGATTTTATAGCTAAACCGTTTAGCCCACGGGAATTGGTTTTGAGAGTGAATAATATCTTGTGCCGCCTTAGTCGTGGCGGAGAGACCGAGCAAATTGAGTTTGGTGACTTAGTGATCAACCATGTGACTCATGAGGTTCGCATTGGGGAACAGCCTTTGGAATTGACAGTGAAATCTTTTGAACTTCTATGGATATTAGCTAGCAATCCTGAGAGAGTCTTTTCAAAGACTGAACTTTATGAGAAGGTATGGCAAGAGGACTATGTGGATGATACCAATACACTCAATGTTCATATTCATGCTTTGAGACAAGAGTTGAGTAAGTATACGAATTTAAACACTCCTGCTATCAAAACTGTTTGGGGATTGGGCTATAAGATGGAAAGACCGAGAGAAAAAAAATGAAATTAAAAAGCTATATTTTAGTGGGGTATCTAGTTTCGACTCTACTAACGATTTTGGTTGTTTTCTGGGCAATCCAACGAATGTTGATTGATAAAAGTGAAGTTTACTTTCTAGTTGGAATGACCTTGATTGCTAGTTTCATTGGCGCTGCAGTGAGCATCTTTCTTTTGTCGCCCGTTTTCTCTTCTCTGAAACATTTGAAAAAACAAGCTCAGGATATAGCAAGCAAGGATTTCAGTACAGAAATCGAAACCAAAGGCCCATTAGAATTTCAAGAGCTAGGCCAGGCTTTTAATGACATGTCCCACAATTTGCAGGCTACCTTTCAATCACTTGATGAGAGCGAGCAAGAAAAGAGAATGATGATTGCGCAGCTCTCTCACGATATTAAAACTCCCATTACCTCCATTCAGGTTACTGTGGAGGGAATTCTAGATGGAGTGATTAAAGAAGAGGAGCGGTTCCACTATTTAACCACGATTGGTCGGCAAACTGAGCGTCTAAACAAGCTAGTGGAGGAATTGGATGTTTTGACTCTTAACAGACAACCTCAAGATACTGCTGATGAAGAAGTCGAAGAGGTCTTTTTAGATCAGCTGTTGATTGAGTCAATGAGTGAATTTCAACTCCAGATTGAACAAGAGGAGCGTGATGTTTACATTCAAGTATCACCTGAGTCGGCGAAAATCAAGAGCCATTCTGACAAACTTTCTCGTATTCTGGTCAATTTGTTAAACAATGCCTTTAAATATTCAGAACCAGGAACCAGAATCGAGGTTCTTGCTCAATTAACAGAACAAGAGCTGACAATCAGTGTGAAAGACGAGGGGCAGGGTATCCTTCCTGAAGATTTGGGAAAAATTTTTAACCGATTGTATCGTGTAGAAACTTCACGAAATATGAAGACAGGTGGGCATGGATTAGGTCTTGCGATTGCACAAGAATTGGCCCATCAGCTTGGTGGCAAAATCACAGCAGAAAGTCAATATGGCTTAGGAAGCAAGTTCACATTCTGCCTTAATTTGAAATAAAGGCGTAAAATCTCTTTACAAATCGACGGATTCATGATACAATAGCCTTTGTGTGAAATAGCAGCAGGCAAGCATGAAGCTCGTCAACAGGTGTCTTATGATAAGTAACCTTGGCTGTTTAGGCGAAGGGCATCTGCACGAATCAGGGCTTTCTAAGTGACTATTTCCACCGAATATTATTTATATCAGGAGGACATACATATGTCACGTTATACAGGACCATCTTGGAAACAAGCTCGTCGCCTTGGCCTTTCACTTACAGGTACAGGTAAAGAATTGGCACGTCGTAACTACGTACCAGGTCAACACGGACCAAACAACCGTTCAAAATTGTCAGAATACGGTTTGCAATTAGCTGAAAAACAAAAACTTCGTTTCACATACGGTGTTGGTGAAAAACAATTCCGTAACTTGTTCGTAGAAGCTACAAAAATCAAAGGTGGAATCCTTGGTTTCAACTTCATGCTTCTTTTGGAACGTCGCTTGGATAACGTTGTTTACCGTCTTGGTCTTGCGACTACTCGTCGTCAAGCACGTCAATTCGTAAACCACGGTCACATTCTTGTTGACGGAAAACGCGTTGATATCCCTTCATACCGTGTAACTCCAGGTCAAGTGATCTCAGTTCGCGAAAAATCATTGAAAGTTCCAGCTATCCTTGAAGCTGTTGAGGCAACTCTTGGACGTCCAGCATTCGTATCATTCGACGCTGAAAAATTGGAAGGTTCATTGACTCGCTTGCCAGAACGTGATGAAATCAACCCAGAAATCAACGAAGCACTTATCGTTGAATTCTACAACAAAATGCTTTAATTTTAAGAAATATCTTACGAAAAGCCTACAACAGTGGGCTTTTTGTTTTACACTTTAAATCAAGATCTCTCCTATTTTACAATAAAAAGTTAATAGTGTTTTATCTTATATAAAGAGTAAGTTTATTAGATGGTAGTTAATATGTAGGAAAAGATAAAAACAAAAATTTTACAAAAAATGAGAAAAACCAGTTGACAAGCGTCAAAAAGTAGGTATAATAGAAAGAGTTGAAAAGCTCAGGGTCCGTTGGTCAAGGGGTTAAGACACCGCCTTTTCACGGCGGTAACACGGGTTCGAATCCCGTACGGACTATGGGTGTATCGCGGTTAAGGTTGATAGGATTTTAAAAAAGTTAAAAAAACCTGTTGACAGAGAAAAATGACTGTGATATACTAATATAGTTGTCGCAAGCGCGACAAAGACCTTTGAAAACTGAACAAGAC
>NZ_JBQJJH010000004.1:0-290429 GCF_052077995.1 Streptococcus sp. V728 | reverse complement strand
TTTTTAACTTTTTTAAAATCCTATCAACCTTAACCGCGATACACCCATAGTCCGTACGGGATTCGAACCCGTGTTACCGCCGTGAAAAGGCGGTGTCTTAACCCCTTGACCAACGGACCCTGAGCTTGTCAACTCTTTCTATTATACCTACTTTTTGACGCTTGTCAACTGGTTTTATAAAAAATTAGTTGACTAGAGTCAATAGCTACAAATAGAATGTCGGCAATCACAATTCAGCAATTTGATTCAAGTTTACTTCTGCTACTGTATCATTACCAAACATTGAAATAATCATCTTCACTTTGTTATTATCAATTTCAGTAATTTTTCCTGTGTAATCAGCAAAGGCACCATCGATAATACGGACAGTTTGACCTACTTCAACATTGATATTGAATTCTTGTACAGTTTGTCCCATTGATACCAAGATATCTCTGATTTCTTGTTCCAATAGTGGAGTTGGTTTAGATCTGTTACCGTGTGACCCAACAAATCCAGTAACGTTTGGTGTGTTACGCACTACAAACCAAGCTTCATCTGTCATAACCATCTCTACAAGAACATAACCTGGGAAACGATTTTCTTCAACTTCTTTTTTCTTCCCATTTTTTTCAACTTGTACAGTTTGAGTTGGGATTTCAACACGCAAGATGTTATCCAACATATTGTATGTCTGTGCACGTTGCAAGAGATTTTCTTTTACTTTATTTTCATAACCAGAATATGTTTGTAGGACAAACCATCCTTTGTCAAAACTATCCATCTTTTTTCCTTTCTTAACAGTAAACTTCTTTCAGTGAATTTGTTCTATTTTAAAAAATATTAATGAATCGAATTAATCCGCTAACGATTAATTGGTCAAAAATATAAATAATAACTACAAAGAAGGCAGTGTATTCCATGATAGATTTAAAATCTACCCAACTTTGTTTTCGAGTTGGCCAAGTTGTATCTTTAAGAAGAGTAAAGATATCCTTAATAAAACCCATTTTTATCTCCTATCTCGTTTCTCTATGTGTTGTGTATTTACCACAATGTTTACAAAATTTATTTACTTCTAAGCGAGTCGGTTTTGGATTCCCACTAATTTTAATTGAGTAGTTTCTCGAACCACAAACCGCACAGGCTAGACTTGCTTTTTTAAGTGCCATAGCGCCTCCATCCTAACTATTATAACAAGAATCCCTGTCTTTGACAAGTTAAATTATATTATCAGTTTTTCCTATTTTCAAAAATAAAAAAGCCTAGGATTAATCCTAGACTCTATTTTACATTATTTACCAAGATAGTATTCTTTTACAACGTTCAATTTTTCGTCAAATTCGAATACCAATGGTGGGAAGTTAGGAATTTCCACATCCATGATTTCGTCGTCTGACAATTGTTTGATGTGTTTTACAAGAGCACGGATTGAGTTACCGTGTGCTCCTACGAATACGTTTTTACCGTCTTTAAGAGCTGGAGCGATTTTATCTTCCCAGAATGGAAGGGCACGTTCCAAAGTAACTTTCAAGTTTTCAGCATCTGGAATTACTGAGTCATCAAGTGAAGCATAACGACGGTCAGTGTGAGCTGAGTACTTATCATCGCGAGGCATTGCTGGAGGCAGTACATCGTATGAACGACGCCAGATGTGAACTTGTTCATCACCAAATTGTTCAGCAGCTTCTGCTTTGTTTTTACCAGTCAAACCACCATAGTGACGTTCGTTCAAGCGCCATGATTTTTCAACTGGAACCCAAAGTTGGTCAGATGCTTCAAGAGCCAAGTTAGTTGTTTTGATCGCACGTTTCAATACTGAAGTGTATGCTTGGTCAAATTCGATACCAGCTTCTTTGATCAATTTACCAGCGTCGATAGCTTGTTGAGTACCTTTTTCAGAAAGATCTACGTCAGCCCAACCTGTGAAAAGGTTAGCTTTGTTCCATTCAGACTCACCGTGGCGAGCGAAAACCAATTTTACCATTAGTTGGATTCTCCTTTTATTTTTCGAGGTTCCCCTCGTTTATCTATTCTATTTTACAAAATTTTTCACAAAAAAGCTAGTTAAAATCAACGAAAAAGAGAAGAGCGCTTCAACTCTTCTCTTAGATAATCATTTATCCTTCAATTTTAAATTGTTTCAAGCTTGCTAGATACAAAGCTCCACCAATTACGAGGACAATTCCTCCAATCCATCCAAAGAATGGGATCAGTGCAACAACAGAACCAACAATAAATAGAATTGACGGTGCTAGTGAAATACGTTTGTCATCCTTATAGTAGACAAGCGTTAGGATTCCAAGAATGAGGGTTGCAATTTTTACCAAAGAGAAAACGATGAAAATGATTCCCAATACAAGCCCCGCAACATCTTCATCCTCAGAAATAGCTGCAAGAAAAATAATAAAAAATGGTAAGAAAGCTAAAACAGCTCCTGCAATGATACCAATGAATCCATCTACTTGTGCAAGTGTTTTTGTCTTCATAAATGTCTCCTTTTATTTTAATAAAGTATATTATACCATATTTTTATTAAAGTTTTTAATTTTTAAAAAAATACAGGAGTAACTCCTGTATTTTTGTTAAATTATTTTGCTTCAAAGCCCTCTGCTACTGCGTCTGCAAAGTTCTCTTCGACGATGCTTGCACAGTGATCACAGATGGTTGCGTGGTAGTGGCGTTCAGCCGTTGTTGGATCGATGCGACGGCAACGGTCACAAACTTCACCAGCTGCACGTTCTACTGTAAAGGCCACATCTTCAAAACTGATAGCACCTTCAGGAGCTTCTCCTTCTGCAATGGTCAATTCTGACACAATCAAAAGTTGAGCAACATTGCTATCAACAGCTCCAAGAAGGGTTTTCACAACTTCATTTGGATAAACTGTCAAGTGAGCTTCAAGAGATTTACCGATTACTTTTTCATTACGTGCTTTTTCCAAGGCCTTTTGAGCTTGACCACGGAAATCCATGAAGGCTGACCAAGTATCCAAGATTTCTTCTTGGTTGGCAAACGTTTCTGCTTCTGGCAATTCTGACAATTGAACGAAGTCTTCTGCTTCAAACTCAAGGTAAGACCATATTTCTTCGGCAGTGTGAGGAAGGATTGGTGTCAAGAGTTTAGTGATTTTCACCAAAATATCATAGAAGACTGTTTGCATTTGACGGCGTTCAAGTGATTTTGCACCTTCGATGTAAACAACGTCTTTGGCGAAATCAAGGTAGAAGGCTGACAAGTCAACATTGATAAAGTTTACTAGCGCTTTGTAAATGGTCAAGAATTCAAAATTAGCATAAGCATCACGAATAGTCTTAACAAGTTGGTTAAAGCGAATCGTCATGTACTTGTCTACGGAACGAAGTTCGTCATAAGCAACTGCATCCTCAGCTGGGTTAAAGTCAGAAGTATTAGCAATCAAGAAACGAAGCGTGTTACGAATCTTACGGTAAGTCTCAGAGACTTGGCTCAAGATATCCATAGAGATACGCACATCATTGCTTGAGTCTACACTTGTTACCCAGAGACGCAGGATTTCCGCACCAAATTGTTTTTCAACGTCACTTGGGGCAATGGTATTTCCAAGAGATTTAGACATCTTCTCACCTTTACCGTCAAGGGCAAACCCTTGAGACAAGATTTGTTTGTATGGTGCGACACCATGGTTAGCTACAGAGGTGATGAGTGATGAGTTGAACCAACCACGGTATTGGTCTGAACCTTCAAGATAAAGATCTGCTGGATATTTGAGTTCTGGACGGTTAACCACGACACCATTCCATGATGAACCTGAGTCGAACCAAACGTCCATGATATCCGTTTCTTTCTTGAACTCGCCATTTGGTGAACCTGGATGGGTGAATCCTTCTGGCAAGAGGTCTTTCGCTTCACGCTGCCACCAGATGATTGAACCATGTTCTTCAAAGAGTTGAGCTACATGCTCGATGGTTTCAGCTGTCATGATTGGTGTTCCGTCTTCTGCATAGAAGATTGGAAGAGGCACACCCCAAGCACGTTGGCGAGAAATCACCCAGTCACCACGATCACGAATCATATTGTAAAGACGGACTTTACCCCACTCTGAGTGGAACTTGACTTTTTCAATTTCGTCCAAGATTTCTTGGCGGAATTTAGATACAGAAGCAAACCATTGAGGTACTGCACGCCAGATAATTGGTTTTTTCGTACGCCAGTCAAATGGGTAGGAGTGAGAGATTTCTTCTTGAGCAAGAAGCAAATCACCAAGTTTTTCAATAACTGTTGGCACAACCTTGTCATAAAATTGACCTTCAAACTCAGCGCCAGCATTAGCCATCATGATACCGCGTTCGTTGACAGTTACAGCAACTTCAAGACCATTGGCAACACCGACATTGTAGTCATCCTCACCAAAACCAGGGGCTGTATGGACGATACCAGTACCAGAATCTGTTGTAACGTGGTCACCAAGGATAACGAGTTCATCTACTGCTGTATCCCATGGGTGCTCTGTCACAATTTGGTTCAATTCTGAACCACGGTAAGTAGCCAAAACTTGAACATCAGACCAACCGAATTTCTCAGACAAACTGTTCAACAATTCTGAAGCAACCACAAACTTACGAGATTCGCCAGCTGGTTGCACCAAGACGTAATCAATATCCGCACCAACCGTCAAACCACGAGAAGCCGTGATGGTGAACGGAGTTGTTGTCCAAACAACAATGTAGGTATCTGCATCTAGAACACCCTTACCATCTTTAACCTTGTTGGCATAGTAGAGTGATGTAGAAACCAAGTCATGGTATTCAATTTCCGCTTCAGCTAGGGCTGATTCAGAAGACCATGACCAGTAAACTGGCTTAGCCCCACGGTAGATATAGCCTTTATTAGCCATTTCACCAAAGACACGGATTTGAGCTGCTTCATAGTCAGGAGTCAAGGTTACATATGGATGATCCCAATCACCTGAAACACCTAAGCGTTTAAAGTCTTCACGTTGTTTATCTACTTGAGAAAGAGCGTATTCACGGCAAAGTTTCAAGTATTCAACCAAGTCCATTTCTTTACGTTTGACACCTTGTTTAGCCAAAACTTGCTCGATTGGTAAACCGTGTGTATCCCAACCTGGAATATATGGTGCGTAGAATCCTGACATAGACTTAGAGCGAACAATGATATCTTTTGAAATCTTGTTCATGGCATGTCCTACGTGGATGTTTCCGTTAGCGTATGGAGGTCCATCATGAAGAGTGAAATGAGGTTTCCCTTCATTTAACTCTTGACGGCGTTGATACAATTTTGCATCTTCCCATTCTTTTTGCCAAACTGGCTCTTTGGTTGGAAGACCGGCACGCATTGGAAATTCTGTTTTTCCAAGATTAAGGGTTTCTTTTAGTTTCATTATTACTCCTTTAATGTAAATTGAAAAAATAAAAACCACGACTCGCAAAAAGGACGAAAATCGTGGTACCACCTTTGTTCGGAAAAAGACCTTGCCTTTTTCCCTCTTTTCCCGTAACGTGGGTAACGTCAAGTCTTACTCATTTCAGACTTGATACTAAGAGAGGATAAATTTACCAACAGGGATTGTAGGACTTCCACCATCTCCTACTCGCTAGAAATATATTTGATAAATCCTTGTTCTCTACTAAAATCTTATAAAATTAGAACTGACTCTTGTTGAGTATTAGCATCATCTTGAGGTCCTTCCTCATGTGCTGGCTCAACAGGAGTTTCAACAACTGGCTGAACTTCAACTTCAGGTTCAGTTGTCTCTTCAACATCTTGACTTGCAGTAGCTTGTTGAGCTTCTAATAATTCCTTATTAGCTGCTTCAATACGTGCTTGAAATTCTGCAACTTCTTCAGGAGAGAATTGACGAGTCATGTCAATTGGGTCTTCTTCATGAAATGAAGATGTTGCTTCACCTAATACTTCTTCAACAACTTCCTTGAATGCTTCGTCACTCGTTTGAAGATAAGTTGCAGTTGGACGTAAAATCTCTTCCCACTCAGATGAATCAACAATGGCCAATTGGCTTTCGATAGTTGATTTCAAGCGTTGGTGGAAGACACGACTCTTATTCTTCAACTCTTCAGTTTCCACAGCAACTTTCTTAGCATTATCAGTTGCTTGTCGCAAGATTTCATTTGCTTTGTACTTAGCTTCATCAAGTAAACGTTGTGCATCTTGTTCAGCTTGTTGAATAATGTTGTGAGAACGATCGTTGGCTGCTTGTTTTACACGCTCAGCTGTATCTTGAGCGATTAAAACTGACTGGCTCAATGAATCTTTGATTTCATCAAAATATGATAGACGATCTTCTAAATTTTTAATATGTTGATCTTTTTCATGATTGCTACGAACCAAATCTTCATAGTCACGAACAACAATATCTAAAAATTCATCAACTTCTTCACGATTAAAACCTCTAAACTGAACACCAAAGGTTTTGTCCTTAATTTCTAACGATGTAATTGGCATATTTTTCCTCACTTACTTAATAAAAAATAGAATCATTCATTGCTTCTGGTTCTTGCTCTTGGTCGTTTGTTACTGTTCTCTTAGGAATATCATTCGTATAATAGGTCAGACGTTCTTCTAATCGTTTAATATAACGTTCCGTCTCATCCTTGTAACGGGTTAATTCCTCGTAATCAATATAAATTTTATCTAAAAATTCGTCAACTTCTTCCTTATCGTAGCCTCGGAATTTTGTTGAGAAAGCTTTATCAACAATATCTTGTGGTGTAATCGACATATTTTTTCTCACTTACTTAATAGTAGCTGAACTGTTAATTTTTTCTTATCTTTCTTCGTTTGACCGTTTTCTTTAAGCAAGATGATTCGGCCAAACCGTCTGACACTTATCAAATCCCCAACTTTTACTTGATAGTCAGATTTTTCAACTATATGATAATTGACTTGAACCAACTTCTTTTCAACTAGAGCTAAAGTTTGTGAACGAGATAATTTCAATATACTTGATAAGAAAGTATCTAGACGAAAACTTGAAACTAGTATTTCCTTTTCTTGATATTCGTTTTTTGATTCTATTATATCTGAAAAAGGACGTTCCTCTAATCTTACAGGTAACTTGGAAATTTTTTGAATCCCATCCTGGAACAAAGTAATAAATCTCTGATCCACAATAATCTGAGCCTTTTCTTCAGTCACTATGATATCACCGAACAACTTACGGTCAATACCCAGACGATTGAGAACCGTTCCCAGAATTTTTGAATGGGTTAGTTGTTGAAACTTGCTGGGATAATCAATCTCAAGCAAGGCCATTTCGAAATCTTCCAAGGTTGGCGTAAAATAATCCGGTGCAAGTATCACCCTTGCATACTCTGAGGGAATTTGGCTAGTACTAGTAAAAGTCTTGACTCCCCTATTATTTCCCAGTGTTTCTAAAATAAAAACTTGATGAGGATTTATAAACGGCGTTAAAATCGGTGCGTAATGCTCTTCTACCTGTCTTAACCACTCTAGCCCCTTGTCAATGAATGGGATATCTTCTGTTGCGAAATGTTGGTAAAGTTCTTTACTCATAAAACTACCAACAAATTGATGAGATAGCGACTTATCATGCGCAAGATAATTAGAGCTATCCAAACTGAGAAATCCAAGCCTGCAATTTGCAGCGGTAGACGTTTCAAGGGTTCCAGAATTGGTTTACACAAGGTCTCCAAAAATTTTCCCAACTGAGTGTCGTAGGCATTTGGAAACCATGATAATAGCGCAAAAGCTACAAGTATCATTGAATAGATATCTGTAGCATTTTGGATAAAACGAATTATTAGAAACATTAACGTACTCTATTTCTCTTCATGTCAAAGTCGTACTCTTCACTTTGAGTTTCTTCCGGTAAACGAATATCTTCAATATTTACCACAACACCTACAGGTGTCAAAAGGTACATTGTATGCGCAACTTTTCTTAACTCACCAGCAAGAACATGACGTGCCCCATCCAAGTAATCCAAGCAACGACGCGCTTGAACCTCTGTCATATATTGGAAGTCAATCAAAATACTCTCGTTACCAGCCAACAAATCAACAATATCTGTTGCATCTTCGTAACGACGTGGATAACGAACATCGATGGTTACTTTTTCAGTGCTACGATGACTTTCAATTGCTAGTTGTTGTTGACGAGCATGAAGTTTTGTAATGTTTTTTTCTTTAGCTTCAACTGGAGAAGATTCTTGAGCAGCAGCTTGCTGTGGTAATTCTCTCTTTGGAGGAACTGAAGCTAGTGGACGTTCAGAACGTGCAGCTACAACATCTGAAGCAACTTCATCTCCATCTTCTGTAAAGTAATCTATAAATTTATCAAATTTATCTTTTAATGACATGATTATTTCCTATTTAAAAAATGCTGTACCAATTCGAACATAAGTCGAGCCACACTGAATCGCTTCTTTATAGTCACGACTCATTCCCATACTTAATTCTGTCATTGGCATATTGGGGAGTTGTTGTTCACGAATATATTGTTGCAACTCTTGCGTTTCTTTAAAGATTTTTTGCAACTCTTCTGTTTCAGCTTCAAATGGAGCCATAGTCATAAGACCAACATACTCTATTTGATCCAAGCTTGACAAGTCTGGCAAGACCGCCAAAAGTTCTTCTTTCGAAAAACCATGCTTGCTTTCTTCTCCAGAAATATTGACCTGCAAAAAACATTTAACCTTACGATTGGCACGTTTTTGAATCTCTTGAGCTAATTTCAAAGAATCTAAAGCGTGAAAATAATCAACATAAGGAATAATATCTTTCACTTTTCTTCTTTGTAAGCTACCAATCAAGTGCCAAGTAACATCTTTATCACTTAAAGCATGATACTTTTCAAGAAATTTGTCAACACGGTTTTCACCGATGTGTTTGACTCCTTGGTCAATCAAATTTGCTGCAGTTGCAATATCAACATATTTTGTTACGGCAATTACAGAAACCGAACCGTCTTCACGGCCGGTTTCTTGAATTGCTTTTGTAACCTGTTGAAATACCTGATTTGTATTTTCTTTTAAATCCATCTCTATTAACGGTTTTTAAAGAATGGTGGTGTTTCCAACTCATCTTCGTCAGAAGCTGGTGCTTCAAAACGCTCAACTGGAGATACGACTGATTCACCTTGACGAACAATTGAATCACGTCTCAAGTCCCAGTTACCAAAAGCTGATGCTTTAGGCGCTTCAGTGTGACGTTGTGAAGGAGTTGGAAGTTCAGCTGTTTCTGCCAAATCAAAATGACGGTCATAAGTGTGTGTATGTCCAGATTTTACTGGTTCACGGAATGACGCTTGTCTTGGTTGTGGCGCTACAACTTTTTCGACTGCATCTTGACGAACTCCAGTTGCAACAACAGTTACACGGATTTCATCTTTCATTGATTCATCAATAGAAGTACCGAGCCAGATGTTTACACCGTGTCCAGCAGCTTGGTTAACTATTTCTGAAGCTTCTTCAGCTTCAATCAAGGTCATATCCAAACCACCAGTTACGTTAACGATAACGTCTTCTGCTCCATCGATTGTTGTTTCAAGGAGTGGTGAGTAGATAGCTTTACGAGCCGCTTCAATAACACGCTCTTCTCCACTACCGATACCGATACCCATGAGGGCATTCCCTTTGTTTGCCATTACTGTCTTCACGTCTGCAAAGTCCAAGTTGATCAAACCAGGATTTGTAATCAAATCTGTAATCCCTTGAACACCTTGGCGAAGAACGTTATCTGCTTCAGACAAAGCTTCAAGAAGTGGAGTTTTCTTATCAACGATTTCTAATAAGTTGTTGTTTGAGATAATCAAAAGAGTATCAACATGTTCGCGAAGTTCGTTAATACCTTCAACTGCGAATTGACCACGTTTACTTCCTTCAAAACCGAATGGACGTGTTACCACACCAACAGTCAAAGCGCCTAAACCTTTAGCGATACGAGCGATAACTGGTGCAGCACCTGTACCAGAACCACCACCCATACCAGCAGTGATGAAGACCATATCTGCACCACTGATTGCTTCAGTGATTACTTCTTCGCTTTCTTCAGCAGCCTTGCGACCAACTTCAGGTTGTCCTCCAGCACCAAGTCCACGAGTTAATTTAGGGCCAAGCTGGATAACTGTTTCAGCTTTTGTACTGCTCAAAGCTTGTACATCTGTGTTGGCTGCGATGAACTCAACACCTGAAACGCCTTCGTCAACCATGCGGTTAATGGCGTTCCCTCCGCCACCACCGACACCAATTACTTTAATTACTGCACCTTGTGCTGCTGCTGTATCAAATGAAAATGTCATATTTTATTCCTCTATCCTATTCATCAAACATGCTTCCGATCAAACTACGGAATCGTTCAGTCAATTTCGGCTTTTCTTCTGATTGATTTGGAGTTGTTGAGTCAGTCGAATAAGTTGATTCAGCTGATTCAGTTGAAGTTGTTCCAAATACTGAACGTTGAGAAGTTGCAGGTTTTTCCTGGCTTGGAGTTCTGAAGTCAATTGGTTGTTGACGCAAAACTTGATCTCCTCTGATAGCTCGTTGAGCCAAAACATTCACTTCTGTAAGACTTCCAGCGTATTCAGACAGACTAATCACATGGGCAAATGCTGGATTGCGGATACCTACTTGGTTTGGTACGTATAGTTTCACACGCACTCCAAGCACTTCTTGGGCAAGCTCAACAACACCTGGTAGAATAGCATTTCCACCAATCAGAGCAATACCGCCCGGCAAGTCTAGCAAATGTCTTCTTTCCAAATCTTGTTTAATTTGTTCAAAGATGTGTTTCAATCTAGCTGAAATGATTTGAGACAAGTACTCTTCAGTAACCTCAACAGGTTCTACTTCCCCAATAACTTCAACTTGGAAAGTCTCTTTGCTTGCAAGTTGCGGGTAAGCTTCACCATAGTTAAGTTTCAAGCCTTCTGCGATCTTCTTAGAAGTTTTAAGAACTTTTGAAATGTCTTTTGTGACGTAATCGCCACCTTCTTGGTAAACATTTGTGTATTGAAGCTCTTGGTTACGGATGGTTGCAACACTTGTTTGGCCACCACCCATATCGATAACAGTCGCTCCAAATTCACGTTCACCTTCATTCAGAACAGATTGAACAATAGCAAGTGGTGAAATAATCACGTTATCAACTTGAACACCAACACGTTCAACAGTCTTACGAAGGTTGTGCAAAATAGTTCTAGGACCTGTGTAGAGTAGCCCACGCATTTCCAAACGAACACCCATCATACCACGTGGGTCACGAATACCTTGGAAACCATCTACTACAAATTCTTCTGGCACAAACGTAATCACTTCACGATCAGGTGTCATGCTCTTTGTCAAAGCAGATTTAACAACATTTTCAACGTCTTGATCTGTAATTTCTTTTGTGTCTGACGTTACAGGAATCATTCCTTGAGTTGGTTCAACCTGCAACAAGTTCGCTGGAAGTCCAACGTTTACAGACTTGATTGAAATCCCTGCTTTTTCTTCTGCTTGAGAAATAGCAGATTTGATAGCCGTCGCTGCGGCTTCAATGTCAACGATAATTCCATCCTTGACACCTTTACTTTTGGCGTTGCTAACACCGATTACATTTACTTCACCATCTACAAGCTCAGCAACTAACACTTTAATTGAGCTCGTTCCAATATCTAAGCCTGTAAAGAAACCATTTCTAGTCATTACATTGCGTCCTCTCTATCTTCCAAGTTTCACACTTTGATTTTTTTAACAGCTACAAGAAGGCATAGCTATTCACAGAATATTATATCACAAAAATCTGATTCGTGGCCATTTTTTTATGATTTTATCGAAGGTTTTTCATTAAATTTATTTTAATATTCCATTACAAGTGCTAAATTTTATATTTTTTGTCAAAAAATAGTGTAAAACTATTAAAAATACTGAAAATTATTCTGAAAATCAACTGTTTTCCCATAGAAATTTTATCCAAATTCATTCATGAATCATTCATTTTTGTAATAGGAATTGATGTTTAAGTCCTTTGTAAAAAAACTGTATATTATGTTCGATTTTTTTAATAAAAAAGAGGTCGTTACTGACCTCTTATTTCGATAATTTATTTAGAGCATTAGTGAGGAAAAAGCCATCCCGTATTTTTTTACCAATATATTTAGTTTTTTCAACCAAGTCTTGGTAATCCTCATCTGAAAGATAATCAATTGTTGCCTTCAAGTCATGAAGCGACTCTACTGCAATCCCACATCCATTCTCAAGAACAAAGCGAGACAAGGCTGACTGTTTCCAAACAACAAGTGGGAAGCCTGATGCCAAGTAAAGGGAAGCCTTATGAGAGTTGTTATAGCGAAGATACTCCCCAAAAACACCACTACACGTCTGAGCACTGTCACCATCCCAAACAAGTCCAAAACCACCTTCTAGAGCTGCAGGAAGCTCATCAGGCAGGAAGGAGCCAAAATAGGTCTCGTTGGCAAGGGCTCTTTTCTCATCAAAGCCGACACCATAGAGATTGTAGGCCGGTCTAGCAGGCAATTGATACAGGTAACCTGCTTTTTCTTGGGCTAAATTCCCTGCTACAATGATTGGTTGACCCTTTGATAGACCATCTTTCTCTTGGTAATTCGGAATGAGGTAGTCAAAAATTTCTAAACTAACTAGTTTGTGATCTGGGATCCCCTTCTCCACCAATACTGATTTCATAATCGGATTATGAGCAATCACTCCATCAGCTACCTTCAATAGACTTGATTCTTGAAGATGAACTCGAATCTTATGTTTCAAAGGTACTGTATCCAGATTAGCATAGCGCAAAGCTTCCAAATCATGGATAATAAAATAGACTTGTACCCCTCTTCGCTGGATTTTTCTTACCAACCGAGTGGTGAAAAAACTATGATGGAGCATGGGGAATTGAATTAATAATTGATCCCCTGATTTCAACTGAGAAAAAGCTTGAGCTAGAGCTTTTGCCTTGTGTCGTTGGGCTTTAACGGTTCCCATTTGATACCAATCCTCAACTGTTAACAACAAGGGTTGATAGCCTTCTCGTTTGACAATCTCCTCGACATCATTTCTGGCCTTATTTCCAGCGTTTCGAGCACCAGAATCTTTTAAAAACTCTTCTTTTAGAAAATACTTCATGAATCACTATTTCTTTCAATCAAATTCATTTGCTACGACTTCAAGAGCACGCTCAATAACCACATGCATGTCGTAGTATTTGTAATCTGCTAGCCGTCCGCAGAAGATAACCTTGTCATCCTTATCAGCTTCTTCTTGATACTTAGCAAACATAGCGTTGTTCTTTTCATCGTTGATTGGGTAGTAGGGTTCATCTCCACGTTTCCAATCAGCTGGGTATTCACGTGTGATAACTGTCTTAGGTTGGGTACCATACTCGAAATGCTTATGCTCAATGATCCGTGTATAAGGAATTTCACGCTCTGTGTAGTTGATTACGGCATTTCCTTGATGGTTTTCCTCATCCAAGATTTCATGTTCAAAACGAAGACTACGATATTCCAATTCCCCATGTTTGTAATCAAAGTACTGGTCAATCATCCCTGTAAAGACAACTTTTTCAGCTGAAGCTTCCAGCTCTTCACGATTGGCAAAGAAATCAACGCCAAGTTCTACTTCTACATCGCCCAACATATTTTCAATGATGACGTTGTAACCACCGATTGGAATTCCTTGGTAACGGTCATTAAAGTAGTTGTTATCAAAGGTCAAACGAACTGGTAGACGTTTGATAATAAATGGTGGAAGATCTGTAGCAGAACGGCCCCATTGTTTTTCGGTATAGCCCTTAATCAACTTTTCATAGATATCTGGGCCAATCAACTTGATAGCTTGTTCTTCCAAGTTCTTAGGCTCAACGTCTTTCATGTCAGCTGTCTGCTCAGCAATCTTATCCTTGACTTCTTGAGGAGTCTTGGTTCCCCACATAGCATAAAAAGTATTCATGTTGAAGGGAAGATTGTAAAGATTGCCCTTGTAGTTAGCTACTGGTGAGTTGATATAGTTGTTAAATTCAGCGAACTGGTTGACATAGTCCCATACTTTTTTGTTGGACGTATGGAAAATGTGGGCACCGTACTTGTGAACGTTGATACCTTCAATATTTTCACAGTAGATATTACCACCGATGTGATCCCGCTTGTCAATCACTTTTACTTTTTTACCACGTTTCGTTGCTTCGTGTGCGAAGATTGCCCCAGACAAACCTGCACCAACAATTAAATAATCATACATTTTAAAACTCCGTTAATGAATTCTACAATTTCTTATCAATGCTGACTCAGAGTCAACATTTCCCTAGAAGGCCACATATCGTCTATCATACCTATCTAAAAATTAATGCTGAAGCTAGGTTATATTTAATGTAACACTATCATTTGATTCTTTTTCGCTAAAGGTATTTGTTGTAAATAGTAAAAACATGAATATATTATATGTAGGAACAAACCAGAAGGCTTCAATCATACAGTTAAAAGCAATCAATGATAAAATCGCAACTAATAAATATTGACCATCCTTATACTGTTTCCTTGAGGCGACAACATAAATTATTAGTAATAGTACTACAGGCACTATTCCATATGTAAACAACATCTGCACATATGAAGAATCAACATAGTTATACCCTATTACAGATTCTGTTTTACCACCCGAACCTATAAATTGAACGTTTCTTGTCCCAAATAGATGCACTCCAAACGTATCAAATGCATTCCTACCTAGAGCTAGCCTTCCGGTAATTAATTTATTTATCGATACCAAAAATGGATTAGACCATGAAAACTTGTATGAAAAATAGGTAACAACTGATGCGAATACAACAGCCGAATAAGGTAGCAAGGCAAATATTTTTATTTTTTTCCCATTGCTGTAATAAAAATAAATGAAAATAACTGTCGCTAACAAAATTGACAAAGCATTTAAACGTGCATCACAGTATTTTATAATGAAAGCTGATAGCAAGACTCCAAACAAGGATCTGGTCCAAATAAATTTATCTTTTAGAAGATATGAAATTGCCAAAAATAGATAGAAGCAATGCGATGCAAAGTCCGTAGGATAGATAAAACCAAATGAATTTCGAATAACTCCCGCACGATTATATTGCAGGTTAGGAATCATGCCAATCAGCGATAAAAGAAAAACACCAACTACGAGAATACCAGCTACAACTACATAGTTCCTCAAAACTACTTTCATATCTACATTAACCAAGAGGACTAGTAGCATCGAATAGACTAGAAAATTAAGTCTGTTCGTTTGAAAATACACTAATCCCCCCGAAAGCAACAATAGAATAGAAAGTATTAGATATTTGTATGAGACCCGCATCTTATACAAAAAACGAAGTCCTAAAAGCAATACAACTATAAATAGGAAATTTACTTTAACTTGAAAAAAAGTCCTATCCAGCATTGTAGTTGATATGGTATTAAAAAACACCACTACAGATACAACAATGCTGACTAGTAGGTTTTCAAATTTAATTTTTATCATATTTTTTGAAAAAGAATCATATTGAGTGAACTATAAGAAATATCAAATTGACTGAAAAAATATTATCTCTTAAATCTTCTAGTTCACATATATTCTTCTATCCTCCCTTTCCTAACTCTTTAATCAACCAAAGCGAAATTAATTCTATACAAGAGTTCATTATTACAACAAGACTATAAGTTAGCAAAATTTCTTATTTTTTCTGCATTACTTCACTTATTCGATAACTGCTGTTTTAACTCTTTTGGACTAATTACTTTTAAGAATAGTATTTGAGAAATGTAAAGTATCGCTCCTATTGTAGCAAATACCATAACATTTATAACAGGCGTAAAATTCACTGTAGTTTTTACAACGAATAGTACACCGTACATAAGAGCTGATGCTCCTATAATTTTAAAAGTCGAAGCTAGAAGAGGCACTTCCTTTAAATAGTTTCTTGTAAAATACAGTTGAATAGCCCATACTAAGGCTTCTGTTAATACAGAAACAATGGCTGCTCCGATATAACCTAATTTAGGTAGTAATAATAAATTTAAACCGACACTCACAATAGCTGGAATAGTTGTCGAAATCATAAATTCTTTATTTTTATTATGTGGAATCAAGATTTGAATACCCATAATATTTGTCCAGCCAATAAAGAACATTCTAAAAATCATAATTGCTATCGCATATTTAGCATCTTGGAAATCCTGTCCTAAGAAAAATTGCACGAAATCATCATTAACAATTAACATTCCTGCTATTATAGGAAAAATGACTAAATTGTATATTAAGAAAGACATCTGATGCATTTTGTTTACAGCCTTGTGATCTCCAGTTGATAGGAGATTGGCAACACGAGGAAGCATTACGCTTCCTAACGAAGTCACTAGTGTAAGCAAAATATTGACCAATTTTAAGGCTTGGTCATAAATTCCGACATCTTTAGTTGAGGCTAATGCCCCTAGCATAGTACGATCCAAAGTAACATATAGCGAAATAGCTATTTGCGGCAAAAACAAGAGAACAACTGGTTTCAAGTGTTGTTTAGCATAGGACCAATCAAAATGTGGTTTCCCGATAAATTCTCTATCTGGCAACCACATACTAAACTGCCCCAATAATTCAAATATTGTTAGCAAAAACACATAAAGATATAAATCATTTGCTGATTTTACAAATAAGAAGATTGAAATGACACCGACCAGTTTAACAGTAATATTTCTAACTGTTATCTTGCGAAAATCCTCTAACCCTTGAAATAACCAGGAGATATCCATCCCTTTAGATACCAGACTCAAGCCCAAAATATATGCAACGGGATTTTGCATAAATGACAAGGACAGACATAAGAGAATGTATAAGCATATCGACAGAATGGTCGCACCAAACTGCAAGGTGTATATGCCCCAAAAGTTTTTTCTGATATCTTTACGATGGCCTGAAATTTCTTTTGTACCATAATTGGCCACGCCCAATGTCGCCAATAAAATAAAGTAGGTTACAATTGAATTGAAATAACCATAAGTCCCTAAATCAGTTGAACTAAATACCCTAGTTACATAAGGTGTTGTTATAATAGGAAGAATTATCACTAGTAGCTGGTAAGAGAGATTATATGCATAATTTTTTAAAACCTTCATTCTTACCTAACTCATCTTCTCTCTAATTTTTTCATACAGTTTTGGAGAAACCAAAAGCATCAAGTATTTCACTTTATTTTTCCTTGTAACATTTGAATTCAGAATAACATCTTTGAAATATTGAATGTATTCTTTTCTAATTTTATTAACTTCAGCATACATATCTGAACTAAGCATAGCATGTACAATATGCAGACCATTAAAGACGTAGCGGACGTTTAAAGCTCTTCTCATTTCCTTATCATTAGGATAGTCTCGTTCGATATAACTTCTATTCCATTCCATAGCCTTGTAAAAATCTAAGAGACGATCACTATACTTAGAATTTACAATACTTCCTGGTCTTCGATAGTATTTATAAAGATTAATGTCTCCTACCGCAATGTGTTTACAAGAAGCAATATGCTCGTAAGCTATTGCTAAGTCTTCGTAAAGCATTCCTTTAGGATAAGGGAAACGTGACAGAATCGTCTTCTTATAAAGTTTCCCACCCGAATGAGTCCCTACACGATTTCCATAGAACATCTCTTTTAAGGCTGTATAGCGATCTAATTTTTCAGAAGATTTCTCCGTTAAAGAGCCAGAGAAATCTTTCGATTCATAATCTCGAACTTCAATTACTGGAGTTGCTACTAGTTCAACTCCGTATTTATCTCTAAGTCCTACTAAATATTCTACAGTTCTTTTATCGTAATAATCATCTGAATCAACAAAGATAATCCAATCAGTTGAGGCTTCTTTAACTCCTGTATTTCGAGCATTAGATATTCCTCCATTTTCAATATGGAGTACTCGTACACGCTCATCTTCTTGAGCATGTTGATCACAGATTTCTCCAGAAGCATCTGTCGAACCATCGTCTACCAGTATAATTTCTATATTTTTATAAGTCTGTTGTCTTAAACTGTCTACACAATAACTTAAACAATCTTCGACATTGTATACTGGTACAACAATAGAAACCTTATCCATTATGCCTATCCTTCCAAAATGATATCGACGATTCTTTCACAAGCTTTTCCATCTCCATAAGGATTGCTTGCCTTACTCATCTTGTTGTATTCCTCTTCATTTTCCAAAAGAAGCTTAAAATTCCTATAAATATTTTCTTCTTCTGTTCCAACTAATTTCAAAGTTCCTGCCGCAATCCCTTCAGGACGTTCTGTGGTATCACGCATGACTAAAACTGGTTTCCCTAAGGATGGAGCTTCTTCTTGAACTCCACCAGAATCTGTTAAAATCATATAGCTTTGGTTCATAAAATTATGGAAATCAATGACCTCTAAAGGTTCAATAATTTTCATGCGTTCATTTTCACCAAATACTTTACTTGCCAACTCTCGAACCTTAGGGTTTTTATGAATTGGGTAAACAACCTTAACATCTTCAAATTCATTTAAAATACGGTTAACGGCATTAAACATATGCTCCATTGGTTGCCCAAGATTTTCACGTCTGTGAGCTGTCAGCATAATTAACTTACTGTCCTTAGCCCACTCTAAAATTGGGTGGTCGTAATTATCCTGAACAGTTGTCTTTAAAGCATCAATAACGGTATTCCCTGTTACAAAGATATTTTCTCTTCCCTCTTTTAGAAGATTTTCCTTTGCAACTTCTGTCGGCGCAAAATGATAATCTGCAATAATGGAAGTGGTTTGGCGGTTGAACTCTTCAGGGAACGGACTTTGAAGATTATAAGTTCGCAAACCTGCTTCTACATGCCCAACCTTGATACCCAAATAAAACGCAGCTAAAGCCGTAGCAAAAGTCGTAGTTGTATCCCCGTGAACAAGAACGATATCTGGTTTTTCTTGCTCTAAAACTGTTTGAATCTTATCAAGAATACTAGTCGTGATTGTAAATAGAGTTTGGTTCGCTTTCATAATTCCTAAATCATAATCAGGAACTACTTCAAAAACATCCAAAACTTGTTCAAGCATTTCTTTGTGTTGGCCAGTTACACAGACAATAGTCTTAATTGAATCATTTTTCTTCAACTCATTTACTAATGGACACATTTTGATTGCTTCTGGACGTGTCCCAAAAACCAACATTACTTTTTTCATTTCGGTTCTCCCTGTATCTCTCTATACAACGCTCGATAATTTTCTAAAAACATAGGATAACTAAATTTTTCGTCATAGGTTTTTTTGGCTTGGAAAGCTAGACTATTTCTTAATGCTACATCTGTTGCTAATTTGTCTATAGCACCAGCTAGGGCAATCGGATCTTTTACTGGGACTAAGATTCCATTTTCATTTGTAACAACTTCGTTTAATCCCGGTATATCCGTGGCAACTAAGGTTTTGCTATTCATAAATGCCTCAATGGCAACTAAGCCAAATCCTTCAAATACTGAAGGCAAAACACAAAAATCAAAACTGTTGATACATTCCACGATATCCTTACGATATCCTAAAAATATTACCGAATCTTGAAGATGAAGCTCTTTAACCTTATTCTCAAGTTCATTTCTAAGCTCACCATCACCAACGATAAACAATCGAATATCCTTTACCGTAAGTAAAGACATAGCTTCAATAAGATATATCAAACCCTTCTGTTCAGATAATCTTGCAATACACCCTATTTTAATCCCACTATAACTGATAATCTCATCGACTTGGTCATCCGTTTCTTTGAAGACGACTCCATTATAAATAACCCTACTATCCGTAATGCCTACGTCCTCTTTTAAGTTTTTATTTACAGCTTCTCCCACAGCTATACTTTTTGCATTTTTTAAAGCAAATCTATATAGGGGTAATTTATCTTTGAAGACATTGTGGGCAGTATAAACGTGTATTAATTTTGAATTAAAAAGCTTTAGTAATCGGATATAAAAAGCAGCCATCCGGTGATGAGTGTGGACTATAGTAATCTCATTATTTTTGATAATCTGGTGAATAGAATATAGAAGCTTTAATACTGTCAGTGGATTTTTACTATCGATATCTAAAATTTTATGATGTTGAATCCCTTGAGTAGCAAGCTCACTCTCCCAAAGTCCACCAGTAGATGCGATATGAACCTGATCAAATTCATCCTTAAGATCTGTCGCCAACTGGTAGACAATCCGTTCCGCACCACCGATATCCATGGTACGTGAAATATGTAAAATATTATTTTTTCGACTTCCGTTTTTCATCTAAAACTCGCTTAATAAAAGTGACATTCCCTACGAAATACCGTTTGAAGAGGCGTTTCGGCTCATTCGCCACGCGGAACAACCACTCAAGATGTGCATTTTGCATCCAGAGAGGAGCTCGTTGGATATGACCAGACAGGACATCAAAACTACCTCCAACTCCCATAAATACCGAATTTACACCATGATCCATGAACTTTTGGATAATGTATTCTTTCTTAGGAGAGGTAATCCCGACAAAAACAAAATCCGGATTTTTTGCTCGAATATCTTCTTGAATGCCATATTCATCTTCTTCAGAAAAATAACCATTACGATGTCCAAGGACTCGTAAATTTGGATAATCTTTCTTAAAGATTTCCAACATATCTATTAAAACTTCTTCCTTGGCACCAAAAAAATAAACCGAATATGACTTTTCATTGGCTAAATGGAGCAACTTTTGCATCAAATCAATCCCAGCAACTCTCTCAGGAACTTGATAACCCAAAAAGCGGGAAGCTAGAACAACTGAAGATCCATCTGCATTAATGATCTCAGAATCGTTCACTATCTTTTTAATCGATTCATCTGTCTGACATTGATTAATTTTGTCTGCGTTCACCCCCATTAGATGGAGTGGGCGTTGCTCAAGAACAAATTTTTCAACAGCTTGGACAGTTTCGTCCATTGTTAAGGGGTCAATTCTGACCCCCATTAAATCAAAACTATTCAATTTAATCTCCCCACGTAGACTCAAAATGACCCTTCCGTTCAGCTTCTTTTGGTAGTTGCATGTAATCACCATATATTTTTGTCAAATATTCATCAGGATTTGCATGACAACTTATTTGTAAATTTTCAAATTCTAGTAATTGTGGTTCCCCGAACACTTCTTTTCTTGCGAGTTCTCGCTCTCGGTAGGAACCCAAGACATTTCCGACTATGGTACTAGTTTCGTAATCATATTGTTTAATGATACTTTGTAATTTTTTGTTAATTTTTGAAGTGTTTAAGAGCTTATTTAATTTAAAGATTTTTGAAATTTTCACAATTGCATTTTCGAACGAACCCCTATCTCTCTCATGCAATCGATCGATGACAGAAATTTTAGACAAGGCACGATAAAGTTTGATTTTATTTGTATGCAACCAGTAGTGAAAACCATCTTCTGGATAACCATCTAAGGGAAAGATATCAATAAAAGGACTACACCATTCATTACCAAATTGAATTTGGACTGAAGTATCCATAATCGAAGTATTACCTAGATTATCATCGTGAAGTCTTAAAATAACACTTTCAGGAAGTTCTTTCTCACAGATTGATAAGAATTTTTCATAATCTTTTCTGGGCATTCCTAAATCCATATCGTCGTCCCACGGGATAAAACCCTTATGACGAATAGCACCGAGTAACGTCCCACCCAAGGCGTAATAACGCAGATCATGTTTTTTACAAAGATCGATATAACTTTCTAAAAGAGTTAACTCTCCTAATTGAATCTCTCTCACTTTATTCATAGAATCACTTTGCTCCATCTCTCATCAAAACTACTTTTATTGTTTTTAATAAAATTTCGAAGTCTTTCCAAATTGTCCAATCATCGATATAGGCCACATCTAGTTTGACAACATCATCAAAATTGGTAATTCCACTGCGACCACTAATTTGCCACAAGCCAGTAATTCCTGGTTTGAAACTCAAACGACGTTTTTGTTCAGGTGTATACTTTTCATACTCATCCACTGTTGGAGGGCGAGTTCCTACTAGGCTCATATCACCAATCAACACATTCCAAAACTGGGGCAATTCATCCAAACTTGTCTTTCGAATAAAGTGTCCTATTTTGGTAACGCGAGGGTCATTGTCCATCTTAAACATCCCACCCTGCATAGTATTTTGGTCCATCAATTGCTGCTTGATTTCTTCTGCGTCTACCCTCATGGAACGGAATTTATAAAATGTGAAATAGCGACCATTTTTACCAACTCGGGTTTGAGAGAAGATTGCTGGTCCACCATCTTTTCGAATCATTGGCACAAGGAATATACTTACAAGACCACAGATAAGCAACCCCACAATAGCGCCTAAAATATCAATAATACGTTTAGCAATTATGTGGCTTGGTTTGTATAGATTTGTAGAAAAAGTTACTACATTTAAACCGGCCATCTCATGGATTTGTTTGTTTCTACCTAAATTTTTATCAAAAGCATTTAGATTAACTGTAACATCAATACCCATCGTTTCAAATTGAGAAATAATGCTACCAATGTCATAATCCTCACTTGGCAAATTCACGAAAACCTCATCCACTACTTCGTGAGTTGCATAATGAATGAGATGTTCATGTGGAACAATCGTAACTTTATTATGTTTAAAATTTGGATCATCTAAGACACTTACTGCTACAAGCTTTCCAAAAACATCATTAGAAGTCAAGAGACGATCAATTACTTTCTCAGTACGTGTTGCCGCAGTTATCAAAAGAATTTTACGACTTCCTTTTAAATTATGGTTAAATTGTACCCAATATTTTTTTATAACAAAGCTGAGAATGTAATTGAAAATCCCATATAATGAAAGGAAGTAAATCATTCCTCTTCTCGAAATCACAAATTGGTCTTTTAAAAAGAAACTAGAGAAACTAATTAACAAAGCAAAAAAGATAATGTATTTTATTGTCTCTATCAATTCGACCGATTGACTTCGTTTGAAAAAATCCTTCCCATAACTACTGATGTAGAAGGCAGCAAAGTGAAGAAAATAAAGGACAAAAACAGTTTTTGCAACAATCTTTGTTTCTGTTACAGAAATTAGTATATAAGCTAATACACTAACCAGTATACTCTGCAAAAACGCTAGAGTTACCTTATAGAAACCCCTTCCTTCCATATATTTACTCCCTAAACTTATTTTTGACCGTAAGCACCATAGCTCCCATAACCACCATATGTGCCATACTTTTCAAGATGAATATCGAACTTATTTAGAATAACACCAAGGAATGGTGTCCCAGTTTGTTCTAATTGGGTCTTAGCTTTTTGAACTTCTCTACGTTTAGTTGCAGAAGCCTCTGTCACTAAAATAGAAGCATCACATTTTTGCGCAATAATCGCTGCATCAATTACAACTCCGATAGGAGCTGTATCTACAATAATATAATCAAAATACTTGCGTAGTGTTTCTATCATGACTTCAAATTTCTCACTTTGAAGAAGTGCTGTTGGATTCGGAGAAATAGCCCCAGATTGGATAACAAATAGATTTTCCACATTTGTCTCACACAACCCTTGTGATAAGTCCTTTGTCCCAGACAAGTAATCTGTTAAACCAGTGATTTTTTCTCGCGACATGAAGACACCAGACATAACAGAATTTCGAATATCGGCATCAACAAGGAGGGTTTTATAACCAGCACGCGCAAAAGACCATGCAATATTAGTTGAAGTCGTTGATTTTCCTTCTCCAGGTCTAACCGAAGAAATAGCAATAACCTTTAACTTATCTCCACTCAATTGTATATTAGTACGCAAAGCATTATAATATTCTTCTGCTTTTTTTACGAATGCTTGGCGTTTTTCTGATAATTCTAACTTTGCCATATTTTCTCCCTTACTTTAATTTCTCTAAATTTGGAATAACTCCCAAAAGCGAAATATGCATTACTTCTTCAATATCTTCTGGACGTTTCACACGGTCATCCAATAGTTCAACCAATAGAGCTAATAGAATGACAATACTTGCTCCTATACCAACACCAAAGATTGTATTGCGACGAATATTTGGAGAGGATGGTGATATGGCAGGACGAGCTTCCTCCAATGTAGTTACATCAGATACTTTCGTTACAGAGATGATTTTTTGAGCGGCCACTTCTCTAAGAGCATTTGCTATTCGACTAGCTTCTTCAGGATTCCCATCTCTTACTGAAATTGACACTATACGAGTATCTGCTGGGACCGTTACTTGAACTTTTTTAGCGAGGGATTTTGCATCAAAACTCAACCCTTGGTCAGCTACTACTTTTTCTAATACATCTTGAGATAGAATAATTTCTCGGTAGTCTTTTACCAAGTATGAACCAGCTTGCAAATCTTGATTAGTCAGACCAGGTTTATCTCCTTGGTTACGATTGACCACATAGATACGTGTGGTACTTGTAAATTGAGGTTTAACTACAAATGAACTATATCCAAAAGCAAGCGCACCTGTGACAATTGCTGCCAACGCTATTATCAATTTGCGTTTCCATAAAACTTTTAGCATTTGCACTACATCAATTTCGATTTTATCTTTGTCTTTCATCGTTTCTCCTATATAATTTCATCTTTTATAATTTTTGAAGGATTTGTTTCAAAAAGCTCTTGAGCTTGTTCTTTGCCATATTTTCTACTTATCAAATCATAAGCTTCTCTCATATGAGGTCGTCTATCATCCAAATTATGCATATCACTCGCAACAACATGAACTAAATCTCTATCTAAAAAATAGCGAGCACGTTTCTTCATAAACTTATAAGTATCCCCAAATAGTTTCGGTTTTAGAACACTTGAACTGTTTATTTGCGTATAGCATCCCATATTGATGAGCTCTCTCACTCTTTTTTCATCATTTTCCAAAGCGTGATAACGTTCAATATGAGCAATCACAGGCGTTACACCTAACATGAGAACTTTTGACAAGGCACTATGAATCTCTCGATAAGGTGTATTCATACTAAATTCAATTAAAGCATAGCGTGTGTCATTTAGTTTCGGGATAATATGATTTTCTAATTTATCTAGAATGTCGCTAGTAAAATATATCTCAGCACCATATAAAACTGTTAAGTCAGGAGCTATCTCCTTGGCTAGTTCCTGAACGATCTTAAAATTAGTAGCAATTTTATCTTCTGGTGTCTCAAACATTCCCTTTCGTCGATGAGAAGTTGAAACGATAGTCCGAGCACCTTGTGCATAAGCTTCTTTTAGCAACGCTCGACTATCTTCTATACTTTTTGGTCCATCATCGACATCAAAAACTATATGTGAATGGATGTCAATCATCTTATTTTCCTTCCATGGTATCTTTTATTGCAGTCTTGATTGTCTCCAAACTCGTTGGATCAATTTCTAACATGTAAAGGTTGCTATCTGGCATAGCATATGACGGAAGATCCATACGTCCGGTTCCTTTTAAATCTTGATTTGTAACGGTATATTTTCCTCCGCTTGCCAATTGAGCATTGACCAGACTAACCATTGTTTCTGGCGGCATATTGGTTTGAACCGAATCTTGTAAACTTTGAATAATACTATCAAAGTTTTTCAAAGCTTCAGTTGAAGTTAATTTTTGAATAATAGCTGTAATGACTTTTTGTTGGTTGCGGCCACGATCTCCATCACCATTTGCCAATGAATAGCGTTCACGAACAAATCCTAAAGCCTGTTCAGAGTCCAGATGGACGTTCCCTACAGGGAAGTGATATTTACCGTGTAGTGAAGTAAACTCTTGATCATTATAGACATCGACGCCTCCTAGAAGGTCAATCAATTTCAAGAACGAAGTAAAATTAAGACGAGCATAATAATTCAAGTCAATATCATAAAGGTTTTCCAAAGTATGAATAGAAGCATCAACACCATAAATACCTGCATGCGTCAACTTATCATTTTGGTTATTCCCTCCATCTGCTATCGGAACATAAGCATCTCGAGGAGTTGTCGTCAAAAGAATCTTTTTAGTATCTTGATTGACTGTCATGATGATATTAACGTCTGAACGCGAAACAGAACTGATAGGACCATAGGTATCAATCCCACTAATGTAGACATTGAAGGAGTTTCCTGTAGCTACCTTAGGCGCTTCCACTTTCTTGGTCAAATCCTTGGTATAGATTTTCTTAATCTTTTTAGCGTGGTCAGGATATTCCTGCTCAATCAGATTTTCAAAAACGCTATTTAAGACAATCGCTTTGGTTTTACCATCTAACAAACTCTTATAAGCTGCCAGGTATGAAGAGCTCTCTTCTACTGTCAACTCTTTACTTTGAGTTAGCTTAATGTCATCCATCAATCTTTGAATATTCTCAGCATCAGTCCCCGTTGGAGCAGTTACACTTGAAAGTTCTGAAACATTATTAATCTCACTATCTGCTAGCACCGCCACACTCATCGAATAACTCGAATAATTAGAAGTGGCATTAAATTGATTTGCAAGACTAACAAACTGTTGTACTGCTACTAACGCAACAGAGTTTAGTAACACTGCTAAGATAAGCATAATCAATGTAAGTATTTTAGCTTTTTTCTTTAAAATCAAAACCAAAGCCAACAATCCTACAAGTACGAGGACTCCCGAGAGAATGATATTTACAAAGTGAATGGCTAAAATCTGATATCTAAAAATTAGAAACAATAAAAAACAAGCAAGAACTACATAGATAACTAACAAACCTGCGTTCAAGCTCTGCTGAATTTGACTAGATTTACTTTTTTTTAATCGTCTGGTACTCACGGAACACCTCTACAATATATTTTAATTCAATTATATCACAAACTATACCTCAAGGCTAACTACTTATACCAAGGAAACGCTTACTTTTGAATATGTATTTATTTTATGCATTTTTATTATTGTTTTTGTTAGTTTTTGCGTTTTTTAAAAACAATCAAAATAAAAATAGAGCTTTTGTAAGCTCTATTTTTTGTTATTTAACGTGGCTTTCAAATTCTTTTTGACTCTTTTCGACAGAATTTTTACGTTCCTGTTCCCATTTAGCCTTGGCTTCAGCAAATTGAGAGCTTGTAACGACATCTGTCTGCAATCTCATGTACTTGTAGTTACTTCCAGTTCCTTTGATACCAACTAGTGAGTAAGCACGTGTAAATGGTGTCACACGTGTCACCGAAGCACCACCACCATTTGATACAACTGGGATTAGAAGGGAACTATCAATTAACCAAGCTTGTGCATCTGCATAGTTTTCATAGCGTTTCGCTACGTCTGTATTTTCTGCATCTGCTGTTTTTAATTTTTGAGTATATTGGTCCAAACCTAGACTAGTAATCTTGTTTGCATCCTTGCTTGGATCAAGTCCCAAAATTTTGAGATAGAAACCGTCCTCAGAGTTGAAAGGATTGAGGTAAGTTGAAGGGTCTTGATAGTCAGCTGACCATCCATCCAAATTCAAATCATAGTCATGATCTGCTGGAGTTGGCGCTTGAGCTGTTGCATTTGTATAATCATCTGTCGATAATTGGATAACATCAACCACTACATTTTCAGAACCAAGCGTTGATTCAATCGATTGCTTGATGGAGTTTGTTCCTGAAAGCAAAGTCTTGTTAACTTGGTCTACAGGCAAATCCAAATGAATTGGGAAGCTCACACCTTGAGCTTCTAATTCTTTTTTAGCTTCTGCAAACTTAGCTTGTGCTTTTTCTTCGTTGAAATAACCATCTTGAGCATCTTCAAGATTCATATTTGACCATTGTGTACCATAGTTCACCAATTTAGAAGCAACTGTTTCACCAAAAGTCTTGTCTCCAACTTGTACAAAAGTCGGTGGCACAAGTGTGTTACGAAGAGTGTTCTTAGCTGCTTCTTCACCGTTTGATTGGGCTGAATAAGCTGTACGATCAATGGCGAAGTTGATTGCCTGACGGAAGTTTTTATTCAAAACTGCAGCTTGAGTTGCTTGTTTTTGTTCATCGCTTGTTTTTGCAGTGTGGTTATAAGCACCGCGGTTGACGTTAAAGTTATAGTACCAAGATGTCGCATCTTGCAAACTATAAACGATATTGTCCTTGTATTTTTCCTTTGTCTTAGCAAAGTTTGAACTATTTGGATAAACACCTGCAGATGAGTATGCGCCACTTTCAAAGTTTCGGATCGTCAAGTCTTGGTCTGAGCCATCAAAGTAGGCCAATTTTACCTTTTCAATCGTTACCTTTTCTTGGTCATAGTAATGTGGGTTTTTCACATACTCGATAGAAGACTTAGATGTAAAATCTTTTAACAAATATGGTCCACTATAAAGAATACTATCTGGTTTCAGAGTTCCGAAGTCTTTTCCTTTAGAAGCAAGGAATTCTTCGTTTACAGGGAACAAGATACTGTTAGTTGTCTTAGAGTTCCAGAATGGCTCTGGACGAGTCAAAGTATACTCAACTGTGTAATCGTCTATAGCTTTTACACCAACATTTGAAAAGTCCGTATTAGCACCTGTTACATAATCATCCAAACCCTTGATAGAGTTTTGAATCAAATCCAGAGCTTGACCCTTGTTATCAGCAGCGTACTTGATACCAGTTACAAAGTCTTGAGCTTTAACAGGAGCATACTCTTCTCCATCTGAAGTATACCACTTAGCATCTTCACGGAGTTTGTAGGTATAAGTTAAACCGTCTTTAGAAACACTCCACTCTTTTGCAAGGGATGGAATGAGGTTCCCGTAGTTATCATTTTCAAGCAAACCATCTACCAAGTTGGTTACAATAGCAGTGTTATCACCAGCGTAATCCAAGAGATAGTTAAAGGTTGTCGGATCTGCACCAAAGGTAGACGAGTATGTCTTGCCGTCTGATGCTGACTGGCCACAGGCTGTCAATAGAACCGTAGCAGCAAGCGTCAACCCCACTCCAATCAAATGTTTTTTAAGCTTCATGTTTCATTTCTCCTTGTATGTTAGGTTTTATGACATATAATTATATTATCAAATTTTAGCCTAAAAGTAAAGTTATATACTATTCGACCTCTTATTTGCAATCGAAAAAAAGAAAGAAATCCTGCTAAAAACAAGATTTCTTTATGGATAGTCAAAAATTATTTAACGTGATTGGCTAGCTCTTTTTGGTATTTGGCATTTGTTTCGATTTTTTCTTTTTGCCATTTCTTGAGAGCTTCTTCGTATTCTTTAGCAGTTACAATATCATTTTGCAATTCTAAGCCTTTGAATACAAATGGATCTCCCTTGATACCAACTTGAGAGTATGCTTTTGTGAATGGCACTGTACGGCTAACTGTCGGAGAACCACCTGAAGAAGCTACAGGGATAAGAAGTGAGCTATCTGATACCCAAGCTTGTGCTTTGGCATATTTTTCATAGCGTTTGTTAAGATCACTTGTTTCTGATGCTGCATCATCCAAAAGTTTCTTATACTCATCAAGTCCAACTTGAGCCATGACTTCTGGATCTTTACCTTTTGTAATACCCAAGTGTTTAAGAGCAGAACCCTTCTTAGCATCTAAGATATTGAGGTAGGTTGCTGGGTCTTGATAGTCCGGCCCCCATCCAGTTCCATTCAAGTCATAGTCTTTTTGAGAAGGCACTTTGGCTTGAGATGTGATACTAATTTTCTCATTGTCAGTCATTTGAAGTACATCGATAACAACATTTTCACTTCCAAGCGCTGCTTCGACAGACTGTTTGAGAGAGTTGGTTTGTTGCACAGCAATAACATCTGTCTGTTCAACTGGAATATCCAAATGAATTGGGAAGGTTACACCTTTGGCTTGCAATTCTGTTTTTGCTTTTTCAAAGGCAGCCTTTGCTTTTGTTGGATTGTAAAGAGTATCCTTACCATCTGTCAAAGCAACATCTTTCCATTGATCTCCGTATGTTACCAATTGTTCTTGCGCCAATTCACCGAAGGTCTTTTCACCAACCTGTACATAGTCATAAGGCACAAGGCTAGTACGGATAATCTTGTCTGCACCTTCTTCACCATTCATCTGTGCAGAGTAGGCATGACGGTCTAGAGCAAAGTTGATAGCTTGACGGAAGTTTTTATTGAGAAGGGCTTCTTTAGTTGAAGTTTTTTGTGCTTCATCTGTCTTGGCTGTTTTATTATAAGACTGACGATTTACGTTGAAAGTAAAGTAATAGCTTGTCGCTTCTTGAGGACTATAAACAATCTTATCGCCGTATTCTTTCTTAGTTGAGTCAAAACTTGAACTAGTTGGGAAGAGGCGAGCTGTTGTATAGGAACCTGATGCAAAGCTACGGATCAATGATTCTTGGTCAGAACCGTCGTAGAAAGTCAATTTGACGTGGTCAATCTTAACATTGTCCTTGTCCCAGTAGTTTGGATTCTTTTCGTACTCAATCACTGATTTTGAAGTGAAGTTCTTCAAAATATATGGACCGTTGTAGAGAATACCTGAAGGAGCTGCTGCTCCGTAATCCTTCCCTTGAGAATTTAGGAATTCTTCATTAACTGGGAGCATAGTCGCTGTTGTTACCTTAGAATTCCAGAAGCTTTCTGGCTGGTTTAAGGTGTATTGAACAGTGTAGTCGTCAATTGCTTTAACTCCAACTGTTGAGAAGTCATTGCTTTCACCACTGACGTATTCTGCCAAACCTTTGATAGAATCTTGGATAAGAGTTAGACCATCTGACTTACCATCAGCAGCATGCTTCAAACCAGTCACAAAGTCTTGAGCCTTGACCTCAGCGTACTCTTCCCCTTCAGAAGTATACCATTTGACACCTTTACGTAGCTTGTAAGTGTAGGTCAAACCGTCTTGTGAAACCGACCAGTCTTCAGCAAGAGATGGAATCAAGTTTCCGTATTTGTCATTTTCCAAGAGTCCGTCGACCAAGTTAGCGATGACGTCTGATGTTGAACTTTTACTTGTAACGCTATAATCCAATGTTGATGGATCGATGGCATATACGTATGAAAATGTTGTTGGAGCGTCTGCTTTTTTCTCAGTCTTGCCACAAGCTGCCAAAAGAAGAGCTGCACTCATCGTTATCCCTGCTACTGCGAGCAACTTTTTCGATTTCATCGGTATTCTCCTTTAAAATACTATTTTTCACCATTATACCCTATTTTTTTATAAAAGCAAGGGTTTTCATGCAATTTTTTAGAAAATTCAAAATAATATTTTTTAAAGAAATTCCTACACTTATTTTAGAAAAAACTCAAGCATCTTAGATACTTGAGTTTCTGGTTTTAATCAGCTAGTTCGACACAGAAGGCATCCCATGGAGCCAAGGTCTGTGTAGCTAAAACTTTTTCTACTGAGGTATTTTCAATCAAGTTAGACTTAACTGACTCTTCTACTGCAAACTCTTGCTTTTGGTTGGACAAATTGGCCACAACTAGGAAACGACGGTCTCCATCCTTACGGATATAAGCAAAGACTTTTTCAGCCGTATCAAGAAGTTCAAAGTCAGCACGAATCAACCAGCTATTTTCCTTACGAATTTCTACCAGTTTTTGATAAGTGTAAAAGATTGATTCTGGATTTGCTAAAGCTTCTTCTACATTTATCTTCGCATAGTTTGGATTGACAGCAAGCCAAGGTTGACCATCTGAGAAACCAGCATTTTTTGTCTCATCCCACTGCATGGGGGTACGGGCGTTGTCACGCCCAATCACGCGAATGCTATCCATGATTGCTTCCATTGGAACACCTTTTTCAAGAGCTTCACGCGCATAGTTGAGGGATTCAATATCCTCTACTTGATCCAAGCTTTCAAACGGGAAATTGGTCATCCCGATTTCTTCCCCTTGGTAGATATAAGGCGTCCCTCTCATGAGATGAAGCAAGATGGCATACGCTTTGGCAGATTTTTCACGGTAGTCTTGGTCATTTCCCCAGATAGAGACAATACGAGGGAGGTCATGATTGTTCCAGAAAAGTGAATTCCAGCCATCTTCAACTCCCAACTCTGTCTGCCATTTGTTGAAAATCTCTTTTAATTTCCCAACATTTAGCTCTTTTTGGTACTGCCACTTAGGTTGCCCTTCCTGATACTGAAGACAGATATGTTCAAACTGGAAGACCATAGACAGTTCTTGTCCTTTAGGATCTGAATAGAGTTTAGCGATCTCTGGTGTTGCTCCCCAAGTTTCCCCTACTGTCAAGAGATCTTTATCGCCGAAAGTAGCTTGATTCATTTCCTTGAGATAAGGGTGCAACATGGGACCATTATTTACAACTTTCTCATCCGGAATCTTTCCGATCATATCGATTACGTCCATACGGAAACCACCGATTCCCCTATCAATCCAGAAGTTCATCATCTCATAGATTTTTTGTCGGAGTTCTTCATTTTCCCAGTTGAGGTCTGGCTGCTTCTTACTGAAAAAGTGGAGATAGTATTGACCAGACTTTTCGTCATATTGCCAGGCAGAACCACTAAAAATAGACTCAAGTTCGTTAGGTTCATCCCGCCAGATATAGTAGTCTCGCTCAGGACTATCAGGATTTTCACAAGCTTCGATAAACCAAGCGTGCTCATCTGATGTATGATTGACCACCAAATCCATAATGATTCGGATATCTCGTTTTTTAGCCTCAGCAATCAGCTCATCCATATCTTCCATGGTTCCAAAGATAGCCGCAATATCTTGATAATTGGCAATATCATAACCATTATCGTCCATAGGACTGTCATAAACAGGAGAAAGCCAGATTGCTGTAATCCCTAGTTTAGCTAGATAGTCAAGCTTACTAGTAATCCCAGGCAAATCACCAATCCCATCTCCATTGCTATCCTTAAAACTTTTTGGATAAACTTGATAGACGACTGCGTTATGCCACCATTTTTCTTGCATCTTTTTTCCTCTTTTAATATTCACTTTATTCCATCATAGACTTTTTATCATTTTTATGCAAGCGTTTGCTTTGTCTTTTTTTCTTACTTTTGTGACTCTCTAGTTTCTTATCTTCTATTTTTTTTATATAATAGAGGTCAGAGGTAAAAAAATGAAAAAACAAGCTTTCAGTTCTGAAAAATATCTAAATTTACAACGCGACCATATTTTGGAGCGTATCAATCAATTTGATGGCAAGCTCTACTTGGAGTTTGGAGGCAAGATGTTGGAAGACTTCCATGCTGCCCGTGTACTTCCTGGTTATGAACCAGACAACAAAATTAAACTCTTGCAAGAATTGAAAGAGCAGGTTGAAGTTGTTATCGCTATTAACGCTAGCAATATCGAACACTCAAAAGCTCGTGGAGACTTGGGCATTTCTTATGACCAAGAAGTGCTTCGTTTGATTGATAAATTCAACGAGCTCGGTATCTTTGTAGGTTCAGTTGTTATCACTCAATATGCTGGCCAACCTGCCGCAGATGCTTTCCGTAATCAATTAGCTAAAAACGGTATCGACTCTTATCTTCACTACCCAATCAAAGGGTATCCGACAGATATGGATCACATCATCTCTCCAGAAGGTATGGGGAAAAACGACTACATCAAAACTAGTCGCAACTTGATTGTCGTAACTGCTCCTGGACCTGGTTCTGGAAAATTGGCCACTTGTATGTCTAACATGTACCACGACCAACTAAATGGCATTAAGTCTGGTTATGCTAAATTTGAAACCTTCCCAGTTTGGAACCTTCCTCTCCATCATCCAGTCAACTTAGCTTATGAAGCGGCAACAGCAGACCTAGATGACGTTAATATGATTGACCCATTCCATCTCCAAACTTACGGAGAAACAACAGTCAACTACAACCGCGATATCGAGATTTTCCCTGTCCTTAAGCGTATGCTAGAACGTATCTTGGGTGAGTCTCCTTATGCATCTCCAACTGACATGGGTGTAAATATGGTTGGTTTTGCAATTACTGATAATGACGCTGCAATTGAAGCATCTAAACAAGAAATTATCCGTCGCTACTATCAAACAGTTCTCGACTTTAAGGCTGAAAAAGTTGCTGAGTCTGCTGTCAAGAAAATCGAACTTCTTATGAACGATCTCGGTATCACACCAGCTGACCGTAAGGTAGCTGTAGCCGCTCGTCAAAGAGCTGAAGAAACAGACGGACCAGCTCTGGCTCTTGAATTACCATCTGGTGAAATCGTTACAGGTAAGAACTCCGAACTCTTCGGCCCAACAGCTGCTGCCTTGATCAATGCTATCAAGAAGTCAGCAAATATCGATGCAGAAACAAAATTAATTGAACCAGAAGTGGTGAAACCAATCCAAGGATTGAAAATCAATCACTTGGGTAGTCGCAATCCACGTCTTCATTCTAACGAAATTCTCATTGCACTCGCCATCACAGCTATGCAAAATCCTGATGCAGATCGTGCCATGAAAGAACTCGGAAATCTCAAAGGAAGCGAAGCTCATTCTACAATTATCTTAACGGATGAAGACAAGAACGTCCTTCGTAAACTTGGAATCAACGTAACATTTGATCCTTACTACCAATACGATCGTTTATATCGTAAGTAGATTGAAGACTAGTAGAAACTTCTTACCAAGTATCACCCCTCTTCGATAGATTTCAAATCTCTCTTAAGGGGTGACTTTATTTTATATAAGAACTCTGGCAATCTACGATTATCTTTTTTTCTAATTATTCTAACATTACTTAGGGAGTTTATTTATAATGAGAGAATTACTCAGTCAAAAAGAGCAAAGACAATTAAAGATTTTAGAATATTTGTTTGAAAATCCCGACTGGATTTATCTTGATGATTTATCTAAAATCATTGGCTACAATGCTCGGATTATTAAGAGTGATATCAAGGAATTACGTGAAATCTTTCCTGACTTTGATATCAGACACTCAACTGCAGGGATTATGATGGTCAATGTCCAGAATAATGGCATCGAGCGAATCTACCAATATTTTTTACAAACATCTGATTATTTTCAAATTTTAAAGGCCTTTTTCCTCCTAGACAGTCCCTTTACCTATGAACATCTTTCTGAAACTCTAGATATCTCACTTCCGTCCTTACGAAAGAAGGTTGCAGATATTAACAAGATACTTGACGGGACCTATCGCTTTAAGCTGAAGGTAACTCCTATTTCTATCATTGGAGACGAAAAAGATATTCGTTTTTTCTTCTCCCAATATTTCCATGAAGCCTATAGCTTTTTAGAGTGGCCTTTCACAGAAATCAAAGAAGTAGATATTGATAACTTTGTTTCTTTCTTTATCAATTTAGCAAAATTCCCTGCAAAATATCAAAATCTCTACCAAATCCGAACGCAGGCTACAGTCGATTTGCACCGAATGAAGAGAGGCTATTTTGTTCGTTTGCCAAAACAAAGTACTTCTTGGTTGAGCCCAATCTACGACCAGCTTGATGATTTCCAACAGCAACTGCAAGAATTGGCCCAAGGCCTCAATGTTGAAATTACACCAGAGAACCTCAATCAGATTTTTAGCCCTTTTGCAGAACCTGCTCTCTTCTTTACAGTTGAAGATTTCCTAGCTGCCCGTCAGTCTTACGAACAAGTGGATCGTTCCTACCATGCTGCACGAGACATTCTAGACAACTTGACTCGAAGATTTGGTGTTCAATTTTCAAATACTGATACCTTGATTTGGAACTTACACAATACTGCCTTGCTTGAGCGAAGAGAAATCAACTCCGAATCAATCATTTCACAAAATAAAGATTACACGCTTGGAAAGATTAAAAAATTCTTCCCTAAATTTTATGAAGCAACCGTCTTTGAAATGATGCGATACAAGAGTATTATGGGACAAAAGGAGAAAACTCCGGCCCTTTCTCACCTAATCTACACCCTATTCACTCACGCTGAGGGACTTACAGATCAATTATTTGAACATAAAAAGAAAGTCAGAGTCTTAGTCCTCAGCGAGTATGATTTTGCCCATCCACAGTTCTTGATATCCCTCTACGAATTCCATACTTCTAACAACATCCAGTATGAAACTTGGGATAAGGAAACTCTAAATATTGAAGAAATTTTAGATTGTGAGTATGATGCTATCATCACTAATTTTGATATCAAAGGTCTCGAAGAAATGCTCGTCATCAATATCAGTCGACTATCTATCCTGCAAGTAGTAAATGAACTCAATAAGATTTCTATGCAAGATTTATAATAAAAAAAGTCTAGTTTAACTAGACTTTTTTTATTATTCTACTGTTACTGATTTAGCAAGGTTACGTGGTTTGTCCACATCGAGTCCACGGTGTAGGGTTGCAAAGTAAGCGACTAATTGTGTTGGTACGACCATTGAGATTGGTGAGAGGTAAGGGTGTACGGTCGTAAGAACGATATCGTCTGTATCTTTTGCAACATTTTCCTCAGCGATAGTAAGGACCTTAGCACCACGCGCTGCCACTTCTTGGATATTTCCGCGAGTGTGGTTGGCAAGAACTGGATCTGACAAGAGGGCCAAAACAGGTGTTCCTTCTTCAATCAAGGCAATGGTTCCATGCTTGAGTTCTCCAGCCGCAAAACCTTCACATTGGATGTAAGAAATCTCTTTGAGTTTGAGACTAGCTTCCATAGCCACATAGTAGTCTTGACCACGTCCGATGTAAAAGGCGTTGCGTGTTGTTTCAAGGAGGTCACGAACTTTAGCATCAATCAATTCTTTTTCTGAAAGAGTTGATTCGATAGACTGAGCCACGATAGATAACTCATGAACCAAGTCAAAGGCTTTGGCTTTTTCATTGCCATTTGCTTCACCAACCGCTTTTGCGAGGAAGGCAAGGGCTGCGATTTGGGCTGTATAAGCCTTAGTTGATGCTACAGCAATTTCAGGACCTGCGTGAAGCAACATAGTATGGTTGGCTTCACGAGAAAGAGTTGACCCTGGCACGTTTGTCACTGTCAAGCTTGGAATTCCCATTTCATTAGCCTTAACCAAAACTTGACGGCTATCAGCTGTTTCACCAGATTGGCTGATAAAGATGAAAAGTGGTTTCTTGCTGAGAAGTGGCATATCGTAGCCCCACTCAGATGAAATACCAAGTTCAACTGGCGTATCCGTCAATTCTTCTAGCATCTTTTTAGAAGCAAATCCTGCATGGTAAGAAGTTCCAGCAGCAAGGATGTAGATACGGTCTGCGTCTTGAACAGCCTTGATGATGGCTGGATCTACCACTACTTGACCAGTCTCATCTGTGTAGGCTTGGATCAACTTACGCATCACCGTTGGTTGCTCATCAATTTCTTTGAGCATGTAATAAGGATAAGTTCCCTTACCGATATCAGACAAGTCAAGTTCAGCAGTGTAGCTAGCACGCTCACAACTATTGCCATCATAGTCTTGCACTTCGACGCTATCAGCCTTGACAATTACCAACTCTTGGTCATGGATTTCCATGTATTGGTTGGTTTCACGAATCATAGCCATGGCATCTGAACAGACCATGTTATAGCCATCTCCAAGACCAATCAAGAGAGGTGATTTGTTCTTGGCCACATAGATGACATCTGGATTTTCAGAGTCGATCAAGGCAAAGGCATAAGAACCACGGATGATGTGAAGGGCTTTTTTGAAAGCCTCAAGTACTGACAAGCCGTCTTCTTCCGCAAATTTTCCAATCAAGTGAACGGCGATTTCTGTATCTGTTTGTCCCTTGAAGTGGTGACCCGCAAGGTATTCTTCCTTGATTTCAAGGTAGTTTTCAATCACCCCGTTGTGCACCAAGACAAAACGTCCTGTCTCAGAGCGGTGCGGGTGAGCATTGTCCTCCGTTGGTTTCCCGTGAGTCGCCCAACGAGTATGTCCGATACCAGTTGTCCCCTCAACACCAGCCGTTTTAGCAGACAATTCTGCAATACGACCAACAGCCTTCACCAAATGGTTTTCAGCATCACCTAGGACAAAAATCCCCGCCGAATCATAACCACGGTATTCGAGCTTTTCAAGCCCTTGAATCAAAATATCAGTTGCATTTGTGTTTCCAACAACACCAACAATTCCACACATAGTATATACGACACAGGCTAGCTGTGCTTTCTCCTTAAAATTGGTATAGTCTAATTCTTGCTTTGCAGAATCAGCAAAAACAGTATATACTTGTTTCTTTTACTTGTCAAGAATAAAAATTGGTATAGTTCAATTGCTTTTAAACAGTATACAAAAAACCATTCAAGAAATAGCTCTTGAATGGCTAGGAATGATAGTTATTTGCATTGTTATTGTTGCAACAACATATATCTAAGACAAAAATCTTTACTGATGATTTCGCACAAGTCCAAGATAGGCATAAGTCCGAGTTCGTGGGCAATCCTTTTCCATCTTCACCCTAAAATAAAACCGATGCTCCCTACTGTCCTTGGCATTTTCCTTGTTCAAGACAAAGTAGTCCTTTTGGTTAATGGCCATGGTTCGTAGAATGTCGTCAATCAGAAAAGTCAGGGGTACATTCATGATAGAGTATTTTTGAAAATCTTCCTCAAAACGAATGTAGTCATCTGAGAAATAGTCCATCTGCAATTTATTTTCATAAAGCTCTTTTCTAGTCATAAACTTCCTCCTGACACAGTTGGATTGAGAGAATATCTTGGACCCTTAGCAGTCTATAACCATCATCCGTTTTAACAGAGACTTCCTGAGGAGATAATTCTCTTACTTCACCGATTATCCTGCTTTTGCCTTCTTTCTCTCTAAATATGAAAGAACCTTTTAGTCGATTTATATAGAGTTGAGAGAGCAAGAGCAACTTCTCAACAGGATTCAAATCTGTTGATAAATCGACACGATTTTTTTCTTCACTGAGCGAGCTCGTATGCTCTGATAAAAAGAAGCCCATCCACTTCTGCATCCCTGGATCCTGATAGTCCCTTGCGGATTGGAAGGGCAAATAAGAACGATCAATCATTTCAAGCCATCTAACCCTCCAGCAGAATGCCCTCCGATTAGCTTACTTCTGGCAATACTTCTCGATGCATCCTCTAAGGCAGTCGCCTTTAAGAGAGAAGTAAATCCGAATTGCTCTCGAATGGAATCAATAGCAGTCTGGAGCCTTTCTTCTTTTTCTACTTTATCAACATCATCAAAAAGGGAAATCAAACCAAAGGATTCGTCCACAAATCCTGAATAACTGACAGCAACACTCCTGACGGCCCCAGAAGTGTATTTGCTATGGAACAATTGCAGGACATGCCCGACCAAAATACTGGTGTTATTGGTTGGCTCAACCTTCATCTGGGTATGGATGGAGCGTTTCTGTTCCTGCTTAGAAAAACCAAGATGGATAGACACTACCGTCGTCTTCTTTCTGGCCCTTCGAAGTCTGATAGCTACTTGTTCAGCCATTTCTCGGAGGATAATTTCGATATCTCGTCGCTTGACGTAGTCTCTCGGTAAAATTTGCGAATTGCCCAAACCGTGAGATTTAGCTTCATAGGGTTTATGAACATTACTCTCATCTATCCCATTGGCATGAAACCACAGGCGCAGTCCAGCTTGACCAAGTTCTTTCTTCAGGATATCAGGATTGCTATTGGCTAATTCCTTAATCGAATGAATCCCCAAACCATTCAAGCGCTTCTCCATCCGACGCCCAATCCCCCAGAAGTCAGTCATCTCGGAAATACCCCAGACCTTTTCTTCCACATCCTGGTAAGACCAGTTAGCTCGCATGGTTGGTGTTCGCTTTGCTTCATTATCCAAGGCTAGCTTAGCAAGCAGAGGATTGGCATTCGACATGCCGACCGTTGAGTAAATCCCTGTCTGCCGCCAAATATCCCTCTGGATACGAGCCGAAATCATATCCAGCTTATCTTTGCGAGAAATCTGCTGGTCTGGGACAAAATAATTAAGCGAACTGGTCAGGTCAATAAAACCTTCATCAATAGAGTAGGGATAGATATCATATGGACTGGCATAATTCTGGAAAATGCGCTGAATTGCCATATTGACCGCGATATACTTATCCATCCGAGGAGGGACAATGACGGTCACTCGAGCCCAATCCTCGATAAATTTCACATAGGCTGGATCTGTCCGCAAGCCTTGTTTTTTGGCATTGTAGTAGGAAAATTTACGCGTCTGGATATCAAAGGGCAGATCATAGGCACGACCGACATTCGCCTTTCCAAAAACCTTTTTAAACATAGGCGAGGAGGCAAGAATCAGCCCAACAGAATTATCCGCTCGACTCATGACACAAAGGGAGGTTTTGAGGGGATGGAGTCCTCTTTCTACGCACTCAACACTGGCATAAAAGGACTTCATATCAACAAAGGCAATATCACTTTTGGGCTCTCTGGAATAATCAAAATAGCCCATCGGCTATCCCTCCATCGGTACAAAATTACCCACGATAATGCCTACAATCCGCGGATCTTCCTCATAAGAGATGAAAATATCCTTGTATTTAGGATTGATAGAGACCAGACGCAGACCATCTTCTTCACGGTAGACCCGTTTGATATAGGTCTGGTTATTGCAAACCACTGCATAGACAGCTCCGTCATAATCAAATCCTGTCTCTCGAATCAGAGCCACGGAACCATTTTGATATTTAGGTTCCATAGAATCCCCAGACACCCATGAAGCAAAATCGTGGGTTAGTTCTTCATTAAAGTAAACCGTATCAAAGTTTCGATCATCATAAACCGAAGCACCAATCCCAGCTGACATGCGTTCATAGACATGATACTCGTAGAGTTTTTCTGAAATAGCCGTCACCTTCTTGGCTTGTTCTTCTTGAGCCAGGTTGCGAGCATAGACTACCACCTTTTCTTTCCCTTGGTTCGAGAGGCTATTATAGAGACGAACAATTTCGATTTGGGTGAAATAGCCTTTTGGTACTTTTAAGATTTTCTCTAGCTGCGTAACCTTTCCTTCAGAAGGCTCTTTGACACCACGCTCCCAAGCCGAATAAGCCTGAAAACTAATCCCAAGCTGCTCTGCAATCTCTTTCTGTGTTAGCTTTAACTCTTTTCTACGAGCTTTGAGTTTTTCTGGTTGGTACATGATTTACCTCCTAGTGTGATGTTTTCATCGTAGGTTGACTCTATTTCAAAATTCAACCATTTCGGTTTAGTTTTATTATATAAAAAAAGTAGACAAATGTCTACTGGGAAAATCAAATTTTAAACCTACTTACTTCATCTTCATAAAGTGATAATGACTCACAAATAAAGAAGAAAACCATCTCATCAAATCGGAGATGGTTAATCATTTAGTCTACTTTATAAAAAACTTGTTCTGAGCTAGTTGGAGCAGCTTGACCTGCAATAAGTCTATTTTTACTTAAATCAGAATCAACCCATTTCATAGTAGTCCCCGCAGGATAAATACTCATGCCAAATCCTGTAGCTCCAGATCTAACGCTAAAGTTAATACTCCCATCGTTACCCATGCTCACTTTCTCAATGTTCCCACTGTTTACTAGTCCATTTTTATCGAATGTAAACTCTTGTCCAAGCCCATTTCTCCATGTCCCAACTAGAGTAGAGAAATCTCCATTTAGAATGGCTTGCTCATCTATTTTTTGTGATCTAGCATTCGTTTGCTCTTCTTGTGTCGAAGGTCTTTCCTCCTCCGTAGTAGTAATACTCTCTTGAGAAGTCGTTGAACTAGTGGTTGTTGTACTTGTTGTTGTCATACTAGTAGTAGAACGCTGTTCCGTTGTAGGAGTAGTCACTACTTCTGCATCTTGCTTCTTATGATTAAAAAAGAAGAAGAGAGAACTAATCAGCACTATAGCAATTAAGCAACTTAACAGAATCAAAAGCCAATTTATGCCTTTTCCTATTTTCATTTATAACTCCTTTATACTATTCTCATTTAATTATATCATACTACACTCATACAAGTAACAAAATATTGGACTTAAATATATTATTTGGGTGAATTTTGTATTTTTGAAACAAAAAGACATCCAAAAGAAAATTCTTGAACGTCTGTAAATGTTGATAGTATCGTATTGATTAACGTTTAGAGGCAATTGACTTCGTCGAATTGCAGCCGTATTTGTAAGTGGCTAAAGCCACAACAACTACGTCAACTGCCACAATTTAGTATGAAAACATAAAAAGAACACCCCGAAAGGTGCTCTTTGTAAGTATAGTAATTCTCTCGAATTAACGTTTACTAAATTGTGATGCTTTACGAGCTTTCTTAAGGCCTATTGAAAATATATTATTTTTATGCTAATAAAACAAGAAGCCTACTCATACCTAAAACTGTTTTCACCCAAATTAACCTTAAAATATTTGAACCTCTTGTCTGAATCTGGAATCGAGAATTCAAAGCTTTGTTTAGTTCCATTTTCCCATAAATATCTTGTTTCAAACTTAAAACCAGAATAAATTTTATCATTTTCATCATAAAAAGAAATATTTATATCTATGTAATTGATGCGATGACCTGTAGTATTTTCAAAATTCCCCACGTAGCGTTTCTCTTTTTCTGATCCATCTTCAACCTCTTCAACTACAAAGTTTTTTGCATCAAACGTATCTACTAATATTCCGTAAACTCTATTAAATTCTTTCACAGCTTCACCGGACCTCAATATATTATTTAAACTATTTTTATCTTGAACAGGGATTTCACTTATTGAATTAATATCTAAAAGTAATTCATAACGTTTATATTGGAGTTTGTTCCACTCGCGTCTAAAGATTCTATCCAAGTATTTTCGATTTATTGCCGTTTCCTTTTCATTCTTAAGGACATCAATATAGGCGTCAGCTAGTTTCTTTAACTCGGGATTCTCAAACTCTCGATTTTTATATTTCTTAAGTTCATTTAGTTCATAATCCACATAGATTCTATAGTTTTTTAGTGATTCTTTATCATACTCCCTTTTGGCAACAACCTCCCAACGTTTATCTAACCCTTTTGCTAACGAAGTTAGAAATTCATTATCATAGGTATTATTGTTGTTTTTACTTGCATTAAATATAAGCAAAAGCATTAGTAGAAGTATTGAAACTACACCTATTAGTTTTTTCCCCACAATCAATCTCTCATTTCTATCTTTTTTTCTATTATAACACTCCTTTGATTACTGTCAAACTAATAGAAGTTTTTACTAGATATTGTAATACGGTCCCTTTTTTATATCAAATGAATTTCATATATTTGAGAAAAGTTGTCGATAAAAAATAACTCAAGAAAAATTTTGTGATAAGTCTTACTTTTCAACAAAAAAGACATCCAAGAAAAAATTCTTGAATGTCTGTAAACGTTGATATAATCGTATTGATTAACGTTTTGAGAATTGTGATGCTTTACGAGCTTTCTTAAGACCTGGTTGGAAACATTTTTATTTGAATAAGTTTCAATATCCGCTTAAAATCAATGTTTTCCTGAATTTTTTAAAAACTAAAATTTGAACTAATTTCAATCAATTTCATCAAAATAAGGTAAACTTTTATTAAAAATAAAGAAAAATCGAACCAGAATATCAAAAGTTTACCTTATTTAGTTTTTACAGAAGTTAAGTAAGACAATATACCAAAAGCCTATGAAATCAACGTTTCTAGGCTTTTTTTGTTTTTATAATGTGGTTTTGTCTGATTTTTGTCTGATTAGAAGCAATTGACGTATTTTAACTGAAATTTAAAATTTCTTTCAAATATTTCCCCGTTTGAGACTCTTCACAACTGATAATATCTCTTGGTTTGCCTTCGAATAAAATATACCCCCCATTCTTTCCGCCCTCGGGTCCTAAATCAATTATCCAATCAGCTTGAGCAATAAGTTCTAAGCGATGTTCAATCATCACAACCGTATTCCCTTGATTGACGAGGCGTCTTAGTAAACTAAGCAGTTGTTCAACATCCTTACTATGCAGACCTGTGCTTGGTTCGTCGAGAACAAAGATTTGTCCTGACTCTTGTAACTTACTAGCTAACTTAACCCGTTGCACTTCTCCACCTGACAAGGTACTTGTAGGCTGACCTAAAGTCAGATAATCTAAGCCAACTTCCTTCATGACTGACAGAGATTGACAAATCTTATCGTTCGAAGAAAAAACTGTTAATGCTTCTTCGACAGTTAGATTCAAAATCTCTTCAATTGTGAAATTCTGATAACGATAGCTGAGCGCTTTAGGATTATAACGGTGACCCCCGCACTCCTCACAAACGACCTCAACTGAATCCGCAAAAGCCATGTCATAAACGATTTTTCCAGTTCCCTTGCAAATTGGACAAGCACCTTTTGAATTATAGCTAAACCAACTAGGGGTTACATTGTTGGCTTTGGCAAATAATTTTCGAATTTCATCCATTATTCCTAAGTAAGTTGCTGGTGTGGAACGAATGGAGGTACCAATAGGTTTTTGATTGATGATAATAGCATCTGGGTAATTTTCGATAAATTCGACACCAATCAGAGAGCTCTTCCCTGAACCCGCGACACCCGTTACTGCGGTCAAGATTCCCTTAGGGATTTTTGTATTAACCTGTTTAAGATTATTTGCAGTAGCATCTTTGATGGCAAAATATTCTGTCCAAGCTAGTGGGTCTTGATTCAGTCTAAGTGGTTGATTTAGGGCACGGGTTGTGTAGGTGTCAGCTTTTTGCAACTCTACAAGACTTCCTTGAAAAATTAGCCTACCGCCTTCCCGACCAGCCAATGGTCCCAATTCAATGACTTCATCCGCTAAAGCTAACATTTGTCGGCTATGTTCCACAACCAAAATATTGTTGTGCTTATCTCTTAAATCCAACAAGAGCTGACCGATTTTCTCGGCATCATGAGGGTGCAGACCTGCAGTCGGTTCATCAAAAACGTAGTTGACATTACTTAGGCTGGAACCGATGTGTCGCACCAACTTGACCCGTTGCATCTCACCACCTGATAAGGTTTCTGTCTTCCGAGACAAAGATAAATAACCAATCCCAACCGTCTCCATCCGCTTAATAGCTGACTTGATTTGTGCAACTAATGATTGACCTAAAGGACTATCAACTTCTTCAAGTAAAGGCAAGAGTTCACTGACTGATAAGTTCATATAGTCAACAATATTATGCCCGTTTATCTTAGAAGCTAAGGCCTTGGGGTTTAGTCCTGAGCCTTCACAACTGGCACAAGGTACCTGAATGACAAGAGATAGCACTTCTTCTTGCAATGATTTTTTCAGCTTAGAAATATCCCTTTTCAGATAGAGGCGGTAGAAACGCGGAATGACACCTTCATAGTCAACACGGTCCACACTCCCCGTATTATTAGAACGAAATTCAACCTTGACTATTTCATCGCTTCCTTCTCGCAAAATCTGCCATTCTTCCTCAGAAAAATCAGCTAACTTTTTATCTGCATCAAGTAAAGGATTATTTTTGTAAAGATAAGCCTGCCAGCCACTCGAAAATTGGCTAAAATTAATAGCACCTTCATTCAATGATTTTGTGGTATCAAAAATCTTATCCTCAATTAACTGATAAACCTTCCCAATCCCAGTACAAATAGGACACATCCCTGCAGGATGATTGAAAGAATAAGCCATTGAACCACCCGCACTCGGTTGACCAACCCGTGAAAACAGCAGACGAATAAGCGGAGCAATGTCCATAGCCGTCCCGACTGTTGAACGAGTATTAGTCCTTAAAGCTTTCTGATCGACAACGATAGATGGGGGTAAATTTTTAATTTCGTCTACGTGAGGACGCTCATAGTGAGGTAGCTTGTTCCGTAAAAAGAGAGGATAACTATCCTGCCACTGTCTACTACTTTCTCTTGCTAGCGTATCAAAGACAAGGGAAGACTTCCCCGAACCTGAAACACCTGCAAAAACCACTAGCTTATTCTTAGGAATCGTCACATCAAAGTCTTTTAGATTGTGCTCTTTAGCACCAAAAATTTCAATACTATCTGTTTCCATCAATTATCCTCCATATCGTCAGTTAAAGTTAACAGCTCAGCTTTAGTAAATTCATTCTTCACAAGAGTTAGATATTTTCCTTGAAGTTCAACATATTTTTGCATATCCTCTTGCCCCATGACCCTTATTGCTTCTTTTTCTGCTTCCACCATTTTAGCAACGGTCATCTCTATATAAGTTTTGCCTTTTTCAGTCAAGGACAAATTCTTGCTCTTACGAGAATTTGGTAGTGGTGTCACCCATACATATTTGTCAGCACTCAACTTTTTTATCGAAGAGTGAATGGTTTGTTTTGGGAACATCATCTGTTTAACCAAGTCCTGCTGAGTGATATCACCACTATTTACTAATAAAAATTAACAGACCCACACGCTACTCTCAGATAGCCCAAAATTCTTAGCCATGACACGATAAAGAGATGAGAATTCTTTCTCTTGTACTTATAATTGCTTTATAAAATCTGTTTTCAAAATAATTCCTTACCTCTCTTTTGGTCTGATTCCGGGCTAAATTATATCCTAAAAAAATATCTATGTCAAATAGAAAAGGAGGCAGTATCCTCCTTTCCACACTTAGTTCTTATTATTAATCAATTTTTTCAGCCTTTCTACAGCTCCTCTCATGGTGTCTTTTTGCTTTTTAATCACATGGAGATAGAAACGCTCAATCTCCATGTGATTAAAAAGCGGAAAAGTTAAACCATATGATGAAAATGCAGGAAACAAATTCATGCAGTACATTCCATACTATGCTAAGAGCTATAACGAATAGATTTTGTCTGATTTTTATCTGATTAAAACTAAAGCAAGGTAAAAATCACCCTATTTCATCAACAATTGAAAGAATGAAAAATCCATAAAATCAACGTTTTTGCTCATCACAAATATTGCCAAATCACACATTACGCTTACAGAACTAAACTATTCCCCTATTTAAAAAATATTGATTCAAATTTTATGAAATGAATAAGTAGATATCGTTCTGAAAAGCCTTGATATTACGCTATTTTTAGTCCAACTGAAACCCATACTTTCCAAACCAGGTTTTAAGTTTATGAAGAATTTTTGGAAAATCTAGATACTGTATGAATCTCTACCTTTTTCTCTACTTTTTTTCCGCAGACGGTTATAAAGTCTGACATAATAAGCTTTGTAGGTGTAGGAGTTGATTTTTACAGAAGTGAAGTAAGCATTCAATACGAATCAATACATAAGAAAAGCGCTTATTTTAAGCGTTTTTTCTTTTTTCCAATTTCAATACATTTCACTATATTTCAGTTCAATCTCTACCTTTTTCTCTACCTTTTTTCGTCAGACATAATCAGATAAGTGGAATTAAAACTGGAAAATTTCCACACAGATATTATTGAATCAACTAAAGATGAGTTTTATTAACAAATAGACACCTCTCAATGAAAAGGTGTCTATTGTTTTATATCAATTCAATGACTTCTGAGCTACCGAAAAGTTGATTACGGTGTTTATTTTTTACTCGCCATGCATTTCCATGATTTTTCCCTTCATACTTCCCTTCTTTAGAAGTATAGCCGCGCCAATCATAAGTTACAACTCCCAATTTAATTAAGGATATAAATGTCATAAATTGAGGGGAACGAGTCAACTCTGCTTCTGTGTATTTAAACTCAGCAATGTCACCATTCATCCTACTTTCCGCTTTTACCCAAAGCGTGGCAGGATGTTTTAAGTGTAGCTCTTTTTCTAAATCTTCAAAATACCAATAAGCCACCCTTTGAGAGGTATCATTTTCATGTCTACGAATTTCTACAGTTCTATCGCTTTCATTTACATCCAAATAAAAATTTTGATTATTTTGAGGTGACATCTCAGACCCGATGGTGATATATAAACTATTCATGCCGGGATGCTTGTCAGATTCATATCCATACAACCTCGCAAACGCTGAAACCCGATTACGATCATTAGGCTCAAAATCGGCGACAGGGGTTCCATCAAACTTCGGCCGTAATGTAAATAAAGTATCAAGTGTTTTTGAAGTTTTAGATTTCAGTTCAATCAAATCTTCAAAATCAGCTTTTTGACTATTATTAGTCTCAATTCCTAGTAAATTCTCAAGTGTGTCACCAGCATCTTTAGGAGCAATTTCCCCTGTACCTTTAGAATTAGGATGATAACCTTTAGAAGCAATCTCTTTTACCTTAGGAATTAATCTAGAAAGTGCTTCTTTAATTTTATCCTGTCCGAAAATTTTGGCTAAATCTTCATCTGACAAGATCCCCCTAGAGACATTAATATTAATAACCCGTCTGCCACTTGGATCTACAGATATGTACATCAAGTCGCCAGAATGGAAATTTTCTTTAAATTGGCGCCCATAAATCCAAAATCTCTCATCCCCTCGAGCATTAGCACGATAGCATGACATCTTTGTTTCAAATTTTTCTTCACCAATATACAGCATTGCATCCAACTTTTTCTTCTCACCCTTTTTGAGAGATTGATAGTCCATTAATCCATACTTTTTAAGAACATCCTGAACGAATACGTTGGCATCTATTATGCTTTTAGATAGCATTGTATCTGTTAGCCGAATAACTGTGTATTCTCTTTCATTATATTTATGGATTTGTTCAATAAATTGTAGTTCATCTTGATAAGGTTCAAAAAGCATATTAATACCTATTTAAACATTTCAGATATAGAAATATTTAGTCCTTCCGCAATTTTTAATAATGTTTCTACCCGAGGATTTCTTGTTTTAAAATTTAACAAGTCACTTATTGTTGATTCACTTAATCCAGTTATTATTTTTAAGTAATAACGTGGACTATTTTTAATTTCAAGTTGGACTCTATTCACAAAATTTCTTAAATAATACTCTGTTCCCCGAGCATTAACTGAGTCATCACCAAACATAAAATGTCCATAATGATTTTCTGTTTTCCTATCAAATATTGATGGAAAATCAATGTCTAATGCTTTGCAAACAGACACAACAAGATCCAATCGCGTTTTACTATTATTATGATAGGAGAACAACTTCTGAATTGAGTTCCTTGAATAACCTGTTTCTTCAGCCAATTTTTTATGAGTAAACTGCTTAATCGTTTTAACGCGATTAAGATTTCCGATAGCTATTTCCATTTTTAAACCTCAGGTGATTTATATAACTATTTTACCTCTAAAACGGATTTATGAATTCGGATAAGTTGTCTTTTTTAAGGGTTTAAAATTCGGATAACTTGTCTTTTTTAAGGGTTTAAAATTCGGATATGTTCACTTTGTTAACTGGTTTTATTAAACAAGTTAATAAATATCTGCAATTAATTCTCTAAATAATCATATTTTTTGCGAATAAATAAGTATAGAAATTACTCAATAGTTCATCCTGGACTTGAATAATTATTTCTGATATAATATTAGAAAGAAAGCGAGAAATTTAAAAATGCCATATGCAATTGATTTATTCTGTGGTGCTGGAGGTTTTAGTGAAGGAATCTTACAGGCTGGATTCGATATACTTTTTTCTAGCGATAGAAGCCCAATGGTGCAAGAAACTTACGTTAATAGACACCAACAACTTGGTCTCAAAGAAGGAGTTGATACCCACTTTGAACTAGCAGATATCAAAGAATTAACTTCTGAACGTATTTTTGAAGTGATAAATAACTTAAAGTACGGAAATATTTTTGAACCTGGCGATATAGATGTCATTTTCGGAGGACCACCATGTCAAGGATTTAGTCGTCTTGGAAAACGAGATGCTAGCGATCCCAGAAATATGCTTTTCCATGAATACTTACGAATTATTCGGGATGTGCGCCCTAGATATGTCGTCATGGAGAATGTGACCGGTATTCTAGACATGCTTATGCTTGATTTTCCAAGCGTGGTTAGAGATGAATCATATTTGGGACAAAGACTAGTAAAGGAAATTCTTAGAGAAGAATTACAAGAACTGGGTTATGTTTTACTTGATGTTCAGGTACTAAATTCTGCTAATTTTGGAGTTCCTCAACAAAGAAATCGTGTAGTCTTTTTAGCATACAGAAATGATGTTAATCCTCTTGAATATCCTGAGCCAGATGTATTATCCGAAGTAACAGTAAGAGAAGCTTTAACTGGTTTATATAATATAAACCAGAATGATTTATCTGAATATGCCCAAAATAGGATACAAGGGGAGACACCTACAGTAGCAGGAGAAAATATACCACGAGAACAAATTACAAACATGGAAGAATCCAGACATGATATACTTGTTTCTCAAAGATTTTCTTTGTATCAACCTGGAGAAAACACCCGTGCTGTAATTAACCGACTTAAAGCAGAAGGTATAAATCTCCGTGATACTCGCCAAGAATTATTTAATGAAAGTCTATTTCAAGTAAACTTATCTATTAATTCTAAAGTTATACACGAAACACTCATAGAACTTAACCTATTCGATAATAAGTTCCTGACCAGCCGTTGGTTGCATTTCACCAATCGTCAATTGGCTACATTATCTAGTCTAAAAAATAATGAACAAGAATTTACCATTGTTCTTAAATCACTTGCTAGTAGGCTAAATACTACTCTAAATCAGGCTAGCACTTTCTGGGAAACCGTACAGCCATTGCTAAATAGAGAATACGATGCAGATACTTTCCATCGCTTACTTATGAGTGGAGAAATTACTGACAAGATTGGAGAGGCGATTCTAACAAGAAAATCAATTCGTACCAGACTTAATCCCAATTCTGTATCTCCAACTATAGTCACTTTACCCGATGACTTTATTCATCCCTATTTTGATAGAGTGCTAACTGTACGAGAAATGGCTAGACTACAATCGTTTGATGATAGTTTTGAGTTCTTAGGCAAGAGGACAACAGGTGGGGATAAACGATCTCAAGAAACACCTCAATTCACCCAAGTAGGGAATGCTGTTCCTCCTTTACTAGCTAGAGCAGTTGCACTAAAAGTTAGAGAAGCAATCGAGGCTAATTAATTCACTTTGAAATATAAAAAGACTAGCAAATTTAGAATTTGAACTAGTCTTTTTATTATGAGGGAAAATTTCGGATTTATAAAATGTGAAAATGAACTCATTGTATGTTCTGATAATCTTGCATACTCGTCTGACCAGCCTACAACAAAATGTTATAATTTAGATCAACTATTTTCAAGTAATAAAATACACTTGATTAAGAAGATAATTATGTTTATGTCTAAATTTTTAATCTCTACCTTTTTCTCTACCTTTTTTTTCATAAACAGTTATAAAGTTTGTCAGAATAATCTTTGTAAGTGTGTAAGTTAATTTTTACAGAAGCGGGATAGTGGTTCATTACGTTTCCATAGAAACGAAAAAACTTGATTTAAGATGATTTTTAAATTTTAAAATTTCAATGTATTTCAATAAAAATCAGCCGAATGACTACATTTTTTGTGAAATGAATTAGATGTTCGGATATATAGAAAAAGCTCTAGTCATGTTTTCTAGAGCGTTTTTGTGTTGTAAAATTGGGTCAAATACTGGTTTTAAATAATCTTATATCTAAGACCAATTATATACACATAAAATAATTAATACTGCTATTATATTACGAACTACTATTTTAGTGAAAATATATGCTACTATATTTAATTAAATTAGGAAGGTATATATATCATTAAAGTAAATATTTTTACTAAAGATAAATTAATAAAGTTGTGGTCTCTCAATGTAACAAATACCTGGCTCTTTTAAAATTTTGCACTTACATAGATTGTATTGCAATTTTAATTCTTCATGAATTTCAATTGTAGCTTCTAGCTTGTCATCACAATGTCTACAAAATAAAACTGCAAAGGCATAATAATCTGAAACATTTTTATTTAACAATTCTTCATCAATTAAATTGGAAAATCGACAGTTAGAACACTGGATAAGAAAAGGTGAAGTGAATCTAGGTTCATACTCATCACTCTCATCTTCTCCCTTAGTAAATAGCTCAATATTATTTTCTTTAAGTCTTTCTAATACCTTCTTATCCTCTTTGTCAATCTCCATTTGAATATTTTCTAATGCATCAGAAAATATCAACACTTCATTTCCAAATCTATACCTCAAATCAAATAATTTTTGGTTTGGATTTTCTATATAATTAGATTTACTTTTATCGAATTCAATATTATACAAATCTTTTAACAAGCTTCGTACTATTTGCCCATAGGATACATCTGAGATAGTACTATATTTACAGTTAAGATAACCTCGTTCATAAATGAATTCAAAATACTGACTTATCAGTGTATCGGTATTAAGTAATAGCTTTTTATCCTTAAAGAATTTTGCCGTTATATTTTCAAAATTATTTATAACTCCAAATTGATTGTAGAGTTGTAAATTTATTTTATCCAATAATCTGATAGTTGAATTCCAGAAAATTTCTGCAAAGGCAGAGTCCATTAGTAATTTTTTCCTATTAGATTGCTTACTAATAGCTATCTCTTGATAGATTTTATAGGACTTAGTAGGGGATTCACAATTTAAATAATCCAACCAAGAGGATTCGCTAGGTTCATGGCTTGTTTCTATAAATTGGTAGCTCTCTTTTTTAGAGATATATTTTGAAAATGGAATATAATCTACAAATGTATCAATAATTTTTTCATAATGTGAATCCATTATAAAGGCATCTTCCAGCATTTTATTAAAAAAGAATAAAAATTTATTATCAGCGATATACAAAAATTCTTCTTTATTTATTCCTCTGACTTTTTTAAATCCAAAAAATAATTCAATTGAATCCTTCGACATATTCTCACTAATAAGCTTTAATTGCGTATCTGTTAATATTTTAGAATCGTTTTTATATCTGCTAAAAACCTGTGACGAACTATTTTTAGAATTACCATAGTAGGGTTCCCAGAACCCCATCTTATCTTCCGCTCTATCTAATTCTGCATTATATAACAATTCGTAGCTATAAAGTTCATTTTCTTTGATATAAGAAAATATATCATTCCGCAGTTGTTCATTCAAAAATTCTGACGAAGTTGAAAAGAAATGACGGTCCATAATTTCTCCTTATATATTTTTATTTTTAAAAAAACAAAATTAATGTAATGAAAAACAGAAAAGATCGATTTGTTTTAATAATATTATATACTTTTATTCTAAGATAATCAAAAAATAGTCTATTTCATATAACTTCTTTTTGCTGTAAACTATCATTGTAAACATATAGCTTCTCGTTGCTATCTCTTAAGTATCATAGCGAGAGTGATACTTATCAATAATTTCTAAATTAGAATATGAGGTAACTCTTATGAAAACACGTAATCGCAAAGGTGGATATTCAACTAACACTGCTAATGAATACATTGACAACAAACAAGGCATTTACTGCCTAAGTACAGAACTAGAAGCACAAATTAAGTTTGATGATGGTCTACCAACTGGTGAAATCATTGCTTATAAAGCTTGGTTCTCACAAAAAGGGCTTCCGCCTTTTCGAGTCAAATTTGAATCTGAAGTAGTTCTACCATCTTACATGTCATTAGTACAATTTGATAATCTTCAAGCCTGCGAAGTTGGCTTTAACGTCTACTTCAAAGCTGACAATGTCAAGGAGGTCAAATAATGGTATCTAAAACAACAGATACCGTCTTGCAATCATACTTGCTCCAGAGCCTTAATATGGCTCTTGGAGCCTTGATGCAAGGCGAAACAAGTTATACAAACAGTTTTAATATCGCCATTCAAGAAAACGGTTTCATCTTTATCCCACGGCTTCCCTGTGCCTATATTTTAGACAATGAGCTCTATAATAAAATTTTCTTGATTGCTAACGCATCCCTATACCCACATTATACATTATTGAAGCAAAATGCCACATATTTCGTCCCTCTGAAAACGGATGATATTCATGTTCAGCGAGGACTCTTCTTTCCGTGGAGGGTGGGAATTTCAAAACGATTAGTCATTCCTGACCTTGATAGCTACACAACAAGTTTACCAAAAAATCAAATTCCAATTATGGAAAATTTCACTCTCAATCTTGATAAGGTCAATCATATAGCAATCTGTGGAAATAGTGGTTCAGGTAAATCTTACACTCTCACCTATTTACTGAGTGTACTCAAACATCAATCTGATTTAATTATAGTAGACCCAAAATTTGACACACCTAGTCGTTGGGCTCGTGAACATCAAATTGCAGTGCTTCACCCCGTTGAAAATCGCTCTAAGTCCGACTTTGTATCAGAAATCAATGAGAAATTAAGTCAATGTCTAGAACTGATTCACAAACGTCAAGCAATCCTATACGAGAATCCACGTCATGAGTTCAGCCATATGACAATTGTGATTGATGAAGTTCTTGCATTATCTGAAGGAGTCAATAAGACGATTAAAGAATCGTTTTTCTCACTCTTGACTTCTATCTCACTTCTCGGGCGTGCTACTAAGCTTCATTTGTTGCTCGTTGCACAAAGATTCGAGCACACTACGATTCCCATTTCTGTTCGTGAACAACTTAATGTCCTCATCCAGATCGGCAACATTAACAAGAAGACAACACAATTTCTATTCCCTGACCTCGACCCAGAAGGTATTGTTATCCCTATTGGGCATGGAACAGGTCTGATTCAAGTGATTGATAACGAACATCCTTATCAAGTGCTTCCACTACTATGCCCAACATATTACACAAAGAAAGGAATTCTATAATGATGAAAAAATCTTACTTCATGAGGACACTCAACCTCAATATCAATCTAATTCTAGTTTCATTTCTAGCAGGATTTATAGGATGGTCTCTGGATTTTCTATCAAATCAGTTTAAACTAAATCCTCTCAGTTTTTTTGACCTCTCCCAGTTCAATGGCTATTTAGATTTAGGAAGCAAATATTCTTATACAGCAATGTCCTTCCTTCTACTTACACTAGTTGTTTCTGTAATATTTGAAATTCTGAATCGATTTCAATTTGATAGTTTATTAAACTATTTTAAATCCGTATACTTTACATTCAAACTTCGTCAGTTTCTAACGCAACGTGAAAAATCAGAAAAAATAACAACGATTGACAATCAGAATATAACTACCTTCAATCCCATAAATAGTAGTTTTAATCAGTGTGCAAATAAGAGTGTCGTAGACATACGAAAAGATGATGTGACGGTTTTTGTCAAAGTCCCTAGAGATCAGCAGGGGCAAAAAATTTTAGCTGACATGACCTCTCAACTGAAAGAAGAAGTTTCAAGTCAGCATCCTGACTATTACTTTTCAGCACCTAATCGGATTCGTAATAAACTATGGTTAGTTGGTAAAAAACGACAAAAAGGGGCTATGGCTTGCGTTAAGCAGTAGCCAGATAGCCCCTTCTAGCATTTTCCAAGATAATTGGGGCTACTACGACCCCCAATTATCCTGTAATCAGTAATCAGAAAGATATATCAATATGACAAAAGAACAACGATCTAGCAAGTGGACATTCCTTTTTTACAAAGAAAGTGCCCCTGCTGACTACCTTGAAGTTCTTGAAGAACTACACATCCCCTTCGTCCTGAGTCCTTGGCACGATAAGGATATTAATCGACAAACTGGGGAACTGAAAAAATCTCACAAACACGGAGCTTTCTTCTTTGATTCTCTCAAAAGTTATAAACAAGTTTCTGAGCTAATCAAGGACAAGTTGAATGGCCCTGCTCATGTAGAAATCGTACAATCACCCAAAGGACTTTTTGACTACTTCATTCATGCCGAAAATAAGGAGAAATCTCAATATGATATAGATGATATTGAAGTTGGATGTGGTTTTAATCTCGATAAATTTCTTGTAGAAAATAACTCAGATAATTTCATCCATGAAGTTGTGGATATTATTGAGCAGAATGACTTCACAGAGTTTGAAGAACTCGTCTGGTATGCACGAGCTAATCACACACCACTTCTTGGACTTATCATTGAGCGTACCTACTTTTTTGCTAAGTATTTGGATTCACGTCGATGCAATCCAATGAGAAACCAAGATAAGAAGGAGGATAATAAATGCAAGTGATTCTTCCTGATGAACAGATTCATCAGATTCAACTATTGCTATCAAACCTTATCCAAAAAGAAATTGAACAACAAATAGAAAAAAATACTTTAAGTTGTCCCTATTTGAACAAACAACAGACTTGTGACTATTTGGGAATTTCCAACAATACTCTTGATTCATGGATTCAAAGGGGTCTTCCATCAATCAAAATTGGAAAAACAATTCGATTCCACAAGGATGCTATTGATCGCTGGCTAAACGGTAACAACTAGAAAAATCAAGATTTTTATTTTATAATGGTCATGATATTTTCTGGTTCGATACAAAGGAGAATATCATGACTATCAGTAAGACAAAAAACGGAACTTACCGCTTAAAAGTCTATATACCAATAGAAGCACGAATGCCTCTTGGCATCGTTAATAATAACTATTATGATAAAAGGTTTAAAACAAGAAAGGAGGCACGACAAGCAGAGATAGACTTACTTACGAAGCTAAACCAAATTGAAGATAATGTCTTTTCGGGACTAGAAAAAGAAGATATTCTTTTCTCAGACTTCTATAATAATATTTGGTGGGAATCCTACAAAGCAGGACAAACTACATCTACTTCAAAGCCACCAAGCAGATCAACAATTGTTAATACCAAAACATGTTTTAAAAAGCATATATTACCACTTCTTGGCAACTATACGATTCAATTTTTAAACCAAAATAAACAGGTTATTCTAAATTTGATGACGGCAAAAGCCAACGAATATGCCAACTTCAAAACTTTACGAAGTTACGTTATTTCTATTTTTGATTGGGCAGAAGAACTTGAGTATATTGAAGCAAATAGAGTTGCAAAAACTTTAAGACGGATTAAGGCTGTCAAAAAAATTCAACTTGCAGAATCAAAACGTGATGAAGATTTATATTTAACTCATGAGCAACTCCAAGAATGGTTCTCAGCCTTTAAAGATGATTTAGAGAACGATAAAATATCACTCAAAGATTACGTCCTTTTCTATCTCACTTTTTTCCTTGGAGATAGAAAATCAGAAACATATGCTCTCCAGTGGAAACATATCGACTTTTCAAAATCTCAGATTCAGTTAATTCAGGCTTTAGATAGATACGGACAAGTAAAATCTACCAAAGGAAATAAAAAAACTATCTTTTCTATTTCTAGCGACTTGCTTCAACTTCTAACCTTATGGAAAAAACAACAAAAATATGAACTAGCAAAGTTTGGTATCATCACTAATCCAGAACAATTCATCTTCACTTATATAGATACCAGAGGGAATATCAATAAACCTTTACACTCTGACTATCTCAATAATAAAATGAAAACTATCAGAAAGCGACACCCAGAGCTTACACACGCTACACCACATAAACTACGTCATACGGGAGCAACACTCGCTAAACAGGCAGGAATGAGCTTAGAAGCCATTTCCGAAGCTCTAACACATAGCGACACAGGTACAACACAGATTTATGTCAATACTTCTAATGTAGTCCCTATGGCAGTCGGTGAATTTGCCTTAAAGTCTCTAAAACAATAAGGTTAAAATAAGGTAAACTTTGAGGTGAACTTTTTCAAAAAACATAAGAAAAGCACCCATGAGGTAAACTCTTGAGTGCTTTGAAACGTTGATATAATCGTATTGATTAACGTTTTGAGAATTGTGATGCTTTACGAGCTTTCTTAAGACCTGGTTTCTTACGCTCAACTTTACGTGAGTCACGTGTAAGAAGTCCTGCGCGTTTCAATGAATCGCGGAAGTCTGGGTCTACTTGAAGAAGGGCACGAGCGATACCGTGACGGATAGCTCCTGCTTGACCAGCGTATCCACCACCTACAACGTTAACGAAAACGTCGTATGAACCTGCAGTTGAAGTAACTGCGAATGGTTGGTTGATTACAAGACGAAGGTCAGCGTGTGGGATGTACTCTTCAACATCTTTTTTATTAACAGTGATTTTACCAGTTCCTGGAACAAGGCGAACGCGTGCAACAGCGTTTTTACGACGTCCAGTACCTGCATATTGTGCTTGTGACATACTTTATTGTTCCTTTCCTTAGATAAGTCCTGAAATATCAAGAACTTCTGGTTGTTGTGCAGCGTGAGTGTGCTCAGCTCCAACGAATACTTTCAATTTCATACCTTGAGCGCGGCCAAGAGTATTGTGTGGAAGCATACCTTTAACTGATTTCTCGATCAAACGTACTGCATTTTTAGAACGAAGTTCACCAGCAGAGATTGATTTCAATCCACCTGGGTGGTTTGAGTGAGTGTAGTAAATCTTATCAGATGCTTTTTTACCAGTCAATTTAACTTTTTCAGCATTGATAACAATTACGAAGTCACCTGTATCAGTGTGTGGTGTGAATGTTGGTTTGTTTTTTCCGCGAAGTACGCTAGCAACAACTGCTGAAAGGCGTCCAAGAGGTACATCAGTTGCGTCAACAACGTACCATTTGCGTTCTACTTGGCCTGGTTTAGCCATGAATGTAGTTTTGTTCATGATTTCTCCTATATGAATGTCGTTTTTGTTTACAGGGCGGATGTTCCGGTCCGCAAGTTATTTGAAAGGTTCCGGGGCCTTACAAATGGGGTAAACAATACCGCCTACTATTGTATCAAAATTCTCAGATAAAAGTCAAGCGGTTGGGAAAATATTTTTTCATTTTTGCCAGATTCGTAGTCTTCTTTCACCCTTCTCCTCAAGCATGGTCTGAAACGCCTTAGAAACTAAGTAAATAGCGCAAGTCAAGAACAGCGTAACCACTATATAATTGATCAAAGGACCGTGGTCTCCAACCAATGGTGGTTTTGTCAAAAAGCCATAATCTCCACCCGTCATTAGATTAACCACAAAGATCAGCGCATTAAGCGAAGATGTGATGACTAGGATTCGTTTGAAATCCAATAAATTAGCATCGTAGTCCTTCAAGAGATAAATCAAGGAATTTCCAAAGAGGGCTAAGTGTCCGAAAATAAAGGACAAAATGGCAATATGTGGGAAGGGATAGGGATCTGGTACTGGATAAACAAAAGCTGCCAAAGTCCCAAAGGTTCCGAGAACAGCAAAATACTGTTTGACTCTAGAGACACCCGGGGTCAAAAGCACTACAAACATTGCTAAACGGCAATGATAAAAGGGCAGACTTTCTGTCAGAGGCATCTGGTTGACCAAATACCAACCGTAGAGAAGGATTAACTGGGTCGCCTGTAAAATCTGGAAAAATCGTTGACAAACTTTTTTATCACCATAACGATAGGCAAGAAATACAGTCAATGCCAATAAAGTAAATAGACTTCCATACCAAAGAAGATCAAATCGGGGTGGCTCCGTCGGCTTCGTGCTAAATAAAGCATCCCAAACATTCATGTAACTTTCCTCATTTTCATATAAGCAGGCCTCTTACTCATCTCCATAGATCCTAGCTTACATTTATTTCTTATAATTTTGTGTTCCAAAGTAGCTATCGGCCTTAAGATAAAGCAAAACTTCTAATCAATATATTGTTCCCGCTCACCCTGATAAACCTGCCAAAGAATATCCATTTGTTCCTTAGTTATTCTTTTTTCAGATAAGGGAGGGAGAGCCGAAATGTCAAAAAATCCTAATTCAGCAACTTCTTGATTTTCTTGAAATTGTCCATCTAATAACTGACAGTCAAAGACGAACTTTGCATACTGCTTGTTCTGAAGTTGAAAGCGGTTGGTATCAAAAACTGCCAATAAAGAGCCTACTTCTGCCGAAAATCCTGTTTCTTCCTGAACTTCTTTTCGGATATTTTCCTTGGGAGAATATCCTACCTCACCAAAGCCACCAGGTAATGCCCAAGTATCCTCTCCTTGTCCTCTAACCAAACAAATCTTCTGGTCTTGAACAATCCAAGCCCTTACATCCATCAAGGGAGTTGCATAGCTACCTGATGGCTGAAAAATTGCAGTCAATTCCTCTTGATCGAGCTCTGTTTTATTCTGCAAGACACTCGATAAAATCTGACGTAAATCCTCATAACGTTCATGATCAAATGGGTCCTTTGTATAGGTCAACCCAGTATCAGTAATGGCTAACATTCTCTGAATAGCTTTGGCGAAATCAGTTGTGCTCATTTTCTAGACTTTCTACTAGCTTAGCTAGATTCATAGAATTCGAACCTTTAAGCAAGATTTGGTCATGTGAACCAAGACTTTCCTTAACTTGCTTGACCATGGCTTCAAACTGGTCTTCTTCAGCTGTTTTCTTGAAGTAGTAAACATGGCCAATTGGGAACATTTGACTGGCTAATTGAGCCAATTCAGCAATGTCTTCACCATAGAAAATAACAGTATCAAGAACATCTGGTGAAATGCTCAAAATCATCTGATTATGAAGTTGAACAGACTGATCTCCAAGTTCTTTCATATCTGCCAGAACTGCGATTTTCTTACCACCTTCATTTGCTGGAATAGCTGAAAATGTTTCGAGGATGAGCTTCATAGCAGTCGGATTGGCATTGTATACATCTGACAAGATATCCGCTCCGTTGGCAGCCTTTTTCCACTCGGTACGATTGCGGGTCAATTCTAGGTTTTGGAAGGCTTGATGGATTTGCTTCTCAGTCACTCCTTCTTGAAGAGCTACATAAGATGCAATCATGGCATTGGTCGCATTGTACTTACCAGTTACTGGCAAGTCGAGAGCCTGCTCCAAGAAATTGGCCTTGAAAGTCAAGCTATCCTTACGCTCAATCAAATCTGTAATTTTTAGTTCTGCACCTGGACCAAAACGAACTACTTTTTGGTCAGCTGGTAGATAATCCTCAACAATGGGATCAGCTGGTACCAAGAGCAAGGCACCCTTTCCCATCCCATCAGCGATTTGCAATTTCCCTTTGGCAATCTCTGAACGGTCCTTGAAGAAGGCCAAATGAGCTTCTCCTACCAAGGTCACAATAGCTGTCTTTGGATGAGCTAGTTCAGATAAGAGATGGATATCTCCTAGGTGATCCTGCCCCATTTCTAAGACCAGCTTTTCAGTATTATCTGGCATATGGAGAACCGTATAAGGGAGGCCAATCTCGTTATTATAGTTCCCTTGCGTTTTGTAGGTTTTGTAGTTTGTAGAAAGCAAATGGGCCAACATATCCTTGGTCGTTGTCTTCCCATTTGAACCTGTAACAGCAAAGACATCGACACCAGTCTTTTGAAGGTAATAGGCCGCAAGAGCTTGAAAGGCTGTCAAAACATCCTCTACTAAAATGTAAGGATGACCTGCTACTGCCTTCTCTGACAGGGTTACAGCAGCACCGTTTTCAAAAGCCGTCTCTATAAAGTCATGACCATCACGCGCCCCCTTTAGTGGCACAAATAAATCTCCAGGCCCAATCAAACGACTATCAAACTCAGCCTTGACTAGCGGGCTATCCGCATATCCTGTCACATCATTTTTTGCATCGACGGCACGCGCAACTTCGTGAATCGTAAGTTTCATGTTTACTCCTTTAAAAAGGGGCAAGTAGTCCTTCCCCGCCCTTATGTCTGTCTTTACAATAGGTGCGCTTCACGCTTGTCAAAACTTTCCTTAGCAAGATCAACTAAACGTTCAATTAATTCTGGATAAGAAATTCCCATATTGTCCCAAAGTAAGGGATACATAGACCATTGAGTAAATCCTGGCATGGTGTTAAGCTCGTTTAGGAAAACTTCTCCCTTATCTGTATAGAAAAAGTCACAACGTGAGAGACCAAGTCCACCAATAGCACGGAAGGCAGTTTCGGCATTCTTGCGCATTACCGATACCACATCATCGCTAATCTTAGCTGGAATATCCATCGTAATCTTATTATCGATGTATTTTGCTTCATAGTCATAGAAGGCTACATCTTTGACAACTTCACCTGGAAGCGTGCTCTTGACATCGTAGTTTCCTAAGAGACCAACTTCGATTTCACGTGCATTGACTCCTTGCTCTACCAAGACACGGCTATCATACTTGAAGGCAAGTTCTAGAGCTTGATGGAGTTCCTCTTTAGTTTCAGACTTAGAAATACCAACACTAGAACCCATATTGGATGGTTTGGTAAAAACTGGGTAGGTTAATTTTTCTTCGACTTCTGCAATCTTAGAGGCCAAGTCATCCCCTTCAACAATCGCTACGTAAGGAACTTGAGCAATCCCAGCAGACTCCAAAACACGTTTGGTAGTAATCTTATCCATGGCAAGGCTTGAAGATAAGATATTGCAACCGACATAGGGCATTTTCAAGACTTCTAAGAAACCTTGAACGGAACCATCTTCTCCCATAGGTCCATGAAGAACTGGAAAGACAACGGCTCCTTCTTCGTAGATAGCACTTGGAGCAATTTTCTTGTCCCAATCAATAGTCGCATTGGTCATGAGACGTTCATCTTGTCCAGGAGTTTGGGTAAATTCTTGGGTTTTGATGAAATCACCGGACTGACTGATAAAGAAGGTTTTGACTGCGAAACGATCATAGTTAACCGCACGCATCACACTCTCAGCCGACAATACAGACACTTCACGTTCTGCACTGCGTCCACCATATAATAAAATTATTGTTTGTTTCATATGATTGTCCTATTTCTACTAGAATACTCGCTTTTTAGTATATCACATTTGTTTATTTTTTTAAACTTGAATAGCACAAAAGAGACTGGATTAAAAATAAATCCAGTCTCTTGATTTCTTAAAGTCTTATCTGCTAACTAATTGCCTGTTCTATATTCTTACAGACTAAAGTTCTGTACGATTTTCAATAGCTCTTAGGAGCGTTACTTCATCTGCATATTCGATATCAGCTCCGACTGCTAGACCTCGTGCTAGACGAGTAACCTTAATCCCTGCAGGTTTAAGAAGTCGAGAGATATACATGGAGGTCGCCTCACCATCTGCTGTTGCATTGGTGGCCACGATAACCTCTGAAACTTCGCTATCCATGAGGCGAGTCATGAGACTTTTGAGGTTGATGTCATCTGGGCTAATTCCATTCATAGGGGAAATGAGGCCATGTAAAACATGGTAAAGTCCGTGGTATTCCTGGATATTTTCCATAGCAGCAACATCGCGACTATCCTCAAGGACCAGAATCGTTGACTGATCTCGGCTAGGATCAGTACAGATAGAGCAAGGATCCTCGTCTGTCAAACGTCCACAAATAGAGCAATAAGTCAATTCTCGCTTGGCTGCAAGGAGATTTTTTGCAAATTCATTGACATCGTCATCCGGCATCCCAATGGTATAAAAGGCCAGTCGGGTCGCTGTCTTAATCCCGATACCTGGAAGTTTAGAATAACTGTCAATCAGCTTAGCTATAGGTGTTGGGTAAAGCATGGCTTCCTTTCTAGTTCATTGGATGGTGTTGGTTGTATAGATTGATAATATCGCGAGCAATTGCTGGCCCAACATTTTTGGTTAAATTGGTATTATGAGGAAAGACTACTGCAACTGCAATTTGAGGATTTTCTGTTGGAGCATAGGCCACAGCATTGGTATTATTAGCTTCTTGACCACCAGCTACATAGCTTTCAGCTGTACCGGTCTTACCACTGATAGAAACAGTGGCGCCATCTAAAAACGCCCGTCCTGTCGTAAGGGGACTAGTTCCATGCGATACTTGGTAAAATCCTTGGTGCAAGATTGCCATATCTGATTCAGAAATATTGACCTTGTTGATTTCCTTGGTATCTATTGCTTGGATCAATTCCCCAAGGCCACCCTTATCATTGTTGTCGTATATTCCCTCGACAATATGCGGAGCTAGACGAACACCATTGTTAGCAATAGTTGCAACGTACTGGGCTAATTGCATCGGTGTGTAGTTATCAAACTGGCCAAAAGCATTAGTTAAATAATTAGCCAAGTCAAATTTTTGGGGGATAAATCCTGTCGATTCATCTGGCAAGTCAATCTCAGTAGAAACTCCTAGTCCATACTCTCCAAAGGTAGCACGAAGTTTACCCATAGCAGACTCAAGTTGATTGGTTTTGACTGTCATATCTGGTTGATAGGTCTGCCCCATCATTCCTAACGCAGTTTGCACCATGTAGGCGTTAGATGAATATTCTAGAGCCTCAACGGCTGTAACTGGAAAAGAACCGTAATAAGGGGTATACCACGAATTGATAGCTGCGGATCCTTGAAAAACGATTGGTTGGTCTGTCAAGGTCTGGTTCCCTTTTAAAACTCCATTTTCCCAACCAGAACTGATGGTTGCTGCCTTAACGACAGACCCTGGTACAAAAACATTGGTCACTGTCCCTAGTGAGTCTGGTGTCAATTCACCAGTCTCCAGATTATGCTTCATCCCTGACATTGCCAATACAGCACCTGTCTTAGGATTAAGGGCTACTGCATAAACGCCTTCTGAGTATTTAGCACCACCATTTGCAAGTTCAGAATTGAAATAACTCTTCAAGAGGCTATCAACACTATCTTGGAAGGTCAAATCAATGGTTAATTTGATGTTTTTACCCTTGCTACCTTCTTCGATATTCTCTACGCTCTCCATGTCTCCGTGCTTGTCCAAATGGATTTCCTTGATCGTCCGTTTACCTTGCAAGACTTCTTCGTATTGTTTTTCAAGGTAAGAAGTCCCGACACGGTCATTGAGCGAGTAACCTTTTTTCAAATACGCATCCACTTCTTCTGCTGGAAGTCCGGATTTTTCACTAGAAACAGTTCCAACAATAGATGAAAGTGAGGTTTCTAAAACCTTTCGATCCCATGAAGTAGAGATAGAAATACCTGGCAATTTCTTAGAAGCAGATGCAATCAGAGCTACCTGCGTATCCGTCAAAGGATCGGTTTGGATATTCCCTGTCGCAAAATTTTCTACTGAATTGAGTTGGCTAAAGAGGTAGATTGCCTTCTTTTCATCATCAGAATAATTCAGCTGATTCGCTGCAATACTCTCAGCAGCATTATTATAGAGTTCAGACTCAGAAAGTTGATTGCCATCTGAATCATACCGTTTATCTTTTGGAAGAGCTTCGACTGTCTTCTTATAAACTTCAGTATCAGCCAAATAGTAGTCAGCCATTTGACGGTCAGTCAACTCTGGAGAAGTAACTGTTACGTAGTCCAACAATTTTTTAGAAATGTCTTTTAGATCAGCTGCAGTCATCTTGTTGCTTCGTGTGAAGGAAACAACTTGCTTAACGGTATTTTGAACCAAAGGCTTTCCTGCCGCGTCATAGATTTCTCCACGAGCAGAACCCATAGTTACACGAGTTTGACTAGCAGAAGCTAGTTTGTTTTCGTAAAAATCCTTATGAAGAACTTGCATATAAAGCAAACGACCAATAATTGCTAAAAAGAGCAAAATGACGATTGCAAACAACAAATTAAGCCGTATCGGTATCGAGTGGCTATTGAATTTTCTCATACAAATCAATCTCATTTCTAATCATAATAAACAATCAAAATCTTTATATTTCTTTTACCTTTTCTTATCCCTATTTTAACGGGGTTTTAAGAAAATAACCTAACCATACACTACTTTATACGCTCCTACAAAGTACGCAAAAAGGGGAGCAAAATTTAAAAGTTTTTAATGAGTTCAGCAGGCAAGAAACTAGCACGGTAAAACGTGCTTTTTTAAATTGTCTGGTGCTATTATACCATATTCTAACCTTGTTTTTCCAATTCGTACATATCTACTGAATGAAGCACTAAATCCCGATACTTCCAGGTTGATACTAAGTAATCTAGTAACTCTTTATCTTCTACTTTAAAATCTAATAGGAGCAATAACTTAACTTTGTATTCATTCCTTAGTATCGGTACACTATAAGCCACTTCTACCCAATGTTCAAAACCTAGTTTAGTTTCTTCAATGCTCATAAGTTCAATATTTAAAATCTTCATATTTCTTCCTCCTACTTTATTATTCGTAAAAGAAAAATAAAAAGCACTTAGAATTTCTAAAAACTTTCTTCTTTTGTCATATCAATGATTTCTTTTAAGGTTGGTTTGTTTTTCCTAATTCTATCCCATGCTCTCATTTTTAAGAAAGTAGGTAGATATATACCGTTTATTTTTGGCATTTCTTTAGATAGATTGTATTCTTTTCTGATTTTATCTTTGTTGCTTTCAATAATTTTATTACGAGGCAAACAGTAGAAAATACCCTCTCCAAAATAACTTAAGTCTTCGTCTGAGATTTCAATTAATTCTTCAAGTCCGACAAAAATACTTCTGTTATATTCGTCTTCTTTTTTAGAGAATGCTCTTTTAATAAAATCTCTACTAAATCCCATTTTCTAGCACCGCCAATCCATAAACAAGTAAGCCCATTATACCATTTTTGATAAGACTTTTGTTCTTTAGTCTTTTAACTATATCATTAGTAGTCATTCATCTTTTCCTTTTCTGATTTTCTTCTAGATAGCTTTCTATATTTTCATCAAGTAGCATTATCTCATTAAATTCAAAAAATTCTGCTGGTATTGACAAATCTAAGTCATCAATATCAAATAAAATACTTTCAATATCAAGTGTTAGGTCAAGCTCTAAAATGTCTAATTGAATTGTTTCTAACTCTTGTAAATTATCCTCAATCATTTTAATTTCTCCTTACTCAAATACTAATAAAGCACCCTCTCGATAACTTCTAGCAAAATCTATTATAATTTCATTTTTAATATCTCTATACTTATCTTTATCAATGTTAAGCAATTTATATAGTTCGCTTAGCTTTATGACCTCTTTTTGTGGTCTAGTGAATAGATTAGAGAAAACTTCTCTTTTTTCTTCTTTCAGACTGTCCTTATATCTATCAACAATGTTTACTATTTCTATTGCTTTTTCCTTAAATGCTCCATTAGTCTTTTCCATGTTAGCTAATTTTAAAAGAGTTTGATAGCTTTTTAGAAAGTAATATGTTCTTTTAATTGTTTCAAATTCATTTATTTTCATTTTCATTATTAGCGACTTATCTTTAATGAAATTATTTGAATTTCTCGGGGTTCGCTCTAGGTTCAATCACGCGCACCCCAAAAAATTAACTCGTAAATAATCAACAAAAAGAGGCGTTTGCCTCTCTTGTTTATTCTGGGTTCTTTGTTTAATAATAATCAGCAAGCCCTCTATACTTCTTATTATTATCAAGTGACTTCAATAAATTAACGCTATCAGCTCCTACTAAATCCAAAGTACCGTGAGCAGTCATAGAGTCCATAGTAATTGGAGTGTCAGAAAGTAAGCGATCTGCATAGTCTAATAGCTCTAATTCATATTCTGCTACCTTATTAGCTAGACTTTCAAAATCCTCTGACTCTTTCAGTTGTCTAATGCGATCACGTTTATAACGTTCTTCAAAAGTTTCAGTTTGTTTATTAGTGTTTTTTTGTGTCATGTTTTTTCTCCTTTTAATTGCCTATTTGATCATCTAAGTTAGGTTTTCTTAGTAATCTGGATAAATACAATTTGCTAAAATGGAAACTCGGTATCTTCATGTTCTTCTACTTTTACTTGTTCAAGTAAGGTAAGCCCCTCTTTTTTCCAATTCTCCAAAATTGCTTTTAAGTATTTAAAGCTTGGTCGGTCGGCTTTTGAAGTAATTTCAATAGCATAGTTAAGCATATCGATACTCATTCCGTCAAGACTTACATAGTCAAGTAACTGCTCAAGTTGTCTATCAGTAATATGGATACCAATATTTTTTAGAGTTTCGTATAAACTAGAACCAATAACTGTCTTATTATAATTATTATTATTATTATTATCTATCTCTTTCTCTATCTCTTTCTCTATCTCTATCTCTATCTCTGTTGGACATGAGTTGGAAATTGTCAAAGATGATTGGACTTCTTCCAATATAGAGGTATCTTTATTTTGTTCCCGTTCGTAACGCTTATATTTAGCCCAATTCGTTTCGCTTTTAACCATTGCTTTAGCTTGGGGGAACTCTGCGTTTTGTTCCTCGTCAATCTGAATAAGTCCACATTGAGTAAAGTAAGTTAAAGTCATGTCTATATCTTCTTCAGATACATCTAATTTTAAAGCTAGTTCTTCCTTTAAAGTTTCAAAATATCCCTCATAGTATAAGATACAGTCACTATCTAGACTTTCAAGCATTAGTCTAATATATAAAACCGTCATAGTATAACCACTTGGTTGGGTTTTTAGCCTTTTGATGAAAATATTATCAAAAAATTTTTTATCAATTTTTAGCCAAAAATAAACTTTTGTTTTAGCCATTATCAACCCCCAAGAATTTTAATAGATCAGTAACTTTATAGTATACTTTCCTAGTATCTTCAAGTGGTGGTTGATATCGTCTTAACCCTGCATTCTCCCACCTTTGCAAAGTCTTATATTTTATGTCTAATTCGTCCATGGCTTCCTGTGCTGACATTAAACCAGTCAAGCGTGGTTTGAGTAAATCACGCGCTCCTAGATAGCTTTCTACAATGTTTAATACGCCATGAGCTAGCTCGTATTCGCTCTCTTTACTAAGACTAAACATATTCGCCCACCCCTTTCAGTAATTGCTTATAGCTCTCTAAATCAGCATTTAAAAGGACAGTTAGGCGCTTCTGCTCCTCTTGTACTTGGTTATAGAATGCCTTTGCTCCGTCCAGTAATTCCTCTTTGTTAGCAGGGATAAAATATCCTCTGAAAGCCCCATGACGTACACCAACGATAGGGACGCCGTAGCGCGTGACTAGACGGCTAACAATGTCCTGTACGGTTCTTTCTGCTAACTTAGTGATTAAGCTGATTTCTGCCCTTGTTATGGAGTTCTCAGAACCTACTTTGATTAGTCTTAGAACTCGCTTGTCATTCCGTGTTAAATTCATTCAATACCTCCCCATACGTCAACCCCTGCAAGCTGAATATAACGCCCGTAACAAGGGTTTAAATCTTTGCTAGGTGTTTCTATTACCTGTTCCAAAATGTCACGTTTATGGCTCTCTATTCGCTTTAAACAAAGGAATAATAAGCCGATAGCTAAAAGTAGAATGATTGCCTGTGTATTGGTTATATCTAATTCATTCATGCAATTACCTCTAACTTATGCTCTAGCTTGGTATGAATTGATATAGAGTAACTGAGACTCTAAATCCATTGAAAAGAAGCCGTCAACTTCTTCTGAAGATAACTTTTTATCTAAAAAATCTTGAATAAACTGATAAAGACTAGGAGCTTTTTCTTTGATCTCATTGATTAAGTTATCTAGTTCTTCTTGTGTCATTTCTTTAATATTAATAGTCATGTTATTCCCTCTTTGTTCTTTATACTTACATAGTCAAAAAATTTTTAATATGGTATAATTAAGTAACTAAAACCCCTTTAATAATAGCTTGCCTGCGTTGTTAAATTTGTTTTAGTGTATGTTTCAAGGCGTGGTAGTTTGGTCGCTTCCTATGCCTTTTTAATTGCATTCACGCGCTTTCTTGGCGTGTTTTTTTATTTCTAAATGTCCATTCTTTGATATCGTGATAGTTCATGTTTAATTCAATCATAGCTATAACCATATCTTCCAAAGCTTGGTACTGCTCTAACTCTTCACTCGTTAAGCTATCGATACCGTTAAAACCTTTACGATTTTTAACTAACTGTTTAGCGTTCATGTCTGTTACTGCTTTTAGTAGCAAGTTATTCATGGTGCTATACGCGTGCTTGGGTTTTGCTTTCCATGTCTCTATACTGTCATGTAAGGTTTTTCTTTTGGTCTTTTCTAGCGCTCTCTGAATACGAAACTTAGAAAGTTCCTCGCGCATTTCAAAGAATGCTCTTACTAGGTTTTCTTTAAAGTTAGCCACTTGCTCAGTATTCTTTAAAAATGTAACTAACAAGGTCGCCTGTTGTTCATTCAAAATAAAATCTTTAGCACTCTGACCACTCTTTAAAGCTTGGATTTTAAATCCAACCTTTCCGAAACGTTCAAACCTTGCTTGATGTTTACGGATAGTTCTTGTAATTGTATGATGTTGTAGGTTGGTACATTCTGCAACAATACTACTTAGTGTATACGGTTCTTTCTTACCGTCCATATAGACTAGTTCCATTGGTTTGCTCCTTTCTAATGTTCAGGTCTTAATAGTTCATCTAGGGTAACTCCTAGATAATCAGCAATCTTTAGCAAAGTTTCTGCTTCAGGATTTTTTGTACGTTCATAGTACAAACTAGTAAGTGTAGTTTTTGAAATCCCAGTAGCTTTATACACGTCTAAAACTTTCTTACGTTGCTTTGCTAAAAGAACTCTGAAGTTATTTTTCATTCTCGTAACTCCTTTCTTTTTGTAATTTATGCATTACAATTTTTTTTGATAATTGTAATATGTACCTACAGTTTACAAAAAACAAAAAATATTGTCAAGTATTTTTTACAATTAGTTGAAAAAAAAAAAGTTATACTGTAAAATAGAAACGAAAACAAGGAGTAAACAATGATACAAACAAACCTAAAAGAACTTTTAAATAAAAATAATATCAGTATAAATAGACTATCAATAGAGACAGGGCTATCACGCCCAACCTTAACTTCATTGATGAATAATGAAAGCAAAGGTATACAGTTTGATACTTTAGAAAAATTACTAGATTATTTTGATATCTCTATTTCTGATTTTTTTAGTGTCTACAGTGAAAAAGTTATCTTCAATTTTTTATCTGAAATTCCATTATCCAAGGTGAAAACTATGGAAGGAAGCCCGTTTTCTGTTAAAAAAAAGGATAATCATGTAGAATTTAACCCTTCAGAACTAATGACTTATAAGTGTTGTATTGAAACTGACGGAATACTTGGAAAGCCATTTAGTGGAACGCTAACCCCTGTTATGGATAATGAGAAAATAGTTGCTATGGGACTAATTTTCTATCGCTCTGATAAAGAAGGAAATCCATTGCCAATTCAAGATATCAAATCTTTTATAAAAAAATTGGATAGTAACGCTTTAGGGATACTAGTAGAGAAACTTCTTAATAACTGGTATAAAAGGTATAAAATTATTAAAAAGAGCGATTTTTCAAATATAATCATTACCAACCTTACTTTATTAGATGAGCAACCTGTCTCTTATCCAGTTTTTATAGATATCGATAAATTAGGAAAGGAAATAAGATTTGATTTATATGGATACAAAAATAGTGGTTATAAAGAAGGGGATGAAGATTTTAGTAATTCAGTAATTTTTAATGATTTAGAAGATTAGTAGACACTTTACATCATCTATTACTAACCTATACTTAAAAAACTTTCGCATATTTCAAATTCAAGTCTTATATACCAAACCATAGCAAACCTTAGCACTAATATTTTTCTTTTAGGGAGTCCGAAAAGTCCAATTATAACAACAAAGGCGCGTGATTTCTCTATATGGTTAAATATGTTAGCATTAGTTAACATTTTTCCAACAAAAACCAACATTTAATAAAAAGGAGTAACCGTCATGGGGCTATTTAATTTTTTTAAATCAAAAACAAGAAAAGAAAAAATTTTAGATAAATACTATTCAAATTATCCTGAAAAACCCTTTATTAGTGACAATCGTGCTTTTGATGAATGGGAAAGACTGGTTAAGTTTGACCCCACAAAAATTGTAAGCAGAGATAAGATGAAAAGAAACTCTGATGGCTTATTACCTGGACATATCTATCAAATTTATTGGATTGACAAGTATAAACCTGAAAGACGTATTCCTGTTTATTTTGAATATGAATTTGGTATAGATTTTAAAACTGAGCAAAAGTTTTTAGAAAAAGAAGGTTATATCAATGATTTTCAAGCAACCCAAAAAGGGAACAATATCTTAAAGAAATATCAAAAAATTATTGATGAAAAAAACAACCAAAATAAGCACCCTAAACTAAATCTAAAAAAAGAACTTGCAAAATTTGATAAACAACAAAAGGAATTAGCTAAATATGGAATTGAGTCTCATGACGATAAAAACGAAACAATAGGGTTTGTACATCAATCAAACGCTATCTCAGATTATAAAGACGGGAATTACGAAGAAGCAAAAAAAGGCTTTATCAAAGCTATGGAAGAATATAACTTTTACACTCCTGGTGGCGTTGAATATTTAGCTAAAATATACCGAAAAGAAAAAAATTACCAGTCAGAAATTGAAGTTGTAGAAAAAGGATTAGAGTATTTTAAAAGACATAAAAATCAAAGTTGGAGTGTTTCTACAATTACAAATTTAAACAAACGATTAGACAAAGCTAAACAGTTAGCTGAAAAACAAAAATAGAACCTCAATAAACCCTATACACGTCTTGTTTCCTATTATGGGTAGAGATTTTGCCGTCTAACTCCTTAAAATTGAATACAGGGCAATCTGTGAAGTTCTAGCATGATTTAAACCACACTCTAAAACCTTTTTAATAATAGCTTGCCTGCTGATGTTTTTTAGAAAGGTATAAATCATGAAAATAACTGAAGTTATAAAAAAAGACGGTAGTAAAGTCTACCGAGCAAGTGTTTACTTAGGAGTTGACCAAGTAACAGGAAAGAAAGTTAAAACTAAGGTAACAGGGCGAACACATAAAGAGGTAAAGCAAAAAGCTAACCAAGAAAAAATAGATTTCCAAAAATCTGGATTTACTAGACAAAAAGCTAGTACCGTAACAAGCTATCAAGAATTAGTTAATCTCTGGTGGGAAAGTTATAAGAATACTGTTAAGCCAAACACTCAAGGCAATGTTAGAAAGTTGCTTGATAATCATGTATTGCCTATTTTCGGGGCTTATAAGCTCGATAAGCTCACTACTCCACTTGTCCAGTCAATTATCAATAAACTTGCTGACAAGGCAAATAGAGGCGAAAAAGGAGCTTTCTTGCACTATGACATGATACACGCGCTTAATAAACGTATCTTACAGTATGGTGTTACTATGCAAGCGATACCGTCCAATCCTGCGCGTGATGTTGTTTTACCTCGTAACACTCAAAAAGCAAAGCGACAAAAGGTAAAACACTTTGAAAATGAAGAATTAAAAAAGTTTCTTGGTTATCTCGATAATTTAGACTTAAATATTTATCGTTATTACTACGAGAATACGCTTTATAAGTTTCTACTTGCTACTGGTTGTCGTATCAATGAAGCTTTAGCCCTTTCTTGGTCTGATATAGATTTAGATAATGCCGTAGTGCATATTACCAAAACACTAAATCGGAATTTAGAACTGAATAGCCCAAAATCTAAGACTAGTTATCGGGATATAGATATAGATTTAGCTACTATCGATATGCTAAAACAATACAAACTACGCCAAACTAAAGAGGCGTGGAAGATAGGACAACGTGAAAGCGTGGTATTCTCCGATTTTATTCATGAGTACCCTAGCAGTTCAAATCTTAAAAGAAGACTGCTGACACATTTTAAGCGTGCTGATGTTCCTAACATAGGTTTCCATGGTTTTCGTCATACTCATGCAAGTTTACTACTTAACTCTGGTATTCCTTACAAAGAGCTTCAGCACCGTTTAGGACATTCCACTTTATCCATGACTATGGATATTTATAGCCACCTCTCAAAAGAAAGCGCAAAAAAAGCAGTCTCATTCTACGAAACTGCACTAAAAGCACTATAAGGGGAGCAAAAAGGGGAGCAAAACTAAAAGCCAAAGTTTTAAGACAAGGCAAAAAGCCAATAACAACGGCATTCTCACTATATTTTGCTTGAAAAAGTCCGATTTCTAATCAAAATCTTACTTTTCATTGTACCATAATTTAGGGAGAAAATTATGGAAAAAGAAAAGACTTTTCCTTTTTGGCCCAAAAATTATTTTCTATGATATAATAGTGGTAAGCGCTATTTTTATTTGTTAGATTCATCAAAGGAATTCTAGCAAATATCTATAAAAGGAGTCACATGAACAAGCAAGACATCTCTACGATTATTAATCTTCATTTTGAGGAAATGACGGAATTAGAGCAAGTGATTGCCCGTTATTTCTTACAAGTTGAAACAATTCATGACGACTTGTCTTCGCAAGAGGTCACCCAAAAACTACATATCTCACAAGCTGCTCTCACACGTTTTGCAAAAAAATGCGGATTCAAAGGTTATCGTGAGTTTATCTTTAAATATCAACAACAAAAAGATGCCCTAACTCTCCTACAACCAGATATGAATCCCTTGACACAAAGAGTCTTAAGAAGCTATACTAATCTCCGAGAAATGTCTCGAGAACTGATTGATGAAGAACAACTAGAACGCGTAGCCCAAATGATTGAACAGGCTGAGCGTGTCTACTTCTTTGGAACTGGAAGTTCTGGCTTAGTCGCTCGGGAAATGAAATTTCGCTTCATGAGACTGGGTGTAGTCTGTGAAGCCATAACAGATCCAGATGGTTTCGCCTGGACTACAAGCATTTTGGATAAGAACTGTCTCGTATTTGGTTTTTCTCTTTCAGGTACAACAACTTCCGTCATCGATAGTCTACTAGATGCTCAGGATATGGGAGCAAAAACTGTTCTATTTACCAGTATGCTTAGCAAGGAGACTCAGGACTTTACTGAGACTGTACTTGTAGCAAATCAAGGTCAATCCCCTTATATTCAACGGCTTTCTGCCCAGCTTCCTATGCTCTTTGTCATTGACTTGCTTTATGCTTATTTCTTAGAAATTGATCGTGAAAGTAAAGAAAAGATTTTTAATAGCTATTGGGAAAATAAAAAACTCAATGGTTATCGTAGAAATCGTAAAAATGGAAAATCCTAAATTGATGTAACAATTTAGGATTTTTTTATCACTCAAATGTGGTTATAACAAATTTATCAAAACTCAATTCTCTTTTGAAAGCAAACCTACTTTCATCACTCGAATCGTTGCTTCTGAAGCGAATCCAAGAAGAGCATTATCAGAAACGCTAGTCATTTTCACTTTGAAGTCAAAGATTGAATCAGCTTGCTCTGTAAAGTCAATCGTTGGAATCGTGATTGTTTTCTCAGTTTCACCATCTTGGAAAGTCAAGTCAGCTGTTGTATCCTTGTAAACCTTACCGTGAACCCCAGTTCCTGGCTCTGTTACAACATGGACTGTTGCTACACCCTTACTTCCACCAACACGTTTGATGGTTACAGTAACCGGTTGACCTTTTTGAACTTCATAGGTTGTTTCTTTCATCTCAAACATACCCTTGCCGGCATTGTTGAGGGTGTAAATACCTTCAGTTGCAATGGCTTCGCCAGTTTTATTGACAAGTTTGATAGTATGTTCACCAGGAGCCAAGTCATCTGTTTCATAGACCATTTGGCTACGTTTACGAGTTGCATTCTTGGTTTGGACATCTACAACCTTTTGACCATCTACGTAAACTGACATTTCACCGTGGTTTGGATCAACTGTAGACACTACATATGCTTTTGTTCCAGTGAAACGGTAGGTAACGCTAGCATCTTTTTGGTTGGTCCACATAGATGTTCCACGGATACCTTCAGATTCATCATACCAAGTTGTATTTTCTTTATCGGCTGTTGTGTTTGAATGGTAATCCAATCCAAGTGGGTATCCATCTGTTTTCTCGATACTGCTTGGTGTCTTATAGACAGAGAAGTTTGTCAAGATAGGAGTTGCTTGCGCACCAGTAATGGTCACGCGAATTTTTTGTGCTTCTACTGGTTGACCTTGGATCAGGCGACGATAACCAACAGTTGAGCCTTCACCGTATGGTACCCAACGTCCGTTAAGTTCAACTTCAACCTTGAAGCCAGAGATACGTTGACCTTTAGCGATATCTTCTTTGAGTTCGACTACGTCAAAGCGTCTCTTTTGACCAAGATCGACAGTAAATTCACTCGTTTTAGCATCATTTGCTGGCGCCCAGCTGGTATCATCCTTACCATCTGTTAGGTGGCTTGCTTGATACAAGTGATTCTTACGAGTAGAGCTTGCAGTAACTGTTGCACCCTTAGCGAAGTCAGTCGCATACATTTGATCCAATGTTGCTCGGAATTCTTGCAAGCGAGCAACGTCTGCTTCTGCGAATTTACCTTCTTTATTAGGTGGAATATTGAGTAGAAGTGGCGTTCCACGACCAACAGACTTGAAGTAAATATCCATCAAATCTTTGATTGATTTTGGTTGTTGATTGTCATGGTAGAACCAACCTGAACGGATAGAAACGTCTGCTTCACCGACTGAGTACATATCTCCTTCTGGATCCCCATGATTGAGATAATCATTCTTCACATCGTCGGTGATTTTAGCTTTCTTGACCTTATGCCAAACTGGATCTCCAGCAATACCACGTTCATTACCAATCCAACGTACACTTGTTGGTTGAGCAGAGAAAATAGCGATATCTCCTTCAGCTTTCTTGATGTACTCGAACCACTTATCAAAGGTGTAGGTTACTTTTTGAGCCCCGCTACCACGCGCACCATCCATCCATACTTCAATGAACTTACCGTTATTTCCGTATTTAGGATTACCAAGGATTTCCTTGAGTTGGTTGAGGTAGTATTCGTTGTACTCTTTTTCAGTATTCACGTGATAGTTTGGATTGTTTGCATCCCAAGGTGATAGGTACACACCCATATTCATGTCATACTTAGTTGCTGATTTTGAGATTTCTTCGAGAAGGTCACCTTTACCATTTTTCCATGGACTAGCAGCTACGGTATGTTTTGTATATTGAGAAGGATAGATGACAAATCCGTCATGGTGTTTAACAACCATAATTGTTCGTTTGAATCCAGCGTCCTTCAATGTCTTAATCCACTGGTCTGTATCAAGGTTCGTCGGGTTAAAGTTTTGAGGATTTTCTCTACCGTTCCCCCACTCAGAGTTAGTATAGGTATTCATACCATAGTGGATGAAGGCAGCCAATTCTTCTTTATGGTAGTCCAATTGGGCCTTACTTGGCAGTGGACCGTAAGCTGCGATCTCTGTTTCTTGATCCTCAGGGGAGCTTACTTTATTTTTATATTTTTCTTGTTGATTATAGGTCAATGATTGCTTTCCTTTAGTTCATATCTGTTAGTGTTACTAGCATATATTTGAATTAACTTAAATATACTATATCGAAGTCAAAAATGCAAGATTCCTTGACATTAGTAAACAAGTTACTCTTTGCTTTTATGTAAAAAACCTAAATTGGCAAAGCCAATTTAGGAATGTTTTGTTCTAAAATGATAATAAGCACCGAGCATACCGGCAGTATTCTGATGGTGGGCAAATTCAAGTTGTGTCTTGTCTGCCAAGCTTGGAACGAGGGCATCTTTCAAAGCCTTACGGATTTTAGGTTTCAAAATTGCTTCTTGCCCCATGATGCCACCGCCAAGGATGACAACTTCTGGATTAACCACATAACAAATATTCGCTAAACCTTTGCCCAGATAATCTACCATACGGTCAATCCCCTCCATACAGAGTTTATTGCCTTCGGTAGCTTCTTTGAAAATTCTACGACCGTTCCACTGTTCCACTTCATCTCCATGTGCGTCTGCTACATACTTAACAAGAGCTGTCGTAGATGCTAAATCCTGGAAGGCTCCATCCTGCATGTGCAGATAACCAACTTCACAGGCAGAATTACTAAAGCCATGAAAAACTTGGCCATCAATGATTAAGCAACCACCGATACCTGTTCCAATTGTCAAACAAAGGGTAATACTTGCACCCTTTCCTGAACCAGAGACAGCTTCAGCAAGACCTGCACAGTTAACATCATTTTCAATTTCACAAGGAATATTAAAGCTAGCTTCAATTTCCTTTTTAAATTGAGTCCCAGCATAGTTCGGAATCTGTGGACCAGCGTAGAAAATCTCACCCTTATCAGGATCAACCATTCCCGCTGAGGAAATGGCTACACCTGACACTGGTCCTTTTTCTAGATAGCTAGCTACGATATCTTTTGTTTTCTGTAAGATATGTGGACCGCCCTTATGAGCCTCAGTTGCTACTTCGTGAGACTCTATCAGTTGTCCATCTTGGTCAATCAAACCATATTTGATATTAGTTCCGCCAATATCAATTGCAACGTAATTAGTCATAAAACCTCCTATTGATTAGAGGAAACGCTCCTTAGTTTCACGAATCAATTGAGCAGCTGCTTCTACAACTGGACGATCTTCTTCGGTCACTGGTGTAAGTGGAGAACGAACTGATCCGATATTAAGTCCTTCATTGATTTTCAAGACTTCTTTGATAACACCGTACATGTTTCCATGTGCAGCAGTCAATTTTCCAATGATAGCGTTGATTGCATATTGCAATTCACGCGCTGTTTCTAGGTCTTTTTCCGCAATCAATTGGTTGAGTTTCAAGAAGAGTTCTGGCATAGCACCATAAGTACCACCGATACCAGCTTTAGCACCCATGAGACGTCCACCAAGGAATTGTTCGTCTGGACCATTAAAGACGATATGATTATCACCACCAAGACTTACAAAAGTTTGGATATCTTGAACTGGCATTGAAGAGTTTTTAACACCGATGACACGTGGGTTTTTCAACATTTCTGTGTAAAGGCTTGGAGTCAAAGCAACTCCTGCCAATTGAGGAATGTTATAGATCACATAGTCTGTATTTGGTGCTGCTGCACTGATGTCGTTCCAGTATTTTGCTACTGAGTACTCAGGCAAACGGAAGTAAATTGGTGGGATTGTTGCGATAGCATCTACTCCCAAACTTTCAGCATGGCGAGCAAGCTCGATACTGTCTTTGGTATTGTTGCAAGCCACGTGAGCAATGATGGTCAATTTACCTTTAGCAACAGCCATGACTTCTTCCAAGATCAACTTGCGGTCTGCTACACTTTGGTAGATACATTCACCTGAAGAACCGTTGACATAAAGTCCTTGAACACCTTTATCAATAAAGTATTGCACCAAAGCACGAGTTCGTTCTGGGCTTACTTCTCCCTCATCATCATAACATGCGTAGAAGGCAGGAATAACACCTTCATATTTTTTTAAATCTGACATAGATTTCTCCTAAGATTTCTTATTTTCTGCTCTGAGCAGATGATTTTTTACTATTTTAGTATACACCTTGTAAAAAGTGCTTTCAATACATCCAAGCCACTTAGATTTTAATTTCTATTCATCTCCCGTAGCTTTTCTTGTTTGAAAGTAGTTTCATATCATTTTCAATCTGCTTGATATTTAGCAAACAATTTTTCCATTAATCCAGCCTGGCAAAAGGCAAGAAGACCAAAGCCAAAGAGTAGAAATGCTGATCCACCGAGCACTAGAGTAAAGCCTGATAGATAGAGAAGCATAATGATTAATAAAATAATCGCAAGCATCAAGAAGAACCACACGAAGTTAAAACTAACTAGGAGCAAGCCCTTTTGGAGTGCTTCTTTCCAAGTCAAGTCATAACGCGCTGCAATAGGATAGCTAGCCAACATAACTAGGGTTAAAAATATCAGAATTCCCAAACAAATAGCTTTAATGAGTTGAAAGGCAACACCAGTTTGAGTCCAAAATAGTGATAAGTCAACCACACTGATCAAAAAGATTCCTAATTCCAGCAAACCTAACTGAAAACCTAATTTCAAATTTTGCTTGAAGGCTCTAATATAGATTTTGAAAACAGGAATGCGACGGTTGCGCTTCACTTCAAAGATTGTCTGATAGAGACTGATTTTAGCTACTCCAATAGTCACAATAGGCAAACAAGACACAACAAAGAGTAGGTTCACCGTCACAATATCTAAAACCTTCTCGCAAAAACGCATAAGAAAGTTATCCGTATCGAATGCCGCTTTTATCAATCCAGATCCTTTATGTGCCATTGTTTGCTCCTCCTAACTGACTAATCGATTAAAATTTTAAATAAATATTTGCGAACTGTATCTTCCATACCTGCATAACCGTTAGGCTGATGAGGTTCTCCTGGGAAGAAAACTGCAAAATTGTGATATCCCAACAAAAGTGGGTATTGTTCGTGACAATGAACAAAGCCAATATCACTGGCTTCATCAAAGGCTACAGCCTCATCTTTGATGCGAGAACCGTAGCTAGAATACTCATGTCCTTCAACTAACAAATGCAAATCTGCATAGTTTTTATGATGCTCAAAGCGATCATTTTCTTCTTTATTGAGAACATTTTCTTGTACAACTAGGAAAACTTTATCCCCATCAATCTCGTATTTCCCTAATTCAAAGTTATCTTTACGATGCTCATAGAGATAATCAATAGCCTTGTCCAGATTTGGGTGAATTCCCTTGTAAAAGCTAATGTTTTTTAAATCATCAAAAATCATAGTAATTTCCTTTACCTGATTGTTACCTTCAGGCCTAAGATGTCTATCCAGTAAGTTTATAAGTGTCTAACAAAACTTCATGAAGTAAGCAGCTCCTCTCCATTTTGTAGACACTTATATATCCAGTATTCTCTTAGTCTATCAACTATACTTCTGCATATTGATAAACAAATTGTACGATATTCAATATTCGCAGAGTACTATCCTTTGACAGCTCCCATAGTAATCCCTTGAGTGAAGGATTTTTGGAAGACAAGGAAGACTGTTACGATTGGCACAGCTGCAAGAGCAGCCCCTGCCATAATTAAACCATAGTTGGTTGCCATCTCAGCCTGCATAGTCGCAACCCCGAGTGAGATGGTCAAGTTGTTACGAGATGTCAACATAACCAACTGCATAAAGTAGTCATTCCATGTATTGATGAAGGTAAAGATTGCAAGAGCTGCAAATCCCGGTTTCACAATAGGGAAGGCTACACTCCAGAAAGTACGAATCTCACCACATCCATCGATTTTAGCAGATTCGAGCAATTCTGTAGGAATGTTTTCACTGAACTGTTTCATGAGGAAGACCCCAAATGGCCATCCGATCAAAGGCAAGATAACTGCCCAAAGAGTATCATGGATTCCCATGAAGTTGACGATACGTACCAATGGTACAAGGACAACTTGTTTTGGAAGAGCCATGGCAGCGATAAAGATTGCAAAGAGAATGCGTTGTCCATAGAAACGTTTCTTAGCCAATACATAACCTGCTAGTGAAGAGGTTGCACAAACCAAGAACATTGTTACCAATGAAATGAAGACTGAGTTCCACATCCATTGCAAGGCTGGGTTTTGCACCATCAATTGTTGGAAGTTCTCCATTGTTGGAGCTTTAGGGAACCATTGTGGTGGAATCATAATGGTATCTGGTTGTGATTTGAATGCACCTGTCAAAATCCAGTAGAATGGAAAGATAAACAGTACAGTCAATAAAAGCAAGAAGATGGTTGAAATAACAGTGAAGGCTGTTAAAGGTTTCTTTTGTGTAGATTGCATAGCTGTCTCCTTTCTATTAATATTCTACGTCGTTTCCAAGTACTTTAAATTGAACAAAGCTGACGATAGCGATCATAACTGCCAAGAATACACCAATAGTATTGGCATAACCATACTCAGTCAATTGGAAGGCTTTCTCGTATAGGTAGTACATAAGTGTACTTGTTGAATAGTTTGGACCACCTGAAGTCAAAAGTTGAATCAAAGCGAAACACTGGAATGAGTTGATTGTTGTAATGATTGCGATATAAAGAGTTGTTGGAAGGAGGCTTGGCCATTTAATCTTCCAGAATACTTGAAATTCAGTCGCACCGTCGACACGCGCCGCCTCTACAAGTGAGTTATCAATATTACCCATTGCAGCGATGTAAAGGATGATTGGCTGACCAACTGAAGTTGTCAAAAGAATAATCATAATCGCCATCAAAGCCCAGTTTTTATCACCCAACCAAGAAATGTTTTGGCTAATGATATGACTTGACTTAAGCACAAAATTCAAAATACCTGATAGAGGATCATAAATCCATTTCCATACAACCGTTACGGCAACACTACCTGTTACAACAGGAAGGAAGAATACAAAACGATAGAAGGATCTAGCAACTGCATTTTGTTGGTAAGTTTGTGATGCCACAAATAGTGAGAAGAGTACAACGACTGGTACAGATCCGATAACTAAGATTACGGTATTAATCAAAGATTTTGTAAAGACAGGGTCTTTAAACATGCGGATGTAGTTGTCCAATCCCACAAACTCAAAGCTAGTCATCGAGTAGTTAAAGAAACTAGTGATGAATCCCATGATCATTGGAGCTAGGACAAAGACGGTAAAGAAGATTAATACTGGTGCTAAGAATGCATAAGAAACAATTGTTTCTCTCATGCGAATTTTATTGACTTTCACAGTCGGCACCTCACTTTCAAATAGTTTTTGTTTTTTTGATTGTTGTCTGACATTGATGTAAAATCAAAATGAAATTTTTTCCAAGAAAAGCCTATGTAAGAACTTCATTTTAATTTTGACCTGTCAGTTCCTTACATTTTTTAAACAAAACTCCCCCTTTTCGTACACAGATGTGCACAGGGAAAAGGGGGGATTTTACTTTTTATTTAGGGCTTATTATTTAGCTGCTTTTTTGATTGTTTCATTCGCTTTTTCAGTGAATGTTTTCAAAGCTGCAGCAGGTTCTTCGTCACCATTAGATACTGATTGAAGCATTGGGAACCATAGAGTTCTCATTTCAGCAAATCCATCGATTGTGTTGTAGTATGGAGAGTAGTATTTAGTCCAACCACTGATTGTTTCCATACGTTTGTCATCGTAAAGTTTACCAAATGAAGTACGAACTGGGAATGCTCCTGTACGAACTACGTCTTTAGGACCCCATTCTTTGTCATCTGCGATGAATTGGATGAATTTCTTAGCTGCAGCAACTTTCTTTTCATCCTTGTTGTTGAATACTGCAAATCCGTTTACAAGGTATTCAAGAGCTGGTTTACCAGAATCAGATGGGAATGGAACTTCTACCACTTCAACTTTACTTGCTTCCAATAATTTAGCTTGGATACCGTTTTGAGCTGGTGCCCAAAGGATTGTGTATGATGTTTGACCATTTGCAAAGTTTTGGATGTCTGCACCACCGTCAAATTGTGAACCGTTGTTCAACAAACCATCTTTAATCCAGCTAGTTGCTTTTTCAAGACCTTTGACGAACTTAGGATCGTCAGTTGTGTATTTAGTAACTTCTTTATCTGTTACAGAACCGCCGTAAAGGTTAGCAATGAAGGCACGTGTTCCTTGGTCTCCCCCTTGACCAGAACTGAACAATGAACCTGGAGTGTATCCTTTATCTTTAAGTGCTTTCAAGACTTTTTCAAAATCATCTGTTGTCCAACCTTCTTTAACAAGGTCAGCAACTCCTGCGTCTTCCAACATTTTCTTGTTCATAGCCATGTAGAATGGTGCAGAACTGATTGGATACATATATGCTTTGTCACCAGCTTTACTTGCTTGAATGATGTTTTCATTGTTAACATCTTTAACAAATTCATCTGTAAAGAGGTCATTCAACTCAGCTAATTTACCATTTTTACCGTAATTAATGATACGACCTGGTGCATCGAAAAGTACATCTGGAGCAGTTCCAGCTTCAATAGCTGTCGTAATTTTTTCTGGACCAGATTTGAAGTCGATTGTTTCTAGTTTAACTTTGATATCTGGATTTGCTTTTTCGAAAGCTTCGATGATAGATTTTTCATAAGTTCCTACACCGTCACCAGTTTTTTCTTGAGTAAAGACTGGGAATGCCCACCAAGTGATTTCTGTTTTTCCTGAATCACTTGCAGCATCTTTTTTAGCGTCTGATTTGCCGCAAGCAGCAAGAGATAGAACAGCAGCACCCGCAAGTACTGTACAAGCTAGTTTTCTAAATTTCATTAGTATTCTCCTAAATGATGATATGCGTATCCGAAACGGATAATGAGTATTGACAACTTTGTATACGTTTACATTTTTTTCTACGAATCAACCACTCTCCTCGTATTTTAATTATCTTATTTGAGACCTGCAACAAATCGTTCTGTTATCTCTTTTGGTCTAGTAATAGCTCCACCAACTACGATTCCTCGCACTCCGTAACCTAAGATTTGCTTGGCTTGTTCTGGTGTATGAATCTTACCTTCTGCGATAACGTCTACTCCTGCATCGCAAAGTTTCTTAATCAATTCAAAGTCTGGGCCATCCACTTTTGGACTGTAAGATGTGTAACCTGACAAGGTTGTTCCGACAAAGTCAATTCCAGCTTCAACTGCTGTAAGACCTTCTTCAAAAGTACTTGTATCAGCCATCAACAATTGATTTGGATATTTTTCTTTGACTTGACGGATAAATTCTTGAATGTCTAAACCATCATAGCGTTCTCTCTTGGTACAATCAAGAGCGATAACCTCAATGTCTAGAGCTGCTAATTCATCAACCTCTTTCATAGTAGCTGTGATGAATGGTTCCTGTGGTGGATAATCACGTTTGATAATCCCGATAATCGGAAGGTTTGTGACCTCTTTTATTTCCTTGATATCTCGAACACTATTTGCTCGGATACCGACTGCTCCACCTTGCTCAGCTGCTTTGGCTAGCAAGGGCATAACACCTCCCGCTTCTGTATAAAGCGGTTCGTGAGGAAGTGCCTGACAAGAAACGATGATTCCATCTTTAATCTGCTCAATCAAAGCTTCTTTAGTGATTTGTGGCATCTACTTTCCTCCTTTTCTTTTTCTTATGAGCCTATTATATATCATTTTTAAAGCGCTTTCAATAACTTGTGCTAGAATAGATTGAAGTTTCAAAACAATTTTATGAAACAGATTCTGCTGAAAGTAGTTTCAGAGGGGAGGCTTCCGCTTGAATCATCTTCGTTCTAACTATTCCAGCACTTTCTATGCTTTCTATAAACGAAAGAGCCTGTAACAAATCACCGTCACAGAATCTTTCAATTTCACTATTTTTTCTTAGATATCTTTAAGATTTAATAGTAGATTAATCTTCTTTTTTCTTAGCCATACCAAATAATCCTAAGAACATTCCAACAAGTCCGAGAGATACTAGAGAAGTTGAAACTTCACTTCCTGTCTCTGGTAGAGTAGGTTGTTGTGGTTGAGCTGCTGGAGCTTGATATGTCTTATCTTGCTGTGCCACTAGAGTTACAAACAGTTTTTCTTCAACCTTATATTCCGGAAGTTCATGCTTGGCTGCTTCGACTGCATTGACTCCGCCTGTGAATTCTGGAAATTCATGCTTAAGGGCTTGAACTGCATTTGCTCCACCTGCAAATTCTGGAACTTCATTGACTGCTGCTTCGACCTCATTAATTCCTCCTACGTATTCTGGAAGTTCATGCTTGAGAGCTAGAACAGAGTTGACTCCGCCTACGAACTCAGGCAATTCATTCTTAAGAGCCTCAACTGCATTCACACCACCTACGAATTCTGGAACTTCATTGACTGCTGCCTCGACTGCATTCACTCCGCCTGTGAATTCTGGAACTTCTACTGTTGGCGCTACTTCGTCACCTACTGTTCCACTAGGTTCAGTATATTCAGGGAGCTCAGCTACAGCTGCTTCGTCGCCATTGACACCTCCTTCGAATTCTGGGATTTCTACTGTTGGTGCGGCTTCATCACCTGCAGTTCCAATAGCTTCAGTGTACTCAGGAAGTTCTGTTACAGCTGCTTCGTCGCCATTGACACCACCTGTAAATTCTGGGACTTCTACTGTTGGCGCTACTTCGTCACCTACTGTTCCACTAGGTTCAGTATATTCAGGGAGCTCAGCTACAGCTGCTTCGTCGCCATTGACACCTCCTTCGAATTCTGGGATTTCTACTGTTGGTGCGGCTTCATCACCTGCAGTTCCAATAGCTTCAGTGTACTCAGGAAGTTCTGTTACAGCTGCTTCGTCGCCATTGACACCACCTGTAAATTCTGGGACTTCATGGATTGCCGGTTCGTCACCATTAAAACCATTCGTAAGTTTAGTACCTACCACAGATACTGGCAAGTTATGCATACTTTCAATTGCACCCGCTTCAATAGCTTTAACTTTTTGACCGATATCTTCAGGAGCTATTGTAAATAGGAGAGTCTTCGTATCATACTGAGTCATGAAGGTTGCAGTCTTACCATTAGCTAATTTGAGAGTTGGAGCTTGATTTACCAAGACTTCTGAATCAAATTCCATAGCAATAATGCCTGGCCATTTTTCCATAGCCGCTGTAACTTTCACTTCTTTAGAAGCAAGCCTCTCTTTAGTTAGATAATCCCAGTTGAATTTCTTGAAGGATAGAGTATAAGGATTGCCACCCGCTTCATGATGTTCATACAAGAGACCAAATTCTTTTGGTCCGATCTGTTGAAGTGAGTTATAAGCATACTCACCTTCTTGAATCAAATGATGATGCAACCAAGTCAACTCGCCATCTTCTTCTACGCGAGCCACACGAATGTAGCCATTCTTACGACCTGGTCCATTAGCATTTGCTAGAAGGATATACTCCTTGCCATCTTGAACCGTATGAGTCGCCGCCATTTGAACATAAACATCAGGTACATCATAGCGTGCTACATTGTTGTCCCATGTAATACCACCATCATTACTTGTCGCAACTTGCAAATCACCAGTCAAACCACGCATAAAGAGTTTCAACTGACCATTGTTCAATTGAACAACAGAAGATTCTGTATTTTGAGCGTAGTAATTGTTCATGTTGCTTGAATCAACTACTGTTCCATCATGAAGTGTACGGTTGTCATTGACACCGCCACCCATATGCCAAGTCTTACCATGATCATCTGAATAGATGATGCGAGATGATTGAGATCCGTTGAGGTGGTTAGTTCTGTTAGTCGTATAGACAGGGACGACAATCCGTCCTTTATGAGGTCCATTCTGGAGGGTAATTCCCACTCCAGGTCCCACACCTAAGAATTTCATCCAATCAGCTTTGACCATTGGAGTAATATCTTGTGGTGCAGACCAAGTCTTACCATCATCATCACTATAAGACATCCATAGGTAGCTGTCTTTAGCAATTCTAAATGGAGAAGTTTTATTGCTTGTAAAGTAGATATTTCCTAGTAGTTGCTCACCTTGATAAAGATCGCCTTTATCACTATAAGCAGGTTTGACAGGATTTACAACAACACGGTAATCCGTTGCCTGACCATCTGGTGTGTAGACAACACCATTTTCACGAATAGTATAGGCTCCATTTTCTCCTTCACGGTATAGAATTTGATAAGTTTTTCCATCAATTTCCTTATAGGCAACTTCTCTTTCAGAAGACATTCCGAAGATTCCTTTACCTTCTGGGAACATATCGTAAACTGAGAAGATTCGTTTAGTTTCCGTATCTTGGACTAGAACCATATCGATGTTTACTGGTGAACCAATGTTTTGATCCTTGGCTTTTGGATTGTCACGTAGATTCGTAAGAGTGATGCGATCCCCCCATGTTTGGCCCTTGTCTTCACTTCGTTTAACGACCATACCGATATCACCCCAGTCATAGTGGTGTAAGCGGCGTTCGTCAGCACCAGCAATCAAAGTTCCCTTGTCAGTCTTAAGGAGGGCTGGAATACGATAGCTATTAATACCATCTGGATTTGACTGCCCATTTTTGCCAGCTGTAAAGACATCTGTTTTTTTAGAAATTTCAGCCCCTTCTGGAAGTTCTTGTCTCAAGTCTCCTCTTTCAAATAATTGACTTCGTGTTCGAACTTCATCTTGTGTTAAGGCGCGGTCGTAGACTGTTAGATTACGGACTTGTAGGTTAGAGCCCCAAACTGTCTTGCTTCCTCGTTTAGTTGCTCCGATTTGAACGTGGTTAACATCTGGCATATCTTTGATGAATTTCCCAGATTTTAAACTTGTTCTGGACAAGACACCATTTACATATAGACGAACTCTTCCAGTAGGGACTTCAGTTGTTGGTTTTTCAACAGTAAAGGTAACTGAATTCCACTGACCTGGGCGAACCTTTAATGGTGCATCGGTGTATTTATCATAGAATTGCGCACCATTTGCATCACGACCTTCGATAAGGGCTGTATTATCAAAGACTGACATGGTGTAGTACTCATTTTCCTTGGTATCACTTGATACAGAGAAAAGATTGTAAAAACGTGGTGCCGATGCATCTGGTTTGAACTCCATATGCACTGTTGCATCTTGAAGTTTCTTCAGTTTCTCTAAGTCACTTGTCAAATCATCTCGTTGATTATTAGCTGCATTAATGACAAGGTCATTTTTTTCTACAACAGTATTAACATTTTCCAATTCTCTTGAGTAATAATCACGTGCGATAGCTTCTTGTTTCTCAGTTTCTTCTGTCTTATCCGTTTCAGCTGCTGGAGTCTCTGCTGGAGTTTCTGTAGTCGTCGCAACTTCCGTAGTCGCTGTCGTTTCTGTTGGTTTTTCAGAACCTGGGTTTGCTCGTAACTCTTCACGGTTGACTTCAGTCCCTTTATCTGTAGATGTTGCCAACTTGTCTGCAAGTTCCTTATCAAGGTTAGCAAGATTTCCTGTTTCTACTTCTTTAGGCAATTCTGGCAAAGCTTGGCCAGCTGTTTCACCATTAGTTGTTGGAGCTTCCTGAGCTAAAACTGGTGATACTCCAAAAACAACTGCTCCAATGACTACGGATGCAGCTCCCACTGTAAATTTTCGAATTCCATAGCGTTCTTTTCGATCAAATTCTCTCTGTTTCATATTTTTCCTTTCGTTTTCACAAAAATAAAGCGCTTTCTTTTTTGCTTAAAATTTTTAACTCTCCTACATCGAAAGTTAAAAGTATCAATCCCATGCTTGACCATTCCTTTTGATTTTATATGCATCTATCATTTTTCCTGCATACAAAACGATAACAGTTTATCTCCTTTCAAATTTCGTCTTATCTTTATTATATAATAAAGATGTTACTTTTTTGAGCATTGCTATATAATAGATTTCACTTTCAAATATGTTTCTAGACTTCGTAGCAATTGAAACTACTTTCTGAACTTTGTCACAAAAAGAGCCATGCTTTGACAAGGCTCATCTCACAAACTTTTACTGGCCAACATAGGTAAAGGGAATTTCACTACCACACAACCAATTATAAACTTGGTCGTTGACATGAACATTCATAGCCTCATGAGCGTATTCAGGCATAAGGCGATAACTCTTCTCACAAGTTAGACGATTGTATATAGCAAATTGAGTGATTGGGTAGCAGACGTCATCATCTAGCCCCGTAATCATGCGAACCTCACCCTTAATACGATGGGCAAAGTTTTTCACATCGATATAACCTAATGTTTCCATAATCCTCTCTTCCGTTTCATGGAAAGGATCATGAAATTTGAAATATCTAAAGAGCTCATCATAAGCTTCACTAGTATTCCCAATCTCTAACACTCGTCTAAAGTCAGACAAGAATGGATAGATGGAAACTGTACGCTTGATTTTAGGGTTCAGAGCTGCTGCAACTATGGCTAAAGCCCCACCTTGAGATGCTCCATAGCTAGATAATTGTTCTTCATCAACTCGAGGAAGACTTGCAATAATTTCCACCAACTGATAAATATCTAGATAAACATCTTTGAAGAACAATTGGTCCTTGCCCGCTACAGCTCCTCGAATAATTTGCCCTTTAACTGTATTTCCTAAAGGAGAACACATGCCATCTTGAGAATAACCAGACTGTCCTCTGACATCCATGGATACCACACCATAACCTGCTACGGTATAGGTAAGCATATCTGTCCAATCCCAACCACGGCCCATATATCCATGGAAATGGAAAATAACAGGAACCTTCTTATCTAGCTTAGGCAAAACAACTCGTGCATAAACGATTCCATTACCAGTCCCTTTAAAGGTTAGTTCGTAACACTCAACATTTGGAATATGAAAATCACGCTCCTCTAATTGATAATCTGGTAAGGCCGATAACTTTTTAATCTCTCCATCCCAAAAAGTGTCAAAATCGAGTGGTACTTCATCTCGCCCTCTATAAGTTTTCATTTCTTCTATTAATGCTGGTTTTCTCATAAAACTCTCCTTGTTTTTGTAAACGTTATCATAACTGTATCATATCTAGAAAAGCAATGCAAGAATGACCCTAAATCAGAAAGTTTTTTTAGGTTATTCTTTCATTTCAAGTTAGACTAAAAGTAGTTTCAAGCAGATTCTTTCTTAAAAATTCGTGATAGTTGTTTGAGTTTATATTACACAACTAAAAATGAGAGCAATTCCTTGCTCTCAGTTCCTTATCTATATGTTTACATGTTGTCTTTAACTGCAACGGCAACCATTTTAGCTTTTGCACGCACTTTACCTGCCACTGACATTTCCATAGAAACAATGGCTTTTCTTTCCCCTAGTTCCTCCAATGTTGAAGTAACGACAATCTCATCGTCAATTGGGGTTGGGCTAAGATAATCAACTTCTAAATGAGCTGTGATGAAGCGTCCGATAACTGTTTCGGCTGTCAATTCCAAACCCTTTTGATGATGAGCGAACCACGCAGCAGACGCTGTTCCATGACAGTCAAAAATCACAGCAATCATGCCACCAAATAGATTTGCAGGGACACCTCCTGTATACTGCTGGTCTACCTTGATACGGCTAATGCAGCTCGTGCCCTCTACACTTGGATAAGTTTTCAAATGCAATCCTAAATCATTCTTAGGTCCACAACCCCAACAGTGTTGAAATCTTTCCCCATATGTATCCTGAATTGCAACATTTCTTGTTTCTAATGTCATGTGAACTCCTTTCAGAAGTATATTGATTAGTTTTCTTCATTATAGCAACCTTTGCCACAATAGTAAATAGACTAGTCCGATAATTATTTTAATTCCTAGTCTAAGCTCACTTTATAGAGAAAAAAGAGCGATTTCGCTCTTTTCTTAGTATTTAGGAGAAGATTGAGTTTCCTTTTGAAATGTCTTTGGGCAGTTTACTTTAATGGTCATGAGAGAGTCCTCGTTTCTTTTTGATGACTCAAGTATAGATAACAATCCTAAAAGCAAACTTATATTTTTCTTAGAAAAAGCTTAATCTAAATGTTCTTTCTTTTGTAGATTTAGAGCTATCATATGCCACTCTGGATCCTCTTGCCAGTTAGGGAGGGAACTGATATAGCTAGCAACCTTACGAGCTTCCTCAAGGATTGGGAAGTCTTCGATGATATCAGCTACATGAAACTCTGGTAGACCCGACTGTTTGGTCCCAAAGATTTCTCCAGAGCCTCGCATTTTCAAATCTTCCTCCGCAAGGACAAAACCATTGGTCGTTTCTGTCATGATACGCATGCGGTCTTTCCCAGAATCAGTTTTTGGATTGGCCACTAGAACTGCGTAGGACTGCTTTTCTCCACGACCGACACGACCTCTAAGTTGATGAAGTTGACTAAGTCCAAAGCGATCGGCATCCATGATAATCATGACTGTTGCATTTGGAACATTGACCCCAACCTCGATAACCGTTGTAGAGACCAAGATATCTGTCTTTCTCTCTTTGAATTCCTGCATAATCTGGTCTTTTTCATCACTCTTCATCTTTCCATGTAAGAGGGCAACTTTTGCTTTCCCTGCAAAATGAGTCGTCAACTCTTCTGAGAGTGCAATGGCATTTTTCAAATCCAAGGCTTCAGATTCTTCAATTAAAGGAGAGATAACATAGGCTTGAGAACCTTTTTGAATCTCACCCTCCAACCAAGTCAAAACCTGTGGCAGTTGTTCATGCTTAATCCAACGTGTCACAATTGGTTTACGTCCAGCTGGCATCTGGTCAATAATGGAAACATCCATATCTCCAAAGGCTGTGATGGCTAAGGTTCGTGGAATGGGAGTTGCCGTCATCATGAGGACATCTGGATTTTCTCCTTTTTCACGTAAAATACGCCTTTGTCCGACTCCAAAACGGTGTTGCTCGTCGATGATAATCAAACCAAGTTTAGCATAGTCCACCCCATCCTGTATAAGGGCATGGGTACCGATGATTACATCAACATCACCCTTGGCAATAGTTTCCAAAACCGTACGTTTTTCTGCAGCTTTTAATGAACCTGTTAGGAGAGCTAGTTTCAAATCAGGAAAGAGACTTTCTAGACTTTCAAAATGTTGCTCTGCAAGGATCTCTGTCGGAACCATGAGGGCAGCCTGATACCCTGCCGTTACAGCAGCATACATGGCAAGACCTGCAACCACTGTCTTCCCACTACCAACATCCCCTTGTAAGAGTCGATTCATGTGATGGTCCGACTTCATATCTGATAGGATTTCTTGCAGGCTTTTTTCTTGAGCTTGAGTCAAAGCAAAAGGTAACTTTTCTTTTACTGCCCTTAGTTTTTCCTGGGACCAATTCAGAACCAATCCACTTCCATGAACCTTATTTTCAGACTTGAGGGTCTGTAATTGCATTTGGAAATAAAAGAGTTCCTCAAACTTGATTCGACGGAGGGCCTGTTTGTATTCTGCCAAATCCTTAGGGAAGTGCATGGCACGAACAGCTTGACTACGAGCCATGAGTTTGTATTTGTCTAGCAAGGACTGAGGGAGATTTTCCTCTATCAAGAGATCTAGCCCCTGATCAAAGGCGGTTTTAATGACTTTAACAAGACCTGCTTGACTAACTCCTTGCGCCAGACGATAAACAGGTTGAAGGTCGTCCTCGACTTGGGCTAAAACCTTCATACCAGTGAGACTTGCCTTGGCACGATCCCACTTGCCAAAGACTGCTAAAGTCGCTCCTAGCTCGATCTTATCTGCTAAGTAAGGTTGGTTAAAGAAGTTCACCGCAAACACAACCTCACCCTGCTTGAGGCTAAAACGCAGTCGATTGCGCTTAAAACCATAATACTGAACACTAGCTGGCGTCACTACCTGACCAGGCAGAACTGCTTTCTCACCATCTTCTAACTCTAGCACCTGCTTGGTCTTAAAATCTTCATAACGGAAAGGAAAGTAGAGCAAGAGATCTTGCAGGTTTTCAATTCCTAGTTTGGCATATTTCTCTGCTGATTTTGGTCCCACTCCAGGCAAGACATGCAAGGGTTGATGTAAATTCATGCTTCTCTCCTTTCCTTTTGTTTCTTAATAATATTCTCTCGGAACTCGATCACTGAGGAGACAAACTACCTCATAATTAATAGTTCCTCGGTAGACTGCTACATCTGTTGCAGTAATTTCTTTGTCCCCGTTTGAGCCAATCAAAGTTACCTTGGTACCTAATGGATAAAGCTTAGGCAAACGAACCGTGATTTGGTCCATGGATACGCGCCCTACGATAGGGCACAATTGTCCATCCACCAGAACTGAGAAATTCTGCATATCGCGTGTCCAACCATCCGCATAACCTATTGGCAAAGTAGCAATAACTTGCTCACTGTCTGCCTGATAGGTCGCTCCATATCCCATGCAAGCCCCAGCCTCTACTGTTTTGATATGTACAATAGCTGTTTCTAAGGTCAAGGCCGGCTTCAGTTCATAAGGCAACTCTAAAACTTGTCCGCTTGGATTGAGACCATACATAGAATCTCCCATACGAACTGCATTAAAAATCGTTTCTGCATGCCATAGAGTAGTCGCAGAGTTACTCGCATGGACTAGTTCAGGGACTTCTTGCAAGCCAGCGAGTATTTCCTTGAAACATTCTAACTGTTGCTTAAAGTAGCTGTCCGACTCTTCATCAGCAGTTGCAAAGTGGGTAAAGATTCCCTCAACATTGGCTCCATGTTCCTTGAGTAAAGCTTGAGCTTTTGCTGCCTCGCTTGCACTTCTAAAACCAATTCGCCCCATACCTGAATCAATCTTAAGGTGAACGGTTAAACCTGATAAGTCTGGCTCTGTAGTTATGAGTTTCTGGATCCATTCCAATCCTGCCACTGTTAAGGTAATGGCATACTCCTTAGCCAATGAAAGAGATTCAACCTCAGATACTCCTAAAATAAGAATCTTCTTAGAAATTCCTGCCTGACGAAGTTCAATGGCTTCATCGATATTAGAAACGCAAAAGCCGTCAACATCATCCTGAATAGCTGTTGCAACAGCTACCGCTCCGTGTCCGTAGGCATTGGCTTTTACAACTGCCCATTTGAGGGTATCTTTGGGAATGTGCGCTCCCATTTGTTGGATATTGTAGCGGATAGCTCCCAGATCGATGAGGGCTTTGGTTGGTCTATGTGGACTAGTTTTCATGATTCTCCTCCAAAATAACACTAGCTGTCACAAACTGATCTGTATGGCTAATTGATAGCCAAACTTTTCCTGAAAACGGGGATTTGCTGAAGTAGGGAGCTCCCTTCTCATCGTTCAAGACTTCCAAATCCTGAAAGCCTAGCTTCCCAATTCCCGTTCCCATAGCCTTTGAGAAAGCCTCTTTAGCTGACCAACGACCAGCCAAATACTCGACCTGTCTGCGACCTTTGAGACTGGCAAAGCGCTCCATTTCCTTGTCTGTCAAGACACGCTGAGCAAAACCTTCCCTTTTTTCAACTGCATTTTGTATTGATGCTAATTCTTCGATATCGATTCCGTGTCCAACTATCATTTTCATCAAAAGGAGTTGAGGTTCCCCCAACTCCATCCTTTTCACTTATTTTGTTAAGGTAGAATAGATTTCTTCTACTAGAGCTACTGTGTTTTCCCAGCCCAAACATGGGTCTGTAATGGAACGTCCAAAGATTTCTGGCTGGTTTTGACGACCATCTGCTAAGTAGGATTCAATCATGAAGCCTCGAGCTACCTTTTTAATCTTCTCATTCCAGTCACGGTTGAGAAGAGTTTGGCGAACAATTCGAACTTGCTCCATATACTGTTTCCCTGAATTATCATGGTTGGTATCAATCATGATAAAGGGATTTTCGAGCCCCATTGACTCGTAACGTCCAATAGCATCTAGAAGAGTTTCATAGTAGAAGTTAGGTTCATTTTTCCCGTATTCATTCAAAGCACCTCGAAGGATGACGTGGGCCAAGGGATTTCCTGAAGTTTCAACTTCTTGGCCGTGAAAGAGAAAGGTTTGTTTGTTTTGTGCAGCATAGATGGCATTAAACATCACAGATAGGTTTCCAGAGGTTGGGTTTTTCATCCCTACTGGTGCGTCAATTCCCGAAGCTACAAAACGGTGTTCTTGGTCTTCTACTGAACGCGCACCCACTGCATGATAGCTCACCAAATCATCAACTAAGACCAGATTGGCCGGATACAGCATTTCATCCGCTGTGGTCAATCCAGTTTCTGTAATCACTCGATAATGAAGTTGACGAACAGCCTGCAAACCATTAATCAAGCTTGGAGCCTTCGAAGTATCTGGCTGATGAACCAAGCCCTTGTAGCCATCTCCATTGGTTCGTGGCTTTGCAGTATATACACGCATAACCATGAAAATCTTATCGGCCACTTTTTTCTGCAAGTCTGCCAAACGACGAGCATACTCAAGCACTGCTTCTTCATTATCAGACGAACAAGGCCCAATGACCAACAAGATGCGGTCATCCTTTCCTGAAAGGATGTCTGCTAGTTCCTGGTCACGACTTTCCTTATGTTGCAATGCTTCTGCAGATAGCTGTGTTTCCGCCTTAATCGCTTTAATATCGATTTCTTGCCCCTTCTCGATAAATGCCATATTATTCTCCTAGTCTTTGGTAGATTTCACGAACAAGAGCTTCAGTATTTTCCCATCCAAGACATGGATCAGTGATAGATTTTCCAAAGACCTCTGGTTCATTTTGACGACCGTCTTCTAGATAAGACTCAATCATGAAGCCACGAACATGTTTTTTAATCTTTTCATTCCAGTCGCGGTTAATCAAAGTTTGACGTACGATACGAATCTGATCCATATACTGCTTGCCTGAGTTGTCATGGTTAGTATCAATGATGATAAATGGATTTTCAAGTCCCATCTTTTCATACTGGGCAATAGTATCCATTAAATTATCGTAGTAATAGTTCGGAATGTTTTTCCCGTATTCATTGAGGGCACCACGGAGAATGGCATGAGATAGAGGGTTCCCTGTAGTTTCAACTTCTTTCCCTAGGAAAAGGAAACTTTGTTTATTTTGCGCTGCATAAATACCGTTGAACATCACATTGAGATTTCCTGATGTTGGATTTTTAAATCCTGTTGGGAAATCTGCTCCACTGGCTACAAAACGGTGTTGTTGATCTTCAACCGAACGAGCTCCAACTGCCATGTAAGAAATCAAGTCATCGACCAAAGGAAGATTCTCTGGATATAACATCTCATCTGCTGTTGTCATACCTGTTTCAGAAATAACACGGTAGTGCAGGTGGCGAACTGCCTTGATCCCATTGATGAGGCTAGGTGCTTCTTTGGCATTTGGCTGGTGAATCAATCCCTTATAGCCATCACCATTAGTACGTGGTTTAGCAGTGTAGACACGCATGACCATAAAGACCCGGTCTTTGACTTCTTCTTGCAGCTTTGCCAAACGCTTAGCATACTCGAGAACTGCTTCTTCATTGTCAGATGAACAAGGACCAATCACCAACAAAATACGCTGATCTTCACCACGAATAATCGCTTCAAGCTCTTGATCGCGTTGCTGTTTATTGGCCAGCGCTTGTCCTTCTAATTTAGACAAACTACGAACTTCTTCAATATTAATTTTAGGGCTTTTCGCTGTAAATACCATTATTCATCTCCTTATAAAGCAAACGGACGCCAAGCGAAAATTCACTTTTCACTAGGCATCCGCCTGAAAATTAGTCGTTCTTAACGTTGTTTACCGTGACAGTTTTTAAATTTCTTACCAGATCCACATGGGCACAAGTCATTACGTTTTACTTGGCTGAGGTCCAAATCAGCTGGAAGACTTGTTTGTTGCGCAGCGATATTGCGAGTTGCTGTCGTACTGATATGGTGTTCTGTTTGTGGGCGTTCTTGTTCATGAATCTGTGCTTTCATCATCAAGCGAGTCACATCAAACTCAATCGAACCAATCATATCGTTAAACATACGGAAGCCTTCTGCTTGATACTCTACAACAGGGTTGTTCTGAGCATAGCCACGAAGACCAACAGCGTTTCTCAACTGATCAAGAGCATCGATATGGTCTGTCCATTTGTTGTCAACTACACGTAGAATCAAGACTTTTTGGAATTCTTTCACAGCTTCTTCGTCACGAAGCTTCGCAACTTGGCTATCGTAGACTTTCAATGCACGTTGGTAAAGTTCATCCTTGATAGCTTGATCTGATAACCCCTCTAGGTCTGAAAGTGAAATTGAATCTTCTGGAAGCAAATTGTACTTCGCAAAGTTCAAGATTGCTTCGAGTTTTTCATCTTGTTTAGAACGAGCATGGCCATCGACAATTCGTCCAATCGTACGGCGAATCATAGCGTGAATTTCAGGAGCCAAGTCACGATCTGCAGTGATGACATCATAACGTTGTGCGTAGATAATCTCACGTTGTTCACGCATGACATCGTCATATTGAAGGACTTGTTTACGAGTATCGTAGTTATTTCCTTCAACACGTTTTTGCGCTGCTTCAACCTGACGTGTCAACATACGAGATTCAATGGCTTCGTCAGACATATTGAGACGTTCAAAGACACCCTTCAAGCGTTCTGAACCGAAACGTTTCATCAAATCGTCTTCGAGTGACAAATAGAATTGTGATTCACCTGGGTCACCTTGACGACCTGAACGTCCACGAAGCTGGTTATCGATACGACGGCTCTCGTGACGTTCTGTACCAATGACACAAAGTCCTCCAAGTTCACGAACACCTTCGCCAAGTTTAATATCGGTACCACGACCGGCCATGTTGGTTGCGATAGTCACCGCACCACGTTGACCAGCATTCATGATGATTTGCGCTTCTCTATAGTGGTTCTTGGCATTCAATACTTCGTGTGGTACGCCTGCTTCAACCAATTTCTTAGAAAGAAAATCACTGGTTTCAACGGCAACAGTACCTACCAATACTGGTTGACCTTTTTGGTAACGCGCCTTAACATCTTCAACGACAGCCTTAAATTTTGCATCGAGGCTAGCGTAGAGAAGGTCTGAATGGTCGATACGTTGGATTGGACGGTTAGTAGGAATTGGAATAACACGGATGTTGTAGATTTCGCGGAATTCCTCTTCTTCTGTTTTACCAGTACCAGTCATACCTGCCAATTTTTTATACATACGGAAAAGGTTTTGGTAGGTAATCGATGCAGATGTCTTGGTTTCATCTTGAATTGGGACACCTTCTTTAGCTTCAATCGCTTGGTGCAACCCATCAGAGTATCGACGGCCTTCCATGGTACGACCTGTAAATTGATCGACAATCAAGATTTCTTGCTCTTCGCTCACCACATAGTCGATATCAAGAATCATGATGTAGTTGGCACGAAGGGCATTATCGATAAAGTGAGTCAAAGCTACATTTTCGATATCATAGAGGTTTTCTAGCTTGAAGTATTCTTCAGCCTTATCAATACCTGAATCAGACAAACCGATTGTCTTAGACTGAATATCGATAATGTAGTCATCCTTATCCAAAGACTTCACAAAATGGTCCGCCATATGGTAGAGTTGACTCGTTTCAACGGCATTTGCTCCTGAAACGATCAATGGTGTACGAGCTTCGTCGATCAAGATAGAGTCAACCTCATCGACCAAGGCATAGTTAAGTGGACGTTGAACCATGTTCTCTGCACGTACAACCATGTTGTCACGAAGGTAGTCAAAACCAATCTCTGAGTTAGTTGAGTAAGTAATATCACAGAGATAGGCTTCTTTTTTCTCCATTGGAGATTTTGCAGCTAGGTTAATCCCAACTGACAAACCAAGCCATGAGTACAACTCACCCATCTCAGTCGCGTCACGTTCTGTAAGGTATTCGTTGACGGTAACTACGTGTACACCTTTACCTGAAAGAGCATTTAGGTAAACAGGCATTGTCGCTGTCAAGGTTTTCCCTTCCCCTGTACGCATTTCTGGAACGTCACCGTGGTGAAGAACGATACCACCCATAACCTGAACCTTGTATGGGAAGAGTCCAAGAACACGCTTAGCTCCCTCACGTACAACCGCAAAGGCTTCGTACAAGAGTTGATCAAGCGTTTCACCATTTTGATAACGTTGCTTAAATTCTTCTGTCTTAGCTTGCAACTGCTCATCTGTCAAAGCAGCCATTTCATCTTCGTATTTGAGGACTTTATCAGCCATCTTTTCTAAGCGGCGGAGTTCCCCTTTATCATTTTCGATGATTGTTTTTAATAAATTTGCCATTTTTTTCCTTACTTTAAATTCTGAATATTTTAGAATGTTCTTTTTATTGTAGCATATTTGCCCAGCTTTTTCAAGAAAGAATCCGTGTTTATACAAGCTAAAAAAGGCTCATTTAGAGCCTTTTTTTGTAAATGTTCAAACTATTGCTAATCATTGATTTTCTTTTAGAAATTTCAAGCCTATTCTTTAGTTGTAGAAGTGCTAAAATCAACCTTTGGAGCTGTCTTGGCTTCTTCGCTTTCTTTAAAGGTTTCTGCCTCTTTAAAGTTCATCATGTTAGCGAAAAGAACTGTTGGGAAGCTTCTTAATTTTTGATTGTATTCTGTTGCAGCTTGGTTGTAATCCTTGCGAGCTACAAAGATACGATTTTCACTTCCGGCCAACTCCGTCATGAGTTGTTCAACGTTTTGATTGCTCTTCAATTCTGGATAGTTTTCTGTTAGCGAAATCAAACGTGAGATAGCCGAGCTCAACTCTCCTTGAGCTTCTTGGTTCTCTTTTGAAGTCACTGATCCGGTTCCAATTTTTGCTCGTGCTTCTGCGATTTGGGTAAAGACTTCTGTCTCATGATTCATCTGTCCCTTTACAGATTCTACCAAATTCCCTATCAAGTCTGAACGACGTTGAAGGGCTGTCGCTACATCTGCCTGTGCTTGCTCGACTTTGGTTTGTTCGGAGACAAGTCCGTTATAAGTGCCTACTACTGAGCATCCACCTAGCAAGAGAATAGCCAGTAAAATACTTAATACATAAATAATTCCTTTATTTTTCATTTCTTAAACCTACTTATTTCTTTAAATTACATACGAACATTACCAATCATCGGATGAGCCTCCGCCATCGAAGCCTCCGCCGTCCCAGCTACTAGAGGAGTCTGATCCTGAGTCGGACCAAGATGACCCTGAGTCGGAAGAGTCACTAAACCACCAGCCGCCGTCAGAGGAGTCTCCCCCTCCGCCACCTCTACCTCTGATAATGGCAATAATGACTCCAACGAAATATATTACCGTCAGGAACATAAAGAAATCTTTTATGGGGTCATTTTTTTGACGGCGGTTTGATGAACTAGTTCTATCTCGATTAGATTTTTTCCCACTGATACTTTCGGAATAACGTTTGATATCAGAGGAGTCATCATCAGACGAGAAGGTCCCAGTTCCTCTATAAAACTGATTGTCCAAACCTTTGGCAATCGCTAGAATTCCTTTACTATAGTCACCAGTTTTAAAATCTGTACGGCTGGCTGCCAAGATCTGCTTGGTTTGATAGTCTGTTATTCTAATGGCGGTGTTATTACTGGTTTCAATTCTTGATTTACGGTCTTGAACGGCTACTACAATGAGACTTCCAAAATTATCGCCTGAATAGCCAATCTTCCAAGCCCTAGCGGTTTCATTTGCTACCGTTTCAATGCTTTCACCTTCCAAACTGTCTACGATATAGACACCTATTTGGAGCTTTTCTGCCTTTTGACTATTGGCTTCATTCAAATCACGAATCTGAGTAACTACTTCCTCTGTCAAATAATGATTTGGGTCATAGATACCGTAGTCTGGTTTCTCAGGTGCAGTGAAGGCTGATAGGAAGAAAAACGCCATCAGCAATCCAAGTAGACGCACCAAGAATGGATTCTTTAACAATCTATCTTTTTTCATAATAACCTCCTTATGCAAGGAAAATTGTTTAGAGCATTATAGCATTTTGAATCTTACAAAGAAAGTACGTTTCCATTACAAAACCGTGACAAGGACCAGGAAAACATGTTAATTTGATGACAAATTTAGATTTACGCTCTTGGTATCATCTACAAAAAAGAAGGTCTGAAAACCTTCTTCTTTTTATCATTTTATTTTCGTTTTCTTGCGATCAGATGAATCGGTGTTCCTTCAAAGACGAAGGCCTTGCGGATTTGATTTTCCAAGAAACGCAAGTAAGAGAAGTGCATGAGCTCTTCTTCGTTGACAAAAATCACAAAGGTCGGCGGTTTAGTCGCCACTTGAGTCGCATAGAAGATCTTGAGGCGTTTCCCTTTATCAGTCGGTGTTGGGTTGATGGCGATAGCATCCATGATGACATCATTCAAGACTGCTGATGGGATACGAGTGTTTTGACTCTCACTAATTTGCTTAATCATCTGAGGTAGTTTGTGGAGACGTTGCTTGGTCAAAGCCGAAACAAAGATAATCGGAGCGTAAGGCAGGTATTGGAACTGCTCGCGAATATCCTCTTCCCAGTTTTTCATGGTGTGGTTATCTTTTTCAAGAGTATCCCACTTATTGACTACGATAATCATCCCTTTACCAGCTTCGTGGGCAAATCCAGCGATACGCTTATCATACTCACGGATGCCTTCTTCGGCATTGAGCACCATCAAGACTACATCTGAACGGTCAATGGCACGCATAGCACGCATAACTGAGTATTTCTCAGTATTTTCATAGACTTTACCAGACTTACGCATACCAGCCGTATCAATCATGATAAATTCTTGGCCATCTGCATCTGTAAAATGGGTATCAATGGCGTCACGAGTTGTACCAGCTACGGGACTAGCAATCACACGATCTTCTCCTAAAATGGCATTGATCAAGCTAGATTTTCCGACATTTGGACGTCCAATTAAGCTGAATTTAATGACATCCGGATTTTCTTCTTCGACTTCATGTGGGAGATTTTCCACGATAGCATCCAGTACATCCCCTGTCCCAATACCGTGTACAGACGAGATTGGTAGAGGTTCGCCCAAGCCAAGAGCGTAGAAATCATAGATATCATTTCGCATCTCAGGATTGTCAACCTTGTTGACTGCGAGGATAACAGGTTTATGTGTCTTATAGAGTTTACGAGCTACGTATTCGTCTGCATCTGTGATTCCTTCTTTTCCAGAAACGACAAAGACGATGACGTCTGCCTCTTCCATGGCAATCTCTGCCTGGTGCTTGATTTGTTCCATAAATGGAGCATCAACATCGTCAATCCCTCCAGTATCAATCATACTAAAAGAACGATTGAGCCATTCACCAGTCGCATAGATACGGTCTCGTGTTACTCCTTCAATATCTTCGACGATTGAGATGCGTTCCCCTGCAATACGGTTAAACAGGGTTGATTTCCCAACATTGGGACGTCCTACAATGGCAACAGTTGGTAAGGCCATGTTTTCTCACTTTCTACAATAAGTTCTTTTGTTCAAGATTTTCTCTAGTTGAGCTTGGTTCAGGCTGACCGAATTGCTCCGCAAGACGCTGACTCCAAGTGGTAGTCGCACGCGCTCCTGCGTATTCAGTCTGCACACGGTCATAGGCTTCAATAGCCTCAGTTGTTTGTTCTTGGTATTCTTCCTCAAAAACAACATTATCGAGTGGCAATCTTGGTTTTACATCATGCTTTTGATTTGGCACACCTAGTGCAATCCCAAAAACTGGATAGGTGTAGTCAGGTAGCTTGAACAATTCTGCTAATTCAACAGATTTGTAACGCACTAAACCGATAATCACTCCACCATAGCCAAGGCTTTCTGCCGCAAGCAAGGTGTTTTGCCCAGCTAATGCAGCATCTACTGAAGTGATGAGGAGCCCTTCAACTCCTTGAGGTTGGAAAGTATCTGTATGGAGACGAGCTCCTTTTTCTGCACGGTTTAAATCACCCACAAAGAGGAGAAAGGCAGCAGACTGACGAATCGCTTCTTGAGGAACAAGCTCATACAAAGCTTCTTTCTTTTCTTGACTTCTGACTACAATCACAGAATACGATTGGAAATTTTTCCAAGAAGAAGCCATTTGGGCAGCTGATAAAATCTCATTCAAGTCCTCTTGAGGAATCACTTCTTCTTTAAATCTGCGAACCGAGGTATGAGATTTCATTAAGGTGATTGTTTCACTCATCGGCGATTTTCTCCTTCTAGTCGTGTTTCCTCTGCTAAGTAACGGATACGCTCCATCACACGTCTAGCTTCCCAGGTTTCATCATTTCCGTTCTTTCCTTTAGCAAAATGTTTTTCCAAATCTTCAAAATTGAAATTTGAAGTAAAGAAGGTCGGTAAATCTTCTTGCATACGATATTGAAGAATCACTTGTAAGACTTCATCTCGTACCCAAGGTGTTGATTGCTCAGCACCAATATCATCAAAAATCAAAACTTCAGCTTGCTTGATTTCATCCACCAAACTCTTTACATTACCATCACCGATAGCATTTTTAACGTCAATGACAAAGCTTGGATAGTGAAGAAGGGTAGATGAGACGCCACGTTTTTCTGACAAATCATGGGCTAGGGCAGCCACCATAAAACTCTTCCCAACTCCAAAGTCTCCATAGAGATAGAGACCTTTACGGTTGTCTGGATAATCATTAACAAATTTAATCATTCTATTTAGAACAGTTAAACGAGCAACATCATCACGATAAACATCTAAAAAACTGACATTTTTCAGGCTAGATGGCAAATTAATTAAGTTAAGACGCTTCTTAATCGCCGCTTCCTTCTCAGCCGCAATTAGTTCTGGAGTTTCCTCATAGGATACATCCGCGTAACCATGATTCATGACTAAAATTGGCTTATAACCTCGAGCAATATAGTCGGTATCTCCGCGAAGAAACTTATCACGTTCGGTGATGTATTGGTTAAATTTAGAGATACTACGATTCAATTCCTCTTGACTGAGAGATTCCTTCTGGATAAAAGCCGCAACATCTGGATCTTTTACAATCTGCTGGACCAAGTCCTGGTATTGAAAACGACTAGGATGACCTTTAAGTACATCTCCTACACTTTCCATCTATTCCCCTCCATTATCTAATTTTGCTAACAATTCTAGAGTTTGGCGTTCCATTTCTTCCAACTCCTCAGCTGATGACGTATTTTTATATTCTGGATTACTCCATTTTGGGACATTACTTTTGGCTTGGCTTGTTTTCGCTGATTTTTGTTCTTGCCCCTTTTGATTCTTCTCTCTGATGCGAAGGACAGCTTCTTCAGCAGTTCTGATCTTGTTATAAGAGTAATCATTGGCCACTTTCATGGCATATTTTTCATTGAGGTTAGCAGAATCAACCTTATTGAAGGTCAAGAGTATAACAATGTTGATAACCTCATCAAGCAAGCCCAAATCTGCCATCTGTTTTAACAAATCACGTTCAGATTGGATAATCCCTGCATTTCGGGTTTGTTTGATTCCCGCCAAAAATTGTAAAGCTGTTTTACTTTTAGCTTCTCTGATAATGGCTGCTTCTTGGGGACTAAAGTCCGATGAAACAGACTTTTGAGCTAATTTTTCACGCATACGCTTGACAGAAATAACTTGCGAAACAGCTGTTGCTTTGGCTAGCTGATAGGTTTCAAACCAGGTCCATTTTTTCTCGTCAGCTATTTTAAACAGTTCTAAGACATCTGTCTGTTCATCTTGGAAACGGAGGCCGTCTCTCGCCATAAGTTGACGGAAATGTTCCAAATCAAAATCATTTGGAAAATTAGCTTTTCCGAGTGTTTCCTCAGTGTCAGCCATATCATCTATCTCTGGAAAGACCTGACTCAAAGGAACGGTCAAAGCTTCTCCCTCCGCAGACTCTTGGCGCAAATCAGAAACTGCTGGCTCACCGATTTTTTTCTCCAATAAGGTACGATAAACCGTATGACGCAAGAAATCCGAGCTAGAAAGCGTTGGATGAATAGCAAGTTTATAGGCATCTCCATTTTGGTAAAGAGTGACCAAGTTGAAGGCTGATAAGATTTTAAAAGCTTTTAAGAGCCTATCCATCCCGAAATTGAGATGATTGAGAATAGCAGCAAAAAGATGTTCCTTTTGCCCATTATCCCAAAAGGCTAGGGTGTAAAGGTAAAGACTCAGCGCATCCTGACCGATAATCGGGAGGTAGCACTGCACCAGAGATGTGGGATCTTGCGACACCCGATTATTCTTTAGAAAAGAAAAACGATCATTAGGCTTCATTTATTTTTCCTTTTTCTTCTTTGAAGATTGCGTAATTTGTTTGAGAAGGTTCTCGAGCTCACTCACGTCTTTAAAACTACGATAGACACTAGCGAAACGAACATATGTGATTTCGTCAAGTTCTGCTAGCTCTTCCATGACGAGAGAACCAATATCTTCACTTTGAATTTCATTATCATTGCGACTGAGGAGTTTTTGTTCAATACGATTGACGACCATGCCAATCTCATCACTGGACACCGGACGTTTTTGAGCTGAACGGATAATCCCGTTAAAGATTTTATCTCTTGAGAACTGCTCTCGTGTGCCATCCTTTTTGACTACAACTAGCGTTCTTTCTTCTACACGTTCATAGGTCGTAAAACGATGTTGGCATTCTTCGCACTCACGTCTTCTTCTAATCGTATTTCCTTCTTCAGCCTGACGGCTATCGATAACACTTGATTTAGTAGCGCCACATTTTGGACAACGCATGCCTTCCCCTCCTTGTCGTTTTCTTTTCATTATACCATTTTTTGAGCAATTCCCAAAATAATTCTCCTTTTGGCTTGACAAGTTTTTTGTTTAGTTGTACTATTTAATTAACACAAGAAAAATAGAAGGGAGACCGTGATGTCCTGGACATTTGATAACAACAAACCCATTTATTTGCAGATTATGGACAAAATCAAACTGCAAATTATTTCCCACAAACTTGAGCCTAGTCAACAACTACCAACTGTTAGAGAATTAGCAAGTGAAGCTGGTGTCAATCCAAACACCATCCAACGCGCCCTATCAGACCTGGAAAGAGAAGGCTTTGTATACAGCAAGCGGACTGCTGGCCGCTTTGTCACAGAGGACTTGGACTTGATTTTCCAATCCCGCAAACAACTATCCGAAGAACAACTGCAACAGTTTGTCACAGCCATGGTAGAATTTGGCTATGAAAAAGAAGAACTACCTACTGTTTTGAGAGATTATATTGAAGGAGTTTAGACTATGACCTTATTAGAATTTGAAAATGTTTCAAAATCCTATGGACAAAATCCTGCCCTAAAAAATGTTTCCTTTGAAATCCCAGCTGGTAAGATTGTTGGTCTCCTTGGCCCAAATGGTTCTGGAAAGACAACCTTGATTAAGTTGATTAATGGCTTGCTCCAACCTGATGAAGGACGTATTCTTATCAACAATACAGAGCCTAGTCCCGAAACAAAAGCCATTGTGTCTTATCTACCTGACACGACCTACCTTAACGAGCAAATGAAAGTCAAAGAAGCTCTTACCTTCTTCAAAACCTTCTACAAGGATTTCAATCTTGATCGTGCTCAACACTTACTTCGTGACCTGGGTATCGACGAAAACAGTCGCCTTAAAAAGCTCTCCAAAGGGAACAAAGAGAAGGTCCAATTGATTCTTGTCATGAGTCGTGATGCTCGCTTATATGTCCTTGACGAGCCCATCGGAGGAGTCGACCCTGCAGCCCGTGACTATATCTTGAACACCATCATCAACAGCTACTCCCCAACTTCGACTGTCTTGATTTCAACTCATTTGATTTCAGACATCGAGCCAATCTTGGATGAGATTATTTTCCTCAAGGATGGAAAAATCGTCCGTCAAGGAAATGTAGATGATATTCGCCACGAATCTGGAGAGTCTATCGATCAACTCTTCCGTCACGAATTCAAAGCTTAGGTAAAGGAGATTCTTATGTTTTGGAATTTAGTTCGTTATGAATTTAAAAATGTCAACAAATGGTTTTTTGCCCTCTATGCAGCTGTACTATCCCTATCTGTCATCATAGGAATTCACGGTAGTGCCTTATCAAGTACCTATTATCAAGACAAAGGTGCTCTCATGTTATTCTTTCTAGCTCTGGTTTTTGGGGGCCTCGTTATTACTCTGAGTATTTCAACCTTAATTTTGATCATTCAACGATTTAAGGGAAGTGTCTATGACCGTCGTGGTTATCTAACCCTAACCCTTCCAGTATCTGAACACCAGATTCTCTCTGCTAAAATCCTTGGAGCCTTTGTCTGGTCTTTGACAAGTACAGTGGTCTTTCTTTTGAGTCTTTACATCATCATTGCCATGATTAGCCCTGATGTCTTCATATCAACCTTATTCAAGGATCTTTTCGACTACTATCTAGGCAATTTATGGTTAAGCCTGACAACTTATGTCTTAAATACCCTTGCCAGCATCCTTTGTATCTACTTGTCTATTTCTATCGGTCAACTATTTGATGAATACCGTACAGCTCTAGCTGTTGTGGCCTATATTGTGATTCACACTCTCATTGGATTTAGCGATCTTTTCTTAAATATTAGTATAAATTACAGCTCTTTTCTCACTTATGAAATCATTAAAGATATCATTTTGATTGTTGTCTACTATATCGGCACCTACTACATCTTGAAGAATAAAGTTAACCTTCAATAATAAAAAACCCCTAGCAAATGAATTTTTGCTGGGGATTTTTATTGTTAAACAGATAAAAGGCCAAGAGATACTTGACCTTTAACTCAATATTATACCAGCTACAATTGGACTGATAAAGACATAAAGCAGACCTGTGACACCGATTGCCAAACCAGCCATGGCACCTGCAACTGATCCGTAGCGAAAAGCGGTCCCTGTTCCAACGGCGTGACCTGTTCCTCCTAGAGCCAAACCGGCAGCTACTGGATCGTCAATTTTTAGCCATTTTAAGAGTGTCGGTCCGATAACGCTAGTCAAAATACCAGTCGCTACTACTACGACCAAGGTGATTGTTGTGATTCCTTGTAGCTTTTCTGTGATTCCAACCGCCATCGCAGTCGTTACCGACTTTGGAAAAAGTGAAATCGCCAAGAAGAAATCCATGCCGAAAAATTTGGCGACTAGTGCTGTAAAAGTAGTATTCACGATGACTGCTAAAAAACTGCCTAACAAAATACTTCTAACATGGTGTTTCATGAGGTGAAAACTCTTATAGAGAGGAATTCCTAAAGCTACTGTTGAGGGAACAATCAAGTTATTCAGATAAACCCCACCTTGATAATAGGCAGCGTAAGAAATACCCGTAAATTTCAGAAATGCTATGATAAACAAGGTTGCTAGCAGTAAAGGAGTTGTCAGAGGATGAGGGTAGCGTCTAAAGATAATCATCCCTCCTAGATAAGCTAGGATTGACAAGGCTATCCCAAAAAGTGGATTGGATACAAATTCGCTCATTTGGCACCTCTTTCTTCGTAATCACCTTCATAACGCTTTTTGATAAATTGAACGACCAGCGCAATCAAGATAATATTGATGACTGCTGCAAAAAAAACAATCAAGACAATGGGCAATAAATAGGGAGCAATCACATCAAATTTCTCCATAATCCCAACTGCAGGAGGCAGAAAGAGAATGGTCATGTTGGCCAGAAGAAAATTCCCAACCATGTTGACATGACGTACCCGCAACCACTTGAACTGCAAAGCCAAAAATAAAATAATCAAACCGATAATGCTTCCAGGAATAGGCAAATGGAAAAAGCTAGAGATTCCCTCACCAATCAGTGAAATGACAAAGAGAATCATTAACTGAACATATAACTTCATCGTATACTCCACAAATAGACTTTCTGCATACCAGTTTACTCTTTTTTCAGAAAATTTCAAGGAAATACACAAGAAACATCCTTCTTGCTATCTCATGGAAAAAGTTGTATACTAATTGCGTGCGCAAGCATCTTAGATGTATAAAGCTATTTACAACTATTATATAGGAAAGGAGATTGACGTGACTTACTTAGATAAATGGTTTGACTTCAACCGCCGACAAGTAGAATTAGAAGCTATTTTAGAGCAAACGATCGCTGAGCAAAGCGAACAAAGTCTAACGCTCAAAGAATTCTACCTCTTGCACTTTTTAAATCAGGCTCAAGAAAAATCTTTGAGACAGATTGACTTGCCAGATAAACTTCATCTGAGCCCTAGCGCTGTATCACGGATGGTGGCACGCCTAGAAGCAAAAAACTGCGGTTTACTTAGTCGGAGATGTTGTGACCAAGACAAGCGAGCTAGTTTTATCTGCCTCACTAAGGAGGGCCAGACGGCTCTTGCTTATCTACAAAAAGCAGTCGAAGAAAGTCTTGAAACAAAAGCAAGTTGGTTATCTTAAAGTTTTTTAAAAAACTTGCGTGCGCAATCAATTTTCTTGACATTCCTTTTTCTGAGGAGTAAAATGAAGACATGATTTAACAAAGGAGAATCCTATGATTGAAATCACTTATTTAGATGCCAGCAAGCAAGAGAGAACAATGACCTTCGAGTCATACGAAGAATTTGAACGTTCTCAACATGCCTGCCTGATTGGTGTCGCCGACTATTACCCTGTCCAAAAACTAACCTACAATGGTCATGTTCTGGACTACCATGGGACTTATGGGGATGTTTTCTTCTATCTCATGAAACAAGATTTAAGCCAATATAACTAAAAAGGAGAAATACTATGGCAAAAGCAATTACAGATGCAACATTTGAACAAGAAACAAAAGACGGATTGGTCTTGGTAGACTTCTGGGCAACTTGGTGTGGTCCATGTCGTATGCAAGGTCCAATCTTGGACAAATTGTCTGAAGAACTTTCAGAAGATGTCTTGAAAATCGTTAAAATGGACGTTGACGAAAATCCAAACACAGCTCGTGCATTTGGAATCATGTCTATCCCTACTCTTCTCTTCAAGAAAGATGGACAAGTCGTTAAACAAGTTGCAGGTGTTCACACAGCTGAACAAATCAAAGCTATCGTTGCTGAATTGAGTTAATTATAAAATCCCTCACCTCTTATCGTGGGGGATTTTAATATACAAAAAAGCCTACTCTCCAATGTGAAGAGTAGGCTTTTTGCGTTTCAATTATTCTTCAGTTCCAAGGAAGTTTTTAGCAACAAGAGCTGCAAGAACTCCACCAACGATTGGTGCAAGGATGAAAATCCAAACTTGTTGAAGGGCTGCGCCACCTACCAATACAGCAGGAGCCAAGCTACGAGCTGGGTTTACTGAAAGACCAGTAATATTCAATCCAACAAGGATCAAAGCAGTCAATGACAAACCAATCACCAAACCAGCAATTGCCCCATTACCTTTACTTGCTGAAGTTACAGTCATGATCACCAAAACAAACAAGAAAGTTGCAATTGTTTCAAACAAGAAACCACCAAAGACAGTTACACCATTTGCCAAGGCATTTTCACCAAGACTTGCAGTTGACATACCTGAATTTGCCAAGAGGAAGAATACAGCTCCAGATGCAAGGAAAGCACCAACTACTTGACCAAGAATGTAGTTTACAAGCTCTGAAGATGACAAACGTTTGTTTACAAACATAGCGATAGAAACAGCTGGGTTCAAGTGAGCACCTGAAACAGTTCCAATTGAGAAGGCTGCGACTACGATTGCTAAACCAAAAGCAAGAGCAATCCCAAGGTGTCCAAGTCCTTCAACACCATTTCCAAAAACAACAGCTCCTGTTCCGATGAACACAAGCATAAATGTACCGATTAATTCAGCAACAAATTTTTTCATAATTAGTCTCCTTTTTTTCAACTACCTATTAGTCTATCAAAAGAAGGGGAGGGATTCAAGAAAAGTGCTTGGAAAATTGCAGGTCTTTGCACTTTTGGTTACCCGAGGCTAGTCAGGACAAACAGCACCAAGGACGGCTAAGGAGTGTCTTTGGTGCTGTTTATTTGGTTGAGTTTATTCTGTATATTCAACATAACCTTTTTCTTGTAATTTAGCTGCAGCTTCACTAATTTTCACTGGTTTTGGTTTGGTCGCAGGAAATTGATTTGGATCGCGTCGATGTAACTCTTTCCAGTCCATAGTTTGGTAATCATATATTACGGTTTGAATGTATTCTCCATCTTCCTTCTCAACTTTAGAGGTTATTCCAGTTACATCCTTATAAAGCTCTTGACTTTTGTTCAGAAGTTGAACAACCTCTTCTTCAGATTTGCCTAATCCTTTAGGGTTATAAAAGTAAATACCAATCTGTTTATAGACGATGTCATCCTTGAAGTAGTAGATAAGAAATGTTGATCCACCTTTATCTATACGCTTGAATCTTTGTACACCGTCTTTTGGCAGAGCTTCTGTTGTATTTTGTTTATTGGACGCTACTTGTGTTGTTGGAGCAGTCGTGGTTTCTTGAGCTGTTTGTGAAGTTTGCGCTGCGCTTCCTGCTGAATTGTTTTGTCCGCAAGCCGCAAGGGCGAAAACCGTTAATAGTAATACGAGTGATGTTTTTAAAGTTTTATTCATAGTGATTTACGTCTCCCTTGATCACTTTTATTTTACTATTGAACATAACCATTTTCAAGTAATTTTGGAACACCGTCACTATATTTTAAGATTGACGGATTATCATCTGGATGTGTTTCAGGAGATCGCTTATGTAATTCTTTCCAAATTTCTTCCCGACTATAGCTTGGTTTTTCTTCTGTCACTTTACTTTGTAATTCTTGATACATCCCTAGCACCTCTGCTTTTCTAGTCACTGATCAAAAAGCCATTCATAGATGACTTTTTATTTCTTAAACATCGAATTTTTAATGAAAGAGAATATGGTACAAAAATGAAGTAAAGCACAAGCAATACCAGCTCTACTTTCAGTTCAGTTTTGAAATCACGGCCTCCAACGGCTTTTTTGAAAATAGCTACAAATAATCCAAAGACAATGACTGTCAACCATCCAAAGATCATCAGCAAAGCAATCACCCACCTCTCTATTACTTTACACTTACTCTCCCAACTCTGCACTGTAGGCGATAATCTGATCAACCGTGTCAGACAAGAACTGGATGGTATCACGGAGTGGTTTGTCTGTTGAAATATCCGCACCTATAATCATGGCTGACTCAAGTGGTGTCTTGCTACCACCTGATTTGAGGAGGTTGAGCCAGTCTTCAGCTCCAGTTTCCGAATGTTTCAGATGGAGGTAACCCGCAGTCGAGATGACAAGTCCGGCTGAGTAGGTGTAGCTATACAAACCCATGTAGTAGTGAGCTTGGCGCATCCAAGTCAGTGCCGCATCGTCGTCAATTTCAATAGCATCACCCCAGAACTCTGTCAAGACTTCTTTCATAATGCTGTTGAGTTTGCTTGCTCCAAAGGTTTCCCCTTCTTCAATCAGTGTATACACCTTACGCTGAAAGGCTGCTTCCAAGAGGTGGGTGATGAAATTATGGAAGTAGGTATCTGTCAAGCGGTGGGCAAGAGCAAAGCGTTTTTGACGCGGATCGTCAGATTGATGTTCTAAATAATCACTGAGAAGCAATTCATTGAAGGTTGACGGTGCTTCGACATAGTAGGTCGACATGTGGGCGTTGAAGTAACTCTGGTGATTATCTGAAAAGATAAATTGACCAGAATGCCCGATTTCATGAATCAAGGTATAAACATCACTCAGACGACCTGTCCAGCTCATGAGAACATAAGGATGCACACGATACGGATCCGCCGCATAGCCACCAGAATCCTTACCGCTATTAGCAGCAAAGTCCACCCAGCGTTCTTCTTGATAGCGAGCAACTTCCTGACAATATTCTTGTCCCAAAGGTTCTACCGACTTCATGACCAAATCGTAGGCATCATCAATGGTCACTTCAGGATTAAGGGCGCTGTCCAAGTCCAATTTCCAGTCTGCAAAGGTCATCTTTTCAAGACCATTAACCTTAGCAACATGCTTGAGATATCGCTGAGCAACTGGCGCAAAGTCCTTCATGATGAGGTCAATCTGGCGGTCAAACATGGCACGGTCCACTTCTTGTTCAGCCAGAAGATAATCAAAGACTGAGTCATAGCCCTTCATATCTGCCAACAGTTTTTCAGATTTAACCTGAGCAAGATAGGCTGCCGCAGCTGTATTTTGGTGCTTACGAAGTCCTTCTGAGAAAGAACGGAAGGATTTCTCACGAACCTCAGCATCCTCGTGGTTTTGATAGAAGTTTTCATAGGTCACAAAACTGTTTTTGTAGGTTTTTCCATGGGCTTCAAAATCAGCCATTTCAAAGTCCCCAGCTCGCATTTTAGTATAGATATCCTGTGGACTGTAGAAAACTTCGCCCAGATTGGTCAAGGCCTTCTCCACATCAGCCCCAAGATAGTGGGCTTTTTTGATTTTGGCCTGACGAATAGCTGCAGTCAAATGTGGCAAGTCACCCAAACGGTCCAAGACTTCTTCGTCTGCTTCTACCAAGGCATCATCAAAGAAGGTCAAGGCTACGCTGGCATCTGTTTCAAAGTCCATTCCAGCTTGGGCGATATTGGCAAAATCTTCATTGCTATAGTCTGTCGTCTGAGGCATAAAAGCGTAATTCCCGATATGGCTCATCTGAATATAGATTTGCTCCAATTCTTCAAAGGCCTTCTCGAAATCTTCAAAAGTGTGAAGATTGCCCTTATAGTCACGACTAAACTGGTTAATATCTTCACGCGCCTTCTCTATCGCACGCAAGAAATCCTCACGGTCTTGATATAGGGCTGTTAAGTCCCAAAGTTCATTTTCAGGAAATACTGAACGGTGTTTTTGTTCCATCTTTTTCCTCTTATTTCTCTAATTCTAACAAAACACTGATGGCTGATAAGGCATAAAGTGGTGCTGTTTCTGCTCGCAAAATACGAGGACCAAGTCCTGCCAGGACTGCTCCCTTTTCTTCAAAACTTTCAATTTCTGCAGGAGATAGACCACCTTCTGGTCCAAAGATAAAGAGCAGTTTAGATCCTTTTTCTAACTCCGCAACAGCTTGGATAAGCGCTGCTGATTCACCTTCTTTGGCTGACTCTTCATAGGCTACCACGATAGAGTCAAACTGGTCCAGCTGAGATAGAAAATCTGCTTTTTTTTCAAAAAGGGTGATGTTTGGGACCAAATTCCGCTTGCTTTGCTCGGCTGCTCCAAGCGCAATTTTTTCTAGTTTTTCAACCTTTTTACCCAATTTCTTGCCATCCCACTTGGCAACAGACCAGTCAGCAGGAAATGCCCAGATTTGACTAGCACCCAGTTCGGTTACTTTCTGTGTGATAAACTCGAGCTTGTCTCCCTTGGGGAAACCTGATGCGATGGTCACTTGAACTGGTAGTTCTACATTGTCTGCTAATTCCTCAATCAGCTCTAACTGATGACTTTCTACATTGACCACGCGCGCTAAGCGCTTGATCCCATCATCAAAAACTAAAGTCACCTCATCCTCTTCTTTTAAGCGCATAACCTGAAACATGTGCTTGCTGGTTTCCTTGTCCTCGATAGTGACAGGTGAGCTAGCCAAACCTTTTACAAAATACTGCTGCATGCTAGCCTCCAATCACACCGGAGACATCCTTGGTCTTCTTGAAGACGCAGGCATTCCATTCCCCTTGGATCATGTGGGTTTCAAGGAAAAATCCAGCTGACTCAGCCGACTCACGCACCATGTCCCACTTGTCCTTGATAATGCCACTCATGATGAGATAGCCTTCGTCCTTGACCAAACGATAAGCATCATCTGTCAGATGGATAAGGATATCTGCTAGGATGTTGGCCACGATGACGTCCGCCTCAATTTCTACGCCCTTAAGCAAATCACCTGGGGCTACATGGATGTTCTCCATACCAGGATTGAGCTCAATATTTTCCTGAGCCACCCGAACCGCCACATCATCCAAGTCATAGGCAAAGATTTCCTTGACACCTAGGAGAGAGCTAGCAATAGAAAGAACGCCTGAACCAGTCCCTACATCTAGCACTGTTTCACCACCACGAAGGACTTGCTCCAAGGCAAAGAGACTCATCTTAGTTGTTGGGTGCGTTCCCGTTCCAAAGGCCATGCCAGGGTCCAGCTTGATAATTTTTTCTCCCGCTGTTGCCTCATAGTCTGTCCATGACGGTACGATGGTCAGGTCATGGGTGATGCGAGCTGGTTCATAGTATTTCTTCCAATTATCTGCCCAATCTTCCTCAGCCAAGGCAGTGGTGCCAATCTTGACTTCACCCAGATCCATAAAATCTGTCAAGTCTGCTAAGCGATCCTGCAAATCTGCCTCAACAACGGCTACATCAATCGTTTCAGGATAGTAGGCTGTCACCACGATTTCTTCTTGCTGCTCGACATCAGGGAAAATCTCACCAAAGCGATCCACATTTCCCACATAGTCCATACTGTCCTCAATCGCAACACCCTGGGCGCCTAACTCGATCAAGAGATTAGAGACCAACTCCTCTCCCTCACGCTTGACTGTAACCTTTAATTCTTGCCATGTTTCCATTTTGTATTTTCCTTATTCTTCTTAAATTCTTCAATCACATCTGTATAGTGTTCTTTCATTGCGCTATGAATCTGCTGTTTAAAAATACCAAACATAAGATAATAAACAAATAGAACAATTCCTGCAAGCAGTAGCAGTAATAAAAAATGTACTGAAAGGGGCAGTACGAGACCTTCACCACTCAGTAAGGGTAAAACAAGCATTAATCCCCAAATAACAGCCATAGAGATCCCAGCTACTTTCGTACCACTTTCTCTCTGCTTCTTTAACTTTAAATATTCCATGTAAATGAATGTAGCTTCTTCCCTAGAGTATTGTCCAGTTTTTAGTTTGCGTTTAACTTCCTTGTTTAACGTGGTTGTTGCAATCGCAAAAATCATTTCACTTCCTCCAAATAATCCCTCAATCTACCCTGCAACTGCGGAACTACTTGACTGGATGTCAAAAATTCCTCAATGTTCATCAATTTATAGCCCTGCCCTTCATCTCCAAAGGTGATACTGTCAAACTGTTCTTGACTTAGTTGCCCGACCATAAATACTGACTGTCTGCCTTCATAGAGCATGCTGGGATAGACCTTACTCCAGAGCAGGCAATCTTCGGTCAAGTGAATGCCTAGTTCCTCATAAACTTCACGCGCCGCGCATTCAAATGGGCTTTCGTCCCCTTCACGACCACCACCCGGCAACTCCCACATATTGGGCCAAGGGATATTTTCCTTGTCATCACGCAAGATGGTCAGTAGCTTATCTCCGCAAAATAGAGCAATCTTGCAACCTTGGAAATCAGTAAGTTCTATTTCCATGCTAGACTCCTAATATCTCGGATAAGGATAAAATTCTCCCTCTTCCAAGCCTGCTTTCCCTTCTTCAAAGACTTCTTGGTTCCATTCCATGACGAATTCTTCTGCTTCTGGGTCTTCCAAAAAGTCCATGAGGGCATCTAGTCCAACCTCTGCAGTATCTTTGAGGAATAGTGCAAAATAAGCTAAAAATTCACGAGAAAAACCTTTCTTCGGCAGATAAGGGATGACTGTGAGATAGTCTTCTGCATTAACTGTTGACTTGGCAGGGTTATAAAAAAGCATCGCTTCTTCAAAAAGGATATCATCTGACGAAACCTCTCCGTCTTCATCTAGCATCTCCACTCCTGCAGGATTTTGCGCCTCTAGCAGAAAACTCACTTCAACTGCATGATTGCGTTTGTCCCAGCTAATCTCATAGTCAAAAGGAAAGTTCTTGTCCAACTCTTCTTGTAAAACATCTAAAAATCCGTATGTTGCCATGTTGTCCTCTTTCTATACGACTCTTCAATCGCCCCGAATACTCGGAAATATGCTAAAATAGATACTACCATCTTACCACATTCGTATCAGAAAATCCATGTTAGAAAGGACTGCTATGCCAGACAATCTCGCGCTTCGCATGCGCCCCAAAACCATCGACCAGGTCATCGGTCAGGAGCATCTGGTTGGACCAGGCAAGATTATCCGCCGTATGGTGGAAGCCAATCGCCTATCCTCTATGATACTCTACGGACCTCCAGGCATCGGAAAAACCAGTATCGCTTCAGCCATCGCTGGAACGACCAAGTATGCTTTTCGGACCTTCAATGCAACTGTTGATAGTAAAAAACGCCTCCAAGAAATCGCTGAGGAAGCTAAATTCTCAGGTGGCCTTGTACTGCTACTAGACGAGATTCATCGTCTTGACAAGACGAAACAAGACTTCCTCTTGCCTCTCTTGGAAAGTGGACTGGTCATTATGATTGGAGCGACGACTGAAAATCCTTTCTTTTCTGTCACGCCAGCCATTCGTAGCCGTGTTCAGATTTTTGAGTTGGAACCCTTGTCTAACCAAGATGTTAAAGAGGCCGTTCAAATAGCCCTGATTGACCCTGAAAGAGGTTTTGATTTCCCAGTTGAGTTAGATGATGATGCCCTTGATTTTATCGCAACATCTACCAATGGAGATCTCCGTTCTGCCTTCAATTCGCTTGATTTGGCAGTTCTCTCCACCCCAGAAAATGATGACGGTGTCCGTCACATCACGCTCGACATCATGGAAAATAGTCTTCAGAGAAGCTACATCACTATGGACAAGGATGGAGACGGACACTATGATGTTCTATCTGCCCTACAAAAATCCATCCGTGGATCCGATGTCGATGCTAGTCTCCACTATGCTGCTCGCTTGATAGAGGCTGGTGACCTTCCTAGCCTAGCTCGTCGTTTGACTGTGATTGCTTATGAAGATATTGGCTTAGCCAATCCCGAAGCTCAGATTCATACCGTAACTGCTTTGGATGCTGCCCAAAGGATCGGTTTCCCAGAAGCCCGCATCCTCATCGCCAATGTCGTCATTGATCTGGCACTTTCACCTAAGTCTAACTCAGCCTATGTGGCTATAGATAAGGCCTTGGCTGACCTTAAAACATCGGGGCATCTGCCGATTCCACGTCACTTGCGAGATGGACATTATAGCGGCAGCAAGGAACTAGGGAACGCCCAAAATTATCTCTATCCACATAATTATCCTGGTCACTGGGTCAATCAAGAGTACTTGCCAGAAAAAATCCGTGACCATCACTACTTTTCTCCAGAAGATAGTGGAAAATACGAACGCGCCCTGGCTCAACGCAAGGAAACCATTGATAAATTACGAAACTTGTGAAATCCTTTTCAAAATTTTTAATTTTCCCTTGATTTTTTTTGAAAAAGTGGTATCATATAATCATAGAAACGCTGTGGTGTACGACTTCACATTTAAGTGTTGACCGACTATTTTGTGTATTATTAGGGAAACAAAAGTCTTCTAACAGCATGTAGGCCGTCTCACACGGAAACAGCTTCAGTTAGAGCGAGTTGCCCACCTGCTTAATTGCGCGGGTTCAATACAAACCGTGAAGTTTCGGCACCAATACAGCTTTTTATTTGCCTCCTTAGCTCAGTTGGTAGAGCAGTAGACTCTTAATCTATGGGTCGCAGGTTCGAGCCCTGCAGGGGGCATCTAAATCAACAGGAAAAAGCCTTGATTTATAAGGCTTTTTTGCTTGTCTATAACTGATTTGCCCCATCATTTGCCCCACATTTTTTTATGAGCAATCTTTCCAGACATCTCTGATTACGAAAAACAAAAAAGCTATCCTACCTTTGCAAATTTGGATAAGATAGCAGAATATTTTAATGCAACTCCAACCCAACTATTTGGAACTAGTAAAGAGATTGAGTTAGAAAAGAGTGTTCTTGAATCTAATGAATACTCTGACAAAGTAAGTGAGATCTTAAAAGCTGTCAAATACATCGAACATTTCCTACATACTTATGGACAGCACTTAGAGGATTTACTTTATCTAACAAAAGGCAACCAACTATACACAGAAGATGGAGATGAGTTGTATATTGATCCAACTTCTCAGAAAAGAACATTTCATACTCAATATGAACCTGGTTTTATTGTAGCAAGAGAAAAATCTCCACTAGAACTCTTGATTGAAAATAAGGAATTGTTTGATAAATAGAAAAAGCGAGGATAACCTCGCTTCAGATTGAAGTTAAAATCTTTAGAAGACACTTTTATAAGGACTTTGTCTTCAATCTGTGAAAAGGAGTGGAAACTCCTTTTCTTTTTGTAAGTCAGACTGAAACTTCCAAATTGTTTATTTATTTTATTGACATTTTCTATAAAAATAAATATAATAGTTTTATTATCAGACTATACTATATAGGGGGGATTGAAATGAAATTTTCTAATCGTTTACTGCTATTCCTTGCAGGAGTTGTTTTTGTCCTTTTAGGACTTTTCCTATTTACAAACCCAGTAGCTAATCTTGTTGCTTACAGCTGGTGGATTGCATTTGATTTACTGGTTTCTTCTATAGCAGCTATTTTAGGCTATTTCTCTGCACCAAAAGAGCTTCGCTCACCTGTTTATCTTTTCCAAGGGTTTGTTAGTCTTCTCTTAGCTCTTTACCTCGTTGCTTATGGCTTTGTGACCCTGCCGGTCGTCATTCCGACCATTGTAGGAATTTGGTTAATTGTAGAAGCCATTATTGCTTTCTTTAAAGGCAAACGTCTAGGATTGATTTTCCCTATTATTGGTAGCAATATCACGTGGGTAGCCTTGCTTGTATTTTTACTAGGTCTAGTGATTCTGTTCAATCCAGTGGCTACAGGTGTCTTTGTCGTTTATGTCATTGCCTTTTCATTTTTAGTTACTGGCTTCACCTACATTATTGAGGCCTTTCGTAAATAGTCTAGTTGCTATTTCTATCGCATTCAAAAAAGCTGGGAAATCATATTCTCAGCTTTTTTGTCTCTTTAATTATCACTTTTTCGCATTCCATTCTGCGTAGAAATTTGTTTTTCCATTTTATTCTCCAATTTGATCTCGCACTGACATTTATTTATAACAAAACTATATATCTAGAATAGCATAATCATTAGGTATTATAGGTTTTCAAACAAAATACGAGTCATTCGTTTTTGCCCCACTTTTGCCCCATTTTTAAATCCTGACATTGAAAATACCTAAAAGTATTTCCCTAAAATCAGCTATATTTCAACATTTTTGTTTATTTTCAATATGAAAAGTTCTTACAAATCCATGTAGGGGGCATCTAAACAACAGGAAAAAGCCTTGATTTATAAGGCTTTTTTGCTTGTCATTTTGTTTTTTGTACCAAAAAGTTTATATTCACAAAATAAGCGACTCTCATCAAAGACTCGCTATTTATCTAACACCTCGATTTAATAGAAAAAAACACCTCACGGTGATTACTTATTATCAATCGTCCATTACTCCGCCTGTGAGTTGGTACATGAGGTAAATGTGTTCCAAGGTTTTTACCTTATCCATATGATCCACATCTTTTACGCCTCCCAAGGCTAGTAAAGGAACAAAACCGAAACATTGGTTATAAGACAAGGGACCATGTTTTAACACAGCCTGTCTATATAAATCCAGTTCAAAGTTATCAGTCACATATGAGTTATCTAAATACTGAAGAAAATATTTCAGGCTCTTGATAATAATGTCGCAGTCTTGAAGATTTTATTTTACAATACCAACAAATTCATTCTCTTCCCAAGTAATAATATCTCCAAAGGCTGTTACGAACATCGGAAAAAGAAGTAAGGAACTATTCATAATAATAGCCGTAGCAAATCTTTGCATTTTTGTCTTATCTTTTTTAAGATAGTACTATTAAAAAAAGAAAAGGTGAAAATCATGGAAACATATACACTTGCAAATGGGGTTGCTATTCCTAAAATTGGTTTTGGAACTTGGCAAATTGCTGAAGGCGAAGAAGCCTATAACAGCGTTAGCTTCGCACTTAAGGCGGGTTACACACATATTGATACCGCACAAATTTACGGTAACGAGGTTTCCGTAGGTAAGGCGATTGCTGATAGTGATTTGGCACGTGAGGATATTTTCCTAACCACCAAACTTTGGAATGATAAGCACGATTACGAGTTGGCTAAGACTTCTATCGATGAGTCTCTCGAAAGACTTGGTGTGGATTATTTGGATCTTTTGCTTATCCATTGGCCTAATCCAAAGGCGCTTCGTGAGAATGATGCTTGGAAGGCTGGCAATGCGGGTGCATGGAAGGCTATGGAAGAAGCCTACAAAGAAGGTAAGGTGCGTGCTATCGGTGTGTCAAACTTTATGCAACATCACCTAGAAGCTCTTTTTGAAACAGCTAAAATTGTTCCACATGTCAATCAAATCCTCTTGGCTCCAGGTTGTGACCAAGAAGACTTAGTTGACTATTGCCAAGAGCGCGATATCCTTCTTGAAGCCTATAGTCCACTAGGTACAGGTAGCATTTTTGGAAATGAAGATGTTGAAGCAGTGGCTGAACGTAACGGTAAATCTGTGGCACAAATTGCTCTGCGTTGGAGCCTCCAAAAAGGTTTCTTGCCACTACCTAAGTCTGTGACACCTAAAAATATAAAAGGTAACTTGGATATCTTCGACTTCGACTTATCAGAGGAAGATATGGCAGTCTTGGATAAGATTCAAGGCACCAAAACTCAGAATGATCCTGACACAGTTAATTTTTAATAGGATTTTAAGCAACTCGTCAGGGTTGCTTTTTAGCGTGTTTCTTTAGATTTGCTATGATGAAACTATCATTTTTTATTTATAGATGGGAGTTACGTAATGGAGTCTCGAAATCTTTTGCCTCAGAATACACGTACTTCATTATCAATCATCAAACACTCCGCCTGTAATCTGGTACATGAGGTAAATGTGCTCCAAGATTTTGACAATTCGCGCCACATGAAATTATTTAAGCATATCCTTTTCTTTCATTACCATTTTCTGTTATAATGTATTGTATTTCTAAAGTAGAAAGGTATTAATATGACAACTCTTATTAAACATAAACGTGTAGAATTTTCAGAACTTTTTTATGACCTAGTTTTTGTTTTTGCAATTTCAAAAGTAACTACTTTAATTGAGCATCTTCATAACGGTATTTTGACTTGGAATTCTTTCCTTGATTTTTTCATGGCTGTCTTGGTTCTCACTGATTCATGGATGATTCAAACCGTTTATACCAATCGCTATGGAAAGAACTCTTTATTTAACATGGTAATCATGTTTATCAAAATGGGAATTTTACTCTTTATAGCCAATATGATTGGACCTGATTGGCAACAATATTTTCATTATCTCTGTTGGGCTATTGGTACATTAACCCTTACCTTATTTTTTCAATATTTGGTTGAGTTTTTTAGAAAATCAACCGATGATGTTAATCGGGAAAGTATCAAAGGTTTTCTATGGATAACAGGGCTAGGAAGTTTAGGAGTCTATCTAGCAGCTCTTCTTCCTCTTCCTATTTACGTTAGAGTCTATATCTTCTTTGCTAGTATTCTGCTAACATTTATTATGCCAATTATCTTGCTTAGTAAAGATAAGCATTACCAGGTAAATCTCCCCCATTTAATCGAGCGCATCTCCCTTCTTGTCATTATTACGTTTGGAGAGATGATTATGGAGCTAGCTAACTTCTTTACAATCGAGAATTTCTCGATTTATTCGGTTCTTTATTTCATTATTATGCTTTCTCTGTTCCTATTTTATTTTGGTGAATTTGACCATGCTATTGATGAAAAATCTAATCAAAAGGGACTATTTCTAATTTACAGTCACTATCCTATTTTCATTGGACTTATTATGATGACTGTTTCGATGAGTTTTCTTCTGAATCCTGAAGCTAATCATCTCTTTGCAACCATCTTCTCTTATATCGGATTTGGCCTCTTCCAAGTTGCTGTCCTAGTAAATGGGCCCTGTAACAAACACTATCTTCGCTATTCGAAAAGTTACTACTGTGTCCAAGCGACACTCTATCTGGCTGCCTTGATTCTCTCTTTAATCTTTGCTTCTAATCCTATAATAGTAGTGAGTATTACAACCATTTTAGCTCTAGCTATAGCCATTCATTTTATTTATTTTTATATGACACAGAATAAAAAATATTCCAAATCTAACTGGGAGTTCTTTTAATGAGTTTATAGCATTAAAAAAGCCTTGGTTTTCCAAGGCTTTTTTTTCATTAATTTGTTTTTCCATTTTATCCTCCGATTTGAACTCGCACTGACATTTATTTATAACAACACTATATATCTAGTATGGCATAATCATTAGGTATTATAGATTTTCAAACCAAATGTGAGTCATTCGTTTTTGCCCCACTTTTGCCACGTTTTTAAAGCCTGACAGTGAAAACACCTAAAAGTATTTCCCTAAAATCAGCTATATTTCAACACTTTTGTTTATTTTCAATATGAAAAGTTCTTACAAATCCATGCAGGGGGCATCTAAATCAACAGGAAAAAGCCTTGATTTCAAGGCTTTTTTGATGTCAAATAACTTTTTGTAGCAAATCATTATAAAGGTTTTCCAACCTTATCAAACTTATCATTTATTCTCAATCAATTGCTAGCAATATTTGATAAGACCAACTGTTTTTTACAGTACAGAGCTAGTCTATAATTAACTAAACTATACTAATTTGTGCCCATATTACATGGCCAATCCGCATAGAGATTAAAATGGGCTATTATGAATTCATAAATTTTCGCAACAGAACAAGAGCAAGTCATTTAGAAATAAAAGAGAAGAGAATCTTTCACTCTCTTCTTAGTATATCTTATTAAATTCAGTCTTTCTCAATCTACCTGATTTTCCTTTGCAACGACAAATTCTTTAACCAATCGATAGATAACAGCAAATATGGGTGTAAAGAATATCATTCCAAGTAAGCCAAATAGATTTCCTCCAATACTAGCTGCTGCAAGTGTGAAGAGAGCTGGTAAGCCGATAGATTGACCCACAACTTTGGGATAGATAAGGTTTCCCTCAATCAGCTGTATAATTTGATAAAGAAGGATAGACAGTAAAGCTTGACTTGGACTGACTGTAAAGATAAAAATCGCTCCTAGCACACAAGCAATCATAGGACCAACATAAGGAATGAAAGACAGCACTCCTGCAAAGATACCTGTCATTACCCCATAGGGTAGTCCAAATAGGCTATAGCCAACCGCTACCATAACTCCTATGATGACTGCTTCAATTAGCTGACTCATCAAAAACTGATCATAAGTTTCTAGTCCTATTTGTCCGATGTAAGCCAACTTTGTCACTACCTTCTCTGAAAGTAAGACTTTCAGAAGTCGGCTCGTCATCGCTGCCAAATGTTCCTTACTGGATAAAAATGAAAAGGTGAAGACTATAATCAAAAAGGCATTCATCAAACTTGAAAAAATATTGCCGATATTACTAGTCAGACCCGATAAGAAACCTATCAAGGCTTGGCTAATAGAACTAGACTGTCCCTGTATGCCTGATACAATAGTTGACAACATGTCTTTGGTTACAAATTCCGAGCCGTCTAGCAATTTCCCAAGTTGAGTCAGGACTGTTGAAAGGACTGTTCCCAGCTGACTAATAGTCTGAGCTAGGGTTGGTAGCACCAAAACCAAAAGACCTATCACGATTAAGATAAGAGCTAGGAAAACAAGTACCATGGCAATCGGACGACGCAACTCTGCCTTTACCTTCATTTTGACTAGCAATTGTTCAATTTTTTTCATGGGAACATTGAGCACAAAAGCAATAACAGCGCCATAAATCAAGGTTGAAGTCACGTCAAAGAAAGAGATTGCTCCTGATATAAAGCTCGACGCATTCAGAATCACAAGAGCAACCAGCCCTATAAAAAGGATTAACGGGGTGTATTTTCTAACTAACTTCATAAATTCTCCTTAATAAACATGTTTAGATACGACTATACTATTTGGTTTTTCAAACTCTCGGTCAAGGTAGGCTTGATAAGTTCCTGGTGCGATAAATCCTTTTGGTGAGAGGATATCTGTTCCAGCTTGACCGACTATGGTATCAGCCAAGAGCACACAGTTTGTGGACAAGACAAAGTAGGATTTAAACTTAGATTTGATAAATTTATAAAGTTCCCCATCCGTCTCATGTCTGATTTTATAAGCGTAGGTGTAGTCTTCCTTACCATCTTCCGTTTTAATTTTATCTGCGCTTGGCTCCCAAGGAATCGTTAGTTGTTTTAATTCAGCTAATTTTTCCTGAACCGCTTCTTCCATTTCCGGTGTCAAATCTATTCCGTAACCAAATAGCGTTTTTTGACTCTCCCGTTTACATAAGTCAATGTACTTATCACGGTCGCAAAAATATAAAACACCATCTCCAACCATACCAAATAAGGTCTCAGATGACGGATCATAGTTTCCATAAGAAATCACACGTCCTTGATAACAAAGGTCCACATGACCAATAGCTGAAAATAGAGAAGTCTCCGCTGTATGAACGAAAATTTCTAGCTCTGCTGTCTTACCAGACTTCACTATTCCAAGATGGATATCTTCTTCCTCATCAGCATTTTCTAGCATAAATTTGTTAACTTTTGCTAAAGTTCTTGCAGGGATGAGAGCGGCTAGGGCAATAGGTAAGCTCATTCTGACACGACGTTTGAGATGGTTTTTCCCAATTTCCTTTTCAAATAAGAAACCGTCACGGATATTGGACACACCATAAAGGCAAAAATAAGCCCCTAAAACAAAGAGTTGAAAGACAGAATTTCCCGTAGAGGACAAAAGACTAGTCCCACCAAGAAAAACTAGTACGAGACCATCTAGTAAGAAACGAAAACGAGGTCGAATTTTGTTTTTGCGGTAGAGAACATAGGTGACAAGGTTGATACTAGCATGAAAAATCTGATAAATTCCAATCACAAGAGCCAAAATATAAATTGGCACATCAGTAGCAAGATTCGAGCCTAGCAAATATCCCATCACTAACAATTTAACCAGTGCAACTCCCAAGGTGTCCGTTGACTGACTTTTTTTGAAAATACGTAATACTAAATCTAAGACCGTTGCTATCCAAGCTAAAAACAGAACCAGTCGAATAACCGTCACTGGCAACCAAGTTCCCGTGACCATCAAGATAAGACCTAGCAGAACAAACAAGAAACCCTGAACAAGTAATTTCTTACCTGTCAGACCTAAAGAAAGAATTTTTTCCATAAAAGACCTTTCAAAAATAATAATTAAGCCCTTTGATCAAATTGACTGGTAAATAGCTGACGGCACAAACAGCCTGTGCCAGCAAGACATGGCGACTGACTGTAGCAATGTCACCATCTTGTCTTTTGCACTTCTGAAATTTGTTTTATTGAGTCGAAATCAGAGCTTTTAAAAACTAGCTAAACTTGAAAGCTAACCATAATTGCTAGATAAAAAAGGTGCAACCAATCCTTCTTGTAAAGGTAGGAAAGAATTATATCCATTCCATTAATTATTTATATATTACCTATTGTGACACAATACTCACTATAATTCAACTTTTTACCTATTTAAAACCATAAAGCCTACATAACTCTTTGAAGAGAACAAAAATCTGAATGTAATAAGATAGTACCCATTACCCATATTATAATTAGATTATGAATTGAAGCTTTTTGGAACTAAAATTAGGAATAATTGAGAAAGTAGGGAGGGAAATTTTGCTTTTACCCCATTTTGAAATAATTTCATTTTAGATTTTTCTAAGTTTCTTTCAAAGAGCCTGCAGGGGGCATCTAAACAACAGGAAAAAGCCTTGATTTACAAGGCTTTTTTGTTTTTCTAAAAGATTTTCTCTAGATATTTAGCAGAATCCCAAGATAGTTTCTCAATGTTCCACTTCTTCCTTAAATCGTACTTTTCCTTGGCTGTATAATCTCATAATCTTCACAAAGCGAACTGGATTGTTTTGGTTATACAAAAGAAATACTGAAAAGAATAACAAGCCAGCAAACCACAAACCATAGCCTTCATCACCAATCGGTTGGCCAAATTTTAGAGGAAGAATCAAGAAATACAAAAAGTAATAGATAGACACTATATTTACTACAAAGCGGGCAAATCGATAAGGTAAAGCAGACAGTTGTCTAGGATCAAACTGGTTTTTTACAAACAAATTATGAGATGCTGCAAAGAAAAAGACTTTCTCTGTCGTTGGCTGGGCCTTTCGAACATTTTTATAGAGTGCTCGTTCAAGTAAAGCAACCAACGAGAAAAACTGCATCAACCAAAATAGAAGAATACAGGCTAGACTGAACCAGTTATAGACACCAATAAACTTGAGGGAAAAGAAGCCCGAAATTGCAGGTCCACCTGCTAGTAAGAGAATTACCAATTGAGGAATAAAGGAATTCGTTTCACCAGCTTTTTCAGTATTGAGCAACTTACTCTTTGGAGCAGCTAAAGCCTCTCCTGTCTTTTGGTCATAATAAACAGCCTGACCATTGCATTCGCCGATAAAGACACGACGGCGTCCGAGAAAAAACATATTGACCTCTTTCTATTTATGAAAATATGTTGTCAAAGTCTCCTAACCATTAGGAATAAATCTATAGACTAGAATTCTACTCTTCATATTCTGGGTGTTTGCGTACATAACGCGCTGCCTGAACTCCATCCACTATGAGAGCTGGTAAAAAGAGGTTCATCAAGATGCCTAAGAACACACCAAAGATATTCTCAATGTAACCAGTAAGAATGGCTGGCGCTAACACGACAGCCACAGAAGCAACACCAAAGTTGAACGATCGTTCGTGCTTCTTGTCATTGTCATCGCCACCATAAGTCTCCCATCGGTTGAAAGCCCAGATTTTCCCCTGATTTTTAGGAAGATAATACCAGGAGTAGAGACCAGTAGAAAAAAGCAAGATACAGAGAGCTACAAGATTGTAAATAAGTGCCCAGACTGAATAGATTCCGTCATTACCAACTAGCATAAGCAAGCCAATAAAAGTCATGTCAACGTTTAAAATCAAAACAAGTATAGAAACAAAAAGATAGATAAAACTCTTAAATCTCACAATAAAACGATCGAAGAATGAGAGTGGGATTGCTACACCACTAATAAACATGCAAATAATGAACAAGATTTTATATATGCCAATACGATCGATATAGGTCGTCCCAAAAAATCCTATAAAAGAGACTCCCAGTGTAATCCAAGGTAGAAGCTTGATATAGCCTAAACTAACCCCATTTGTAATCAAAGGGCCATGGTAACGTTCTTCAATTACTACTTTCTTTTTCTTTGAAGCTTTTGACATAAATACACCTACTTATCTAGTCTGAATGATTTTAACCCTAGTATACCACAAACCATATGCTAGGTCATAGTATAGCTAAGATTCATAGCTTACTAAAAAGTTGACAGAACTTCGCTCCATAGGATATGATGGGAATACCTAGAAATTTTACTCTCCACGACCTATACGACTTCTACTGAAAAAGCGTTGGCGAGTTCAATTCTATATCTGGAGGTTTCTATGAAAATCTATTATTCAAAATTTGTCGGTGTCGGCTATCTAGTCTTTGCGGCGGGTGTATTCTTTCAATTTTCCTTTTTTCTCGCGCATGGAATGATCGACTTTTCCCAGCTTAGTCTTCTCACGGTGGGGCCAACCATCCTCTTTTTCGCTGCTATCTATTCAACGATTGCAGGCATCAAAAGACTGACTAGTCGCAGGCTTTCCTTTGAATTCACCTTTGAAGGTATTTATGTCTATCCTGGGCTCTTCTTTTCCAAGGAAATCTTCATCCCAAAAGAAGAATTGTTGCGAGCATCGTATGTTGAAGTGGATGTCAGCGACCCTGACCATGTCAACAGCAAGGCTTACTATTTAGACTTCGATCTGAGAGAGGTCACTCAGCTAGAAGATATTTCTAAGTCAAACGTCATCATCGATACAAGTGTTCTGAAATTGCGTCTCGCCCTTAGCCTCTGTCGATTTAGAGAGGAAGGAAAAGCCGAGTTGGCGACCTATCTAAAAGAAAACTACGGCATTGATTTCTTATATTAGCAAGGAATAAAAAAGCCCTGATGTAGGGCTTTTTGTGTTATTAGCGGTTTAGCATATGCTACGCTCCACTATCATCCTGTTCTTCCTTAAATCGTACTTTCCCTTGGCTGTATAGCTTCATAATTTTCACAAAGCGAACTGGATTGTTTTGGTTATACACTAATACGAGTGCAAAGAGTAATAATCCAACTATCCAAAATTCATAACCTAGTTCAATCTCCTGACCAAATTTTTGAGTATAGCTATAAAAAACATATAACAAATAGATATTAGTGGCAACTATTAGAAAACGAACGATTCGAAAGATTTTAGTAGACAACTTAGCCGGATCAAAGTTATCTTCCCCCACCATCAAGTTATGAGAAGCTGCATAGTAAAAGACCTTCTCTGTCGTCGGCTGGGCCTTGCGTACATTTTTATATAGTGCTCGTTCGAGTAAAGCAACCATGAACAAAAACTCAGCCAACCAAAATAATAGGATAAAAGTCAGACTGGTCCAGTTGTAGACTCCTATACTCATAGCCGCAAGGAAGCCAAGGCCACCCGTTCCACTTGCCATGAAGAAAATTACCAATTCAGGTATGTAGGCGTTGGTCTTTCGAGCCCCCTCGGTATTGAGCAGGACGCTCTTGGGAGCAGCTAAAGCCTCTCTCGTCTTTTGGTCATAATAGACCGCTTGACCATCACATTCGCCGATAAAGACACGACGGCGTCTAAGAAAAAACATCTTTACCTCTTTCTATTTCCTTTGTTATATTTGAAATTGGTTAGAAAGCAAGGACAATTCTCCACCCTTACTTCTGATTGATCTTCTTAGTTACGGTAAAACTGGTTATCTTTGTCGCTTACAGATTGACCGATAGACAAGACATCTTGACTGCCATCTGTACCTGTCACTTCGTTTTGGACTCCAGCTGGGGTAAAGATCAGTCGTGCCCCTTGCCCACCACCGACAAGATGAATACCTGTTGAGTAGTAGCCGTCTTTTTCCTCTACTTGCCCCATCTCGTATTTAAAGGTTCCATTTGAACTTTGGATCGTTACAATTCCATCTGCTGTGACTGTTGCAGTTATTCCCGCGTAGTTTTCCCAAGTCCCTACAAACTTAGCGTAAGCCTCTTGTGATTTTTGCTTATCTTCCTTTTGTTCTGCTTGAGTGGTTGTAGCTTCTGCCGCACTATTTGTTTCTGACTTCTGCTCCTCTTTTTGGCCTGCTTCAGTTTTACTTGCGGACTCTGTAATCACCTTGCTTGTTGTCTCCTTTTGGTTTGAAGATGACGTGTTCTTGTCAGTCTTTCCACCACAGGCAACCAAGGTCAAGGCAGCCAACAAGGTCAGGACTGATAGGCTCGTATAGCGCAATGTTTTGTTTTTCATAAAAATCTCCTTTGAAATAGAAACAGATAAAAGTAGCTCGTCAGATTTTGCATATATTTGACGGCTGTATCATAGTCTTCAGTGTATCATTTATTTGCTTTTAATTCAATAGCTATCATATATCGAAAAAAGGCTAATCCAAGTAGGAATTAGCCCTTTTATTTCTAGTTTTGATTTGCTCGTTTTTTAGTAGATAAACATGGCATCGCCAAAGCTAAAGAAACGGTATTTTTCATCGATAGCATGTTGGTAGGCTTTGAGGACCAATTCACGGCCTGCAAAAGCTGAGACAAGCATGACCAAGGTAGATTTCGGCAAATGGAAATTAGTAGAAAAAGCATCCACCACCTTCCAGTCATAGCCTGGCTTGATAAAGATATTAGTCCAGCCAGAGTCGGCCTGGATTTGGCCGTCAAACTTGCTTCCGATAGTCTCTAGCGTACGGATAGAGGTAGTCCCCACAGCAATGACACGGCCACCATTTTCTTTGACCTGACGCAAGGTCGCTGCAGCTTCCTCAGACAATTGATAAAACTCTGAGTGCATCTCGTGCTCATCCAGATTATCTACTGAAACAGGTCTAAAGGTCCCAAGTCCAACGTGCAAGGTCAGGTAGACTAGATGAACGCCTTTTTGCTGGATTTCTTCTAGTAATTCTTTGGTAAAATGTAGCCCTGCAGTTGGGGCTGCTGCTGATCCACTCTCCTTGGCATAGACTGTCTGGTAACGTTCACGGTCATCCAATTTTTCATGAATATAAGGAGGCAAAGGCATTTCTCCAAGACTTTCAAGTACTTCTAGGAAAATCCCCTCATATTCAAAACGGACAATACGGCCGCCATGGGTTAATTCCTTGGTCACGACTGCGCTAAGTCGACCATCACCAAAGATAACGCGGGTGCCGACCTTGAGACGTTTAGCTGGTTTAGCCAAGACTTCCCATTCGTCTCCTGCCATATTTTTCAAGAGCAAGAGTTCAACGTGACCCCCTGTTTCTTCCTTTTGGCCATGAAGTCGAGCTGGTAGTACGCGGGTGTCATTCATAACCAGGGCATCACCTGGCTCTAGCATTTCAATAATAGAGTGAAAATGGCGATCTTGAAATTCCCCTGTTTTGCGATTGACCATCAAGAGTTTAGAGGCATCGCGCTTTTCCAGAGGCGTCTGTGCAATCAGTTCCTCTGGTAAGTGGAAATCAAAATCATTGGTATTCATTGGTGTCATTTTTCCTTTTCTTTTCTAATAGAATTCATTAGCTGTCAAAGCGAACTTCTTCAAGTAGGTACTCGATGAAGCGTTCACCCATCTTAGACAAGCTAGTTTTCTCATGCTGGATATAAACCAGTTCAATGGGATCATCAATATCAAGTGGAATCGAGACAATATTATCTCCATTAAGATTACTATTGAGGATACCAGTCGCGATGGTATAGCCGTCCAAACCAATCAAGAGATTGAACAAGGTCGCACGGTCACTAACAACGATGGATTTCTTGTGGTGTTCCTGAGACAAAATCTCCTCTGAGAAATAGAAGGAATTATGGGTCCCTTGGTCATAGCTCAAATATGGGAAGTCTTCTAGATCTGCCAACTGCACCTTGTCTCTTTTGGCAAGAGGGTTGGACTTGCTGACAAAGATATGGGGTTGGGCTGTAAAGAGATGGTGGGCAACGAGATGGTTGTCATCCAACATCTTCGAAAGTACGTCCCGGTTATAGCTATTTAAAAAGAGGACTCCGACTTCACTGCGGAAGTTCTTGACGTCGTCAATGATTTCCCAGGTTCTGGTTTCACGCAAAAAAAGCTCGTACTTTTCCATATCGCTCTTCTTGAGCAAGGAAACAAAGGCATTAACTACGAAGGCATAGTGTTGCGAAGACACACTAAAAAGCTCGCGATGTGCGATGGGATTTTTATAGCGTTCTTCTAGGAGTTGGGTTTGTTCGACAACCTGACGGGCATAGGACAAAAACTCCATCCCATCACGTGTGAGGGTAATTCCCTTAGGATTTCGGATAAAAATCTCAATTCCCATCTCATTTTCTAGGTCACGAACTGCATTTGATAGACTAGGTTGCGTAATGAAGAGTTGTTTGGCAGCCTCATTCATGGAACCAGTCTCTACAATTTTGATAATATAGTGTAATTGTTGAATTCTCATGCTTTTATTGTACCATACTTGACGCAATATAAAAAGAACCAGTCACTGCAAGTCCCATTATCCTCTGTAAATGTTAAAAGAGGTTGGAACTCTTCCAACCTCTTTTTATCTTTATTGTTAAACAAGCTTTTAAATCGAAACTTAGCTTCCTCTTTTCCAGAAGATGGCTAACAAAATCATGGCACCGAGAACTGATGGGATAATGGCTGTACCGTTTAGGCTTGGTCCCCAAGCACCAAAGAGTAATTGTCCTAAAAAGGCACCAATCCAGCCAAGAAACATTTTCCCGAAGCATCCCATATGTTCTCCACGATTGGTGATAGCTCCTGCCAGTAGTCCGATTAAAAGTCCGACAAACATACTTCCAATCATAGCTTCTCCTTAAATTGCCCAATCTCCATTGCGGAAGAGTGGAACGCGTGTTCCATCCTCACGGATACCATCGATATCCATTTGGTTAGAACCAATCATAAAGTCAACGTGAACATCGGAACGGTTAAGCCCTGCAGCTTCAAGTTCTTCTTCGCTCATCTCTGCTCCACCAACAACGCTAGTTGCATAGGCTGCACCAATAGCCAAGTGGTTTGAAGCATTTTCATCAAAAAGAGTATTAAAGAAGGTAATACCTGACTGAGAAATTGGGCTTGGATCTGGTACCAAGGCACATTCACCCAAGGCACGCGCACCAGCATTCTTAAAGACAAGGTCCTTCATAACTTGATCACCCTTTTCAGCTGTGATATCAACGATTTGACCATTTTCAAAGGTTACCTTGATACCTTCGATGATGTTTCCATTATAGCTAAGTGGTTTTGTAGATGTTACATAACCATCTGCACGACGGAAGTCAGGTGCTGTAAAGACTTCTTCTGTTGGCATATTTGGCAAGAATCCTTCACCTTGGGCATTAACTGCACCAGCTGATTCCCAAACGTGGTTCTTAGGCAAGCCAAGTGTCAAATCAGTTCCAGGCGCTGTGTAGTGAAGAGCTGAGAATTGTTCTTTGTTGAGCATTTCTGCCTTGCTCTTCAAGATAGCTGCATGCTCTTCCCAAGCCTTAACTGGATCTTCTTCGTAGATACGGCAAGTCTTGAAGATTTGGTCCCAAAGGAGATCTACTGCTTCTTCGTCGCTCGCTGCATTTGGAAAGACCTTCTTAGCCCACTCGAGTCCAGCAGCAGCTGCTACAGTCCAGCTAACCTTGTTAGATTGAGTGGCGATACGCATTGGCTTCATTGCAATTCCCATCGCTTTTGCAGAAGCTGAAAGCTTTTCAGCGTCCACTCCGTTCAAGGCACCTGGATCAGAGGAACGAACAGCCAAACGACTCGCCTTGTTATCAAGGAGATAGTTCATCTCAGCAATCTTGTATTCTGGCACATTGTCCAAACGCTCCATCGGCGCGTGAAGGAATTTCTCACGATTTACAAAGTCGTCTGCCCATTGAACGATCACTTCGTGTGCACCAAGTGCATAAGCTTCTTTAACAATTAAATGCGCCAACTCGCGTTGCTCCACATCGATAGAGAGAGCCAAGGTATGACCAGGTTGCACGTTCACTCCGTTTGCAACCAAAAGCTTAGCGTATTTTTCTAGATTTTCTTTAAAATTTGGTAAAACCATTCTGTTTTCTCTTTTCTATTTTTATTTTTCTTTCAAAGCAGACAATAATCCTGCTAAAGCAATAGCACCAGATAAGAGTGCTGTCGATAAAAGAATTGTCTGATCAGCAAGCTCTAACTGATATTCAAAAACCTTTTGAGCAGGTTTGTCTTCCGCAAAAATTCTGAGTTTCATCAAATGTCCTCCGTTACTAGTATATCACATATGATGTAAATTTAAAAACAAGCCTAGTAAAGCTTGTTTTTATTTAACTATCACAAAAGTCGTGTACATATCTTTCCACTTCTTTTTCCATAGATTGAATCTCACAAATACCCCATTTATCATTCTTTACCGTTACATCTGCCATCATCTGTAATTTTAAACTCTGGCGATTGAAAATTCCTTCCCACTGTTTATATTTTGCACTTGGAACTAAATTTCCAAACTTCGAATTTTGACTATCTGTAATGATACAGAGATTCCCAAAGGAGTGCAAAAATTTATCATCAATTTTTTCAACTCTTTCATCACTATTTAGATGTTGTGGAAACCAATGCTCTATAGAACGACGATATGCAAATTTGAAATCTTCAAACTTAACATCGTATGCTTTCTTTAATTCTTCACGATTTTTCCATAAAACATAATCTACAAAGTTAAAAGCATAAACAGGAATTGCACCATATTTCTTAATTCTTCTATCCTCAGTAAACAATCTTTCCTCAGCATATCTCACTGCCATTTTTTCAAGAAAATCCTTAAACTGACTAGCAAATCCTACTTGATTTAACTCTTCAATATTGTTGAAGAGAAATTGTAAAATCTCATATAACCAACGACTATCACGATTAGCAGTAAAGGTCACAGCAAACATGGATTGGAGCATTAAAATATCATCATTGAACTTTTCAAAAGAATTTTTATCATAATAATATTGAACAAACAAATCTCCTCTAGCTTTGTTATTATAATCATTTCGATAAACTTTCTGCAGAAACCAATCATTTTCTTGTCTTCTATTATTAGTCTCTTGTGACATTCGTACAATCAAATTATCAAATATAAATTTTAATTTCAATAAATTTCTAATAAATAATGTAACATCCTCTACACTTGTATTAACACTAGTTATATTTTCAAATGTTTCTAATAATTTCTTATCATCAAGCTGTATATCAGAAGAGGATACATTACCAAATGTTATATAATAAACGAAATATAAAAATGTTTCAAAGTTTATAATCGTTCTGTATTTTTCCACTTCATTCGTATGTGATACTACTTTAACTGTTGTAGATTCTTTATTTCCTATACTAGATAATAAAGACTTCTTATTACTTGATTGAACTTCTATTTGGCTTAAAGACTCATCAATATTTAAAAGGAAACTATTTTGATAATGATTTCCTTTAATCCAATTCAAAGGAAAGATTTTTTCTCTTTCTGCATCAGAATGCTTTTTCTTTGCTTTTTTTGTAAATGCATTGATTACCGGCTTATCAAAGTCTGCGCAAGCATCCCATATTCTCGCAAATTTTTGTGCCATTTCTTGATCTTTACCAAACTTAGCCATCATTTGCGCCTTAAGAATTTCATGAGCTTCTAGTTGCTCACCTCGAGAGTTAAAACGTTCAAAATAAAGATTCAAATCCAAATCTTTAGGAAGTATACTCCGAAAAATGATGACTTTATTAAAAAGATAATCAACGAAAGACTGAGTATCAAGTTGACGCTCTCCTAGCACATTTTCTATTGCATCTTTAGCATGTCTGTACCCTCTAGTTAATTCATTTTCATCGTCCTCAGAAATTTTTTTCTTAGTAAATAGTTTTTGAATATTTTCATTTGATTTCCTCCGAGCTGGGAAAGTTAAACGAACCGCCTCTAATCTGTCACAATCAAACTCATTTTTCAAAACCAAAGCAATTAAGTTAAGGGCTGTGGTTCGTTGTTGACCATCTATAATTTTGAAAATACCATTCTCTTCATTAACGACTAATGTTCCAATATAGTAATTGTCTCTGTCTCTCTTTTCTTGAAAAGCATCTGCTACATCGTTCAATAATTGTGCGATCTCATCATAAGTCCAGGAAAAATTTCTCTGATAAAGAGGAATAGCATAGGTCTCTTCATTTAGCAAACGATTAACTGATAAGCATATATGTGTTTCTACCATTTATCTTTTTCCTCTTCTATAATTTGTTCCACAGTATAATTTTCAAATAATTCTCTATCTATCTTGACCATGAAATCATTAGGAGTCACAGCATGTGCTAATAGTTGGAATAGCTTTTGAATCTCTTTTTGTCTGAATTTTCCTCCTGCAGCATAGTTCCCTACAGTAGCATCATATATAGCACGAGACTTTACACGGGGGTAGTAAGCCCAAATAAACAAAGTCTCTACTATTTCTTTTGATAATTCTTCTTTCCCAAATCTCTCTGCAAAAAGCGAACAAATATTTAGAAACAAATTATGACACTTTAGATAGCGTCCTTTTGAACTATTGTAAATTTTCGACATACCTTCTGGATAATCTGAACTATTCTCTTCCCTATCAGTCTCATCAGAAAAACCTAACTTTTCATGTAAAAAATTCTTATGTTCTTTAATAGTCTTATGGACGGATTCAATATACTCAAAAAATTTACTTCCATCAATGATTGGCATAGTTATTGACATAGGGAAGTTTTCAATATGACGATATAATTCTAGGTATGGAAAATTCTGACTTAAATCAACACCTTTAAAATCATCAATAAAATCTTCTGTAAAACGCAAATAAGTACCATAACGCCTATTGGTTAGTCCTGTTTCTCCCCTAGACCATCGTCTCATACGAAAAAGATGCTTATCAAATAGATCTTTCAGACTTAAATCATTATCTTCCACAAACTGCTCCCATTTCTCAACAAGTTTCTCATCTTCTGAATCTTGTTTGCGAAGATGATAGGCTTTGAGCAAATCATGAGGTTCTAAAGATTTTCCACGATTATTTTGGGAATCAAATAGTTGAAAAGCTTCTGATAATCGTTCCTGTGGCATAGTTATCACGGAGACAGAACAATTTTCCAATAGAAAGTTGCAGATATCTTTTGCCTGATTTTCACCAACCAATTGAGTTAAATTTCCCCACTCGTTATAATTTTCACTCGCATGATAGCAAGATATCTCTCCAAATTCAGCACTTAGCAGTTGATTAGCACCTTTATAGTCCTTTAATTTCTCTAATAAATGAAGAAATAAAGAAATAGAAATTAGCCGTTGTTGCCCATCTACAATATCTAAGTATCCACCATTCTCATGCAAGATAACGGAGCCAACTTGATATTCTTTTTTTCCCATAGCATCTCGCAAATCATAAAAAAGATTACGGATATGCTTTCTATTCCATTTATAAGGCCTTTGATAAGAAGGAATCCGCAAATTTCCTTCTTTCAATATCTCTCCAACCTTTTTAGAAGTAAATTGAATTTCCATTTCATCCGCCTTTATAGTATTTTAAAAAAACTACAAATTCATATGAATCTGTAGTTAAGAGTGGCTAATTCTTTTGAATAACACTTGTATTAGGAATATTTTTTGAATACTGTTCTGCTGCTTCCTTTGTCCAAAATCCTTGTGCAATCATATTGCCAAACTGATCAATAACAATCCATTCAGTCATATCTCCATCACCTTTCTACTTCTTTATTAATTATATATTAATCATTAGAGGTAGTATAGCATATAAAAATTGTAAAATCAATATTGTCTATGTAGAACATAATATTATTTTTCTCAATTTAAGACCAACTACAATAAATTTTCTATATTTGAGAATACCAGTATATAATTACAGGAGTAAAATAGTACGATTTTTAGCAAATTTCGTTCTGTCCTACTCCTGAAAAGATAGTGTAACATTCTTCCGAACTTAGAAAATGAACAATTAAATCAATCAGTTACTGCATCTTGTAATTATGACTTTTGTTCATTTAAGATTGATAACGTTTGAATAAAAATCATTTATCCATAGTTCTCCAACTTTTTTAGAAGTATATTGAATACTCATTTTATCCTCATCTATATTTATCTATCATTTCTCGAACTGTCCGCTTCATATCCTCTACTAAAGTCCGAGGAGACAAAACAGTAACTGCTTCCCCTTGTCCCAGCAACCAGCGTTTAAGACCCGGTGTATGCTGACTTTCAAACTTAAAATGAGTCCAATCTCCATTTTTCCCAACTATTTTTGCATTTGGAAATTGATCCATCACAATCGTCGGATCGTACAAATACTCGATTTCAATACTGATTTTCTTCCCGATAAAAGCGTCTACTCTCTCGTTACGAATGTCTCCATCTCTAAATTTATCTCGATAAGAAATAGAGGGTTTCTCTATATCACTATAAGACCAGGACTGGATACGGTCTACTCTTAAAGTAATATAAGTAGCATGTTTCAACTGGTAAACAACCAAATAGAAATAATGACTATTATAGTAAAGAGAGACAGGTAAAACCGTCTGCTTCTTAGAAGATTCAGAATAAGATTTTTGATAGATAATGTCTAAGACCTGTTCATGTAGAATAGCCTCCGATAAATTCCAAATTTTCTCTATTCTATCTTGTTGATCCGTTAAGGGAGTATAGTTAAGTTTTTCACTGCCAATGATCTGCTCAATTTCTTTCTGGTCATCACGAGGAACTAAGGCAAGTAAATTTTTTAGTAAGCTATCAATTTCTGGTTTATTCAGTGCTCGATTTTCTAATAAAATCTTTGAAATAACTAGAATATCTTTTTTAGAAAAAATTGACTTACTTGATAAACAGTACTGATTCGTCTTACGACTATAAATCAAATCTCCACTATAATTGTGGCAACTAGATAAGATATAACGCAGTAGCGAAAAATCTCTCTGTATCGTCTTTTCACTAACCATAAATTCCTGAGCTAATTGCTTTTTTCCTAACGGAGTCCCAAACTGTAATCGTAAAAAAATCGTTAGTAGTCTTTCTTGATCATTCATCTGCAGTCCTTTTTATTCTTCAATTGATGTTAGACACACTGTCATTCCCCACTTAAAACGCACAATCAAACGAGATTGAACATTTTTCAATTGATCTGGTTCAGAGTCACTAGATAAAACAATTTGCTTATCCTTAACATGTAGAGAATTAAAAAGATTAAAGAATTTTTCTTGAATAAAAATATCCTTTTCCCCCAATATCTGAATATCATCTACTATTAGGAGATCAAACTGCTCACTTCTAACTTTTTGGATTTCTAGCTCATTTTCTAATAAGTTTTCGGCAGAAATATATTTTACTCGCTTTTCTGGATTATTCTCAAGAACCTTATTTCCAATTGCTTGAAGGAGATGTGTTTTCCCTGAACCTTTTTTTCCATAAATATAAAGTGGATTATATTTTAATCCTAGATTCTCTACTACTGCTAAGGCTCCTTTCTTTGATAAATCATTACCATCTTTTTCTACAAAATTTTCAAATTGATATTTATTATTTAAGCCTGTATTGTTCATCATTTAAATCTCTTTCTTTATTATACTATAAGTATACTAAAATAGATGGACAAAAATTGTCCATCTATTATTTTAAAACAAATCATCAAACAAACTCAGCTGGTTGTCCTCTGGCATATTGCCGAGAATCCCCATTTCATCCATCTTTTCAACTAAAGTTGAGGAAAGTCCACCACGCTTGCGGAGTTCTGTTTTAGAGAGGAATTCTCCCTCTTGACGAGCACGAACCAGTTGCTTGGCAACGTTCTCTCCTAGACCATCCATAGCGACAAACGGTGGGATGAGGGTGTCTCCGTCGATGATAAATTCAGTCGCATCACTGCGATAGAGATCCAGTTTCCCAAATTTGAAACCACGTTCCCACATCTCATTAACGATTTCAAGCGTTGTATAGAGGTCAATTTCTACGTTAGAAGCTTCATTGTTCTTGCGCTTTTCAGCAATTTCTTGCATCTTGCGTTTGATAGCATCCAAGCCTGCACCCATGGTCTTGATATCAAAAGCCTTGGCACGGATGGAGAAGTAAGCACAGTAATAATAAATCGGATGGTGAACCTTGAAGTAGGCCACACGAAGGGCCATCATAACGTAGGCAGCCGCGTGGGCTTTAGGGAACATGTACTTGATTTTCCCACAAGATTCGATATACCATTCAGGGACATTATTAGCCTTCATGGCTTCGATATAACCGTTGCGCTCTTCTTCTGAGATTTTGAGCCACATTCCCTTACGTACACGTTCCATGATGGTAAAGGCCATCTTTGGATCTAGGCCAGCGTGCATGAGGTAAACCATGATATCATCCCGACATCCGATAACGGTTGACAGGTCCGCAATTCCAGCCTTAATCAAGTCCTGGGCATTCCCCAACCATACGTCGGTACCGTGAGACAATCCAGAAAGCTGTAGCAACTCGGCAAAGGTCGTCGGATGGGTTTCATCCACCATTCCGCGAACAAAGTTGGTCCCAAACTCTGGAATTCCAAGCATACCAGTTGAAGTCCCGATTTGTTCAGGTGTCACTCCCAGGATATCTGTACCCGAGAAGAGGGCCATGACACCAGGATCATCCATAGGGATATCATTTGGATCAATGCCTGATAAGTCCTGGAGCTTGCGAATCATGGTCGGATCATCATGACCAAGAACATCGAGCTTGAGGACGTTCTCATCGATATCGTGGAAGTTAAAGTGAGTGGTTTGCCATTCAGCAGTCACATCATCTGCAGGATACTGCACTGGAGTAAAGTCATAGACATCCATATAGTTTGGGATAACAACGATTCCCCCTGGGTGCTGACCAGTCGTCCGTTTAACACCGGCAGCTCCTTGGGCTAGGCGCTCTACTTCGGCTTCACGGTAGAACTTGCCATAGTCACGCTCGTAACCCTTGACAAATCCATAGGCTGTTTTAGCAGCCACCGTACCAACCGTTCCTGCACGGAAGGCATATTCTTCCCCAAAGATATCACGAACATCCAAGTGGGCACTCGGCTGGTCCTCCCCTGAGAAGTTCAAATCGATATCGGGAACCTTATCCCCGTCAAAACCAAGGAAGGTCTCGAAAGGAATGTCCTGTCCATTCTTGCTGAGCTTGTATCCACAGTTTGGACAGTCTTTATCTGGCATATCAAATCCTGAACCGTAAGAACCATCTGTGATAAACTCACTGTACTGACACTGACCACAGACATAGTGAGGAGAGAGCGGATTGACCTCGGTAATCCCAATCATGGTCGCAACGAAACTAGAACCAACAGACCCACGGGAACCAACCAAGTAACCTCGTTCATTGGAACGGTGCACTAGCATCTGCGAAGCCAGATAAATCACGGCGAAACCATTCCCCAAGATAGAGGTCAATTCCTTTTCAATCCGTAGATCAACGATATCAGGCAGTGGATTTCCATAGATTTCAAAGGCTTTTTTATAGGTTAACTCGGCAACTGTTTCTTCAGCTTTGTCAATGAAAGGCGTGTATAAATCACCCTTTACAACCTCCACAGGTTCAAAGATTTCTGCCAAGGCATTGGTATTTTCAATAACAATCTTGCGAGCCAAGTCTTCCCCTAGAAAGGCAAACTCATCCAACATTTCATTGGTTGTTCTAAAATGCGCCTTTGGTAGCGGAGCTGGTTGAGCAGCTTCTCCATGACCGATCGTTCGGTTAATCATGGCACCCTGACCTAGACTTCGCACGATAATCTCTCGATAAATTTCATCCTCAGGTTCGAGATAGTGGACATTTCCTGTTGCCAGAACGGGTTTCCCAAGGCGCTCTCCAACCTTTATCAAACTCTTGATAATGGTGTGGAGTTCTTCCATGTCCTTGACCTGCTCTTTAGCAATCAGAGGTGCATAGACAGCTGGAGGCATCACCTCGATAAAGTCATAGTATTTAGCAACTTCGACTGCTGCATCTACACCTTGTGATACAACTGCATCAAAGACTTCTCCTTCCGTACAAGCAGAACCCAAGATTAACCCTTCTCGATGGGCATCTAGTACTGTACGTGGAATCCGTGGTACTCCTTCAAAATACTGGGTATTTGAGAGAGAAACCAGCTTAAAGATATTTTTCAAGCCCACTTGATTTTTTACATAGATAGTTGCATGCTTGACGCGAGCTTTTTTATAAGAGTCCGGACTGATTAAATCAATATTCAATCTAGCTAAATCTGTCACACCATGTTTTTCTGCCACTTCCTTGATAAAGATAAAGAGCAGACGGCCAGTTGCTTCCGCATCATAATTGGCCATGTGATGGTGTTCTAGGGCAACACCAAAACGCTTAGTCAAAGGTCCTAGACCGTGGCGCTTGTATTCAGGATAGAGATTTCTAGCGAATTCTAACGTATCAATGACAGGTTGGCTAATTTTTGGAAGTCCATGACGCTCGTAGTTAGCATTCATAAAGCCAACGTCAAAGGTGGCATTGTGGGCGACAAGAACGGTATCCTTACAAAATTCTTGGAACTCTTTTAAAACTTGAACCAAGGGTTTGGCATTTTTTACATGGTCATCCGTAATTCCTGTCAATTCAGTTGTAAAGGCTGATAAGGGATGCCCAGGATTGATAAATTCATCAAATTCAGCGATGATATTGCCCTTATACATCTTGGAAGCTGCCACCTGAATCAAGTCATTATAAATAGCAGATAGACCAGTCGTTTCCACGTCAAAGACTACATAAGTAGCTTCAGAAAGGTCCATCTCCACTTCGTTATAGACGATAGGAACACGGTCTTCAACGATATTGGCTTCCATCCCATAGATTAGCTGGATGCCAGCTTTCTTAGCTGCCTTATAACCATGAGGGAAGGATTGAACATTCCCGTGGTCTGTGATTGCTACTGCCTTGTGTCCCCATTTGGCTGCTTTCGCAACGAGTTCTTCAACTTCAGGTAGAGCATCCATAGTCGACATATTGGTATGTGCGTGGAACTCAACCCGACGTTCTCCCTCTGGCATCAGATCCTTACGCTCATAGTGGACAACTTCCTGCACATCTTGCACATTCATGGTCAAGTCTCGCGTGAAATTATTCATTTCAACATTCCCACGAACACGAAGCCAAGAGTTTTTCTTGATCATGTCAAATTTCTGAGCTTCTTCTTCATTTTTAACCCATTTTTGCATAGAGAAACTAGAAGTATAGTCGGTCATCTTGAAGTTAACCAAAACACGACCTGTTCTAGTCACCTTCTGCTCAACATCAAAGACAACTCCTTCAAATACCAAACGGTTCTCCTCAGTATTGACCTCAATCATTGGAGTAATTTCTGCCTTGTCTAGTTTTGGCTTGGCAGCTGCCTTCTTAGCTTGAAAATCAAAGACAGGCTTGTCCTCTACTGGAGGTGGTGGCGCCATCTGTTCCAACTGTTCCATAGTCCGAAGAGTTTCTTCATTGGCAGCCTGAACAATCATTTGATTTTCCGAATGGAAAGCTTCTTGCTCTTCCTTGGTCAAATCTTCATTTTTCTCTAAAACACAACTGAATTTAGGAAAGCCAAAAAGTTCCAGCTGTTTACTGAGATTTGGTAGGTGGTTTTTTCTAAAATGTTCTGTATCTGCTGCTTCAGAAGCTTCAATAATCAACTGATCATTCTCAAATCGAACTTGAAAATCCTGATACATAGTCCGAAATCCTTGGCTAGAACAAGGCCCATCTGAAAAAGCCTCCCGATAGTAGGTTTGTAGAAGCTCTTTTGCAAAGTCTTGATGGCGAGTTTTTATCTCAAAGGTTGCTTGATTTCCTGTTTTTGAAAACTCTTCTTTCAGACCTTTCTTCAACGCTAAAAAAAGTTCAAAAGGCAGGATATTCTCAAAGACAAAGCGAAACTCCCAAATTTTACTTTGTTTGTGTACAATAACTTGTTCAATTTCTGCCTGGGAGAAGGCTTCATGATTTCTTATCTCAGCGGGGATTCCCAACTGATTCATTAAAATTTCAAAAGTGGTTGACATCCATTTTCCTCACAATATACTCCTTCTATTTTACCATATTTGAAGCAATTTTAGCTATTTCTACCAAACAGAAAAAGAAGCCACAAAGTGACTTCTTTTTAGTGTGACGGTGAATTAATCTTCACCTTTGTTTTTCTTAATGATTTCTTCTTGTACTGACTTAGGTACATCTTCGTAGTGGTCGAATACCATCATGAATGTACCACGTCCTTGTGATGCAGAACGAAGAACTGTTGCGTAACCGAACATTTCAGCAAGTGGAACGTAAGCACGAACGATTTGGCTGTTACCGTGTGCTTCCATACCATCTACACGTCCACGACGAGCAGTTACGTGACCCATAACATCACCAAGGTTTTCTTCTGGAACAGTGATTGTTACAAGCATCATTGGTTCAAGGATAGCTGGTTGTGCAGTCTTAGCAGCTTCTTTAAGTGCAAGAGATGCAGCGATCTTGAAGGCAGTTTCAGATGAGTCGACATCGTGGTATGAACCATCGTAAAGCTTAGCTTTAACGTCAACCATTGGGTAACCAGCAAGAACACCGTTAGCCATAGATTCTACCAAACCTTTTTCAACCGCTGGGATAAATTCACGAGGAACCACACCACCGACGATTGCGTTTTCGAATTCGAATCCTTTACCTTCTTCGTTTGGAGTAAATTCAATCCATACATCACCGAATTGACCTTTACCACCAGACTGACGTTTGAAGAATCCACGTGCTTGAGTAGGAGCGCGGAATGTTTCACGGTAAGATACTTGAGGAGCACCTACGTTCGCTTCAACTTTGAACTCACGACGCATACGGTCAACAAGGACGTCAAGGTGAAGCTCACCCATACCAGAGATAACTGTTTCACCAGTTTCAACGTTTGTTTCAACGCGGAATGTTGGATCTTCTTCAGCCAATTTTTGAAGGGCGATACCCATCTTGTCTTGGTCTGCTTTAGATTTTGGCTCAACCATCAATTGGATAACTGGTTCTGGAACGTTGATTGACTCAAGGATGATTTTCGCTTTTTCATCTGTCAATGAGTCACCAGTTGTAGTATCTTTCAAACCAACGGCAGCAGCGATATCACCTGAGTAAACAGTGTCGATTTCTTGACGGCTGTTAGCGTGCATTTGAAGGATACGTCCGATACGTTCACGTTTACCTTTAGAAGTGTTCAATACATAAGAACCTGATTGAAGAACACCTGAGTAAACACGGAAGAATGTCAAACGACCTACGAATGGGTCAGTCATGATCTTGAAGGCAAGAGCAGCGAATGGCTCTTCGTCAGATGCTGGACGAGTTTCTTCTTCATCTGTATCTGGGTTGATACCTTTGATCGCTGGGATATCAAGTGGGCTTGGAAGGTAGTCGATAACCGCATCAAGCATCAATTGAACACCTTTGTTCTTGAAGGCAGAACCACACAATACTGGGAAGAATTCAACGTTGATAGTTGCTTTACGGATAGCAGCTTTCAATTCTTCGTTAGTGATTTCTTCACCTTCAAGGTATTTCATCATCAAGTCTTCGTCAGTTTCAGCAACTGCTTCAACCAATTTTTCACGGTATTCTTGAGCTTGGTCAAGGTATTCAGCTGGAATATCTTCTTCAAGGATATCTGTACCAAGGTCGTTAGTATAGATTTCAGCTTTCATCTTGATCAAGTCGATGATACCACGGAAGTCATCTTCAGATCCGATTGGCAATTGAATTGGGTGTGCGTTCGCTTGAAGACGATCGTGAAGTGTGCTTACTGAGTAAAGGAAGTCAGCACCGATTTTGTCCATTTTGTTGGCAAATACGATACGTGGAACTCCGTACTCAGTTGCTTGACGCCAAACTGTTTCAGTTTGAGGCTCAACACCTGATTGTGAGTCAAGAACTGTAACCGCACCGTCCAATACACGAAGAGAACGTTGTACTTCGATTGTGAAGTCCACGTGTCCTGGTGTGTCGATGATGTTTACGCGGTGGTTGTTCCATTGAGCTGTTGTCGCAGCAGATGTGATAGTGATACCACGTTCTTGCTCTTGCTCCATCCAGTCCATTTGTGACGCACCTTCGTGAGTTTCACCGATTTTGTGGATTTTACCAGTGTAGTAAAGGATACGCTCAGTTGTAGTTGTTTTACCAGCATCGACGTGAGCCATGATACCGATATTACGAGTTTTTTCAAGTGAAAATTCGCGTGCCATGAGGTTTGTTTCTCCTATTATTTTTTATTTCTATTCTATTATAACACGATTTAATAAAAACGGATAGGCAGGACCTACCCGTTCTCAGTGTTTATCTTGTTTTTTTGTTGGTTCCAACTTGTAGATAAGTTGAGTTGAACTTGAGCTAAAAGCTCGAGTTAACTGATTTGAACCCGAGCGAGGCACGGTGCAAAAAAGATAAACTGCTTTGTGTTCACGGAACACTGCATCAGTTTCCTATTTTTGCCTTGGGCCTTTACCGCTCTTGGTATCATTTTATTACCAACGGAAGTGTGCGAAGGCACGGTTAGCTTCAGCCATACGGTGAGTGTCTTCACGTTTCTTAACTGCTGCACCAGTGTTGTTAGCAGCATCCAAGATTTCTTTTGCAAGACGGTCTTGCATTGTGTGTTCACCACGAAGACGAGCGATTGTTACCAACCAACGAAGTCCAAGTGTTGTACGACGTTCTGGACGAACTTCAACTGGGACTTGGTAGTTTGATCCACCAACACGACGTGCACGTACTTCAAGTACAGGCATGATGTTTTCCATAGCTGTTTCAAATACTTCAAGTGCATCGTTACCAGTAGCTTCTTTGATTTGCTCAAAAGCACCGTAAACGATTGAAGCAGCTGTACCACGTTTACCATCAAGCATAACGCGGTTGATAAGACGAGTAACTAATTGTGAATTGTAAAGCGGATCTGGCAATACGTCACGTTTTGGAGCTCTATTTTTACGACTCATTTCTCTTTATCCCCTTTCCTTATGCTTTTGGACGTTTAGTACCGTATTTAGAACGGCCTTGTTTACGATCGTTAACACCTGCAGTATCAAGTGCACCACGGACGATATGGTAACGTACCCCTGGAAGGTCTTTTACACGTCCACCGCGAAGAAGTACCACGCTGTGCTCTTGCAAGTTGTGTCCGATACCTGGGATGTAGGCAGTAACTTCGATAAGGTTGCTCAAACGTACACGAGCAAATTTACGAAGGGCAGAGTTAGGTTTTTTAGGTGTCATTGTTCCAACACGAGTTGCAACACCACGTTTTTGTGGTGAAGAAACGTTTGTTTGAACTTTTTTATGACTGTTGTAACCAACGTTCAAAGCTGGTGATTTAGATTTTTCTACTTTTGATTTACGCGGTTTGCGAACCAATTGGTTAATTGTAGGCATCTACATTCTCCTGTGTTTTTTTATTTTTGGTGATGATACACTTGGTGACAGCTATCATCTGTGTGTACTTTTGCAACATTTGTCAGCACGTCCCTGTACACTTTTGAGAGACCAAAAGTAAAAAGTACCGTCTGTTATTGTACCACGTTATTTCTATCTTTGTCAATACATTTCTTCTTATTTTTCGACTTCCACTATCTTTGATTTATTACAAACCACATAGACTCTGTATCCGACCATATAGTCAAATTGCCTTGTAATTGTCTAAAAAATGGTGTTTAATAGTTTTGTAAGCAAGAGATCTCTATTACAACTTGAAAAAGGAGAAATTATGAAAGTCAGACTTGACATTGATCAACAATACGCCGAAGAACAAATCATCATAGAGGCACCAAACTTATCTCCAAGAGTTCAAAAAGTTAAAGACTTTGTTCAATCACTAGATCAAAAAGAAACTCTTAAAGGAAAATTTCAAGATCAGGTTTTTCTTATCGAAATTCAAAAGATTCAACGGATTTACATTGAAAACCGTAAAGTACTAGCTGAAACGGACGGTCGAACCTATGCTCTCGACATTCGTCTCTACCAAGCAGTTGAAATCTTACCTGCTTCCTTTATCCAAATTTCCCAATCTGAAATTGTCAACATTGACGCTATCAGTCATCTTAAACTAACCTCTAACGGCTTGATTGAAATCTATCTCAAAAACGACAGTTTTACCTACTCATCTCGCCGTTACCTCAAAGCTATTAAGGAGAAATTAGAACTATGAAAAAACAAGTATTTCACGATTCCACAACTGGTATCCTCATCGGCCTCATCCTATCTATTATCTTTTCGTTTATCCACTCACCAAGTAACTACACACCTCTCAGCCCCAACTCTTTGATCGGTCAATTCATGACCCAACATCAGGTGCATGGATCACTCGTCTTACTTTACTGTCTGCTTATTTGGGCAGCAATTGGAGTCCTCTTTAGTTTTGGCGGTCGTCTCTTTGCCCAAGACTGGAGTCTCCTTCGAGCTACTGTCACTCACTTCTTCCTTATGTTGCTAGGTTTCGTCCCTCTAGCAATCTTAGCTGGTTGGTTCCCGCTTCACTGGACTTTCATCCTTCAGCTCATCCCAGAGTTTGCAATCGTCTACCTCATCATCTGGATTGTTCTCTACAAGAGAGAATCTAAAAAAGTTGCAGACATCAATCAACTATTGGCTCATAAAAAATAATAGCTAAAAACCCACTCACAGGACTGAGTGGGTTTTTGCTTATAATTTTTGTTTCAGCTCTAACAAGAGATTCATGGCTTGCATAGGTGTTATATTGTAAACATCTATATTCACCAATTCTGTCAGGATTGGATTTTCTTCTTTTTCATCAAAGAGTGACATTTGTTCATTGACAGTATTTTGTTTGGTAGGAATTGGACTTTCCTGACCTTGGCTTTCTAGTTGAGTTAAAATAGCATCTGCCCTTGCTAGTAAGTCTGCTGGCAAACCTGCAATCTTAGCAACGTGAATACCGTATGATTTGTCTGCTGGGCCTGGTTCAATCTTATGAAGGAAAGTAACTTGACCATTCTGCTCAAGCGTAGCCACGTGAACATTTACCAGATGTTCCAGACTAGTCTCCAGACTGGTTAATTCATGGTAGTGCGTCGCAAAGAGAGTCTTAGCACCGATATGTTCATGGATGTACTCGATGATAGACTGGGCTAAAGCCATCCCATCATAAGTTGCGGTTCCCCGACCAAGTTCATCAAAGAGAATCAAGGAATCCTTTGTCGCATGAGAAATGGCATTATTGGCTTCCATCATCTCTACCATAAAGGTAGATTGGCCTGAAACCAAGTCATCTGCCGCCCCAATACGGGTAAAAATTGCATCAAAGATTGGCAAACGAGCACTTTCTGCAGGGACATAAGATCCCATCTGCGCCATGACTGCTGTTATCGCCAACTGGCGCATATAGGTTGACTTCCCGCTCATATTAGGTCCTGTGATCAGTTGGATGCTGGTGTCTTCATCCATCTGGATACTATTAGGAATATAGGTTTGGGCTCCCATGACCTTTTCAACGACGGCATGACGACCTTTTTGGATATCTATGCTAGAGTCTTGCCCAAACTCTGGGCGAATCAGGTGTTGATTTTCAGCTACCACTGCTAGTCCTTGTAAGGCATCAACAGTCGCAATCCCTTGGGCTAGGGCTTGCAGACGTTGAATATACTTACCAACCTCTTCACGGATACGCATAAAAATTTCATATTCAAGATTAGCCGATTTCTCACGCGCCTCTAGCATTTCACCCTCGATACGCGCCAACTCCTCTGTTCCAAAACGCTCAGAGTTTTTCAGCGTAGCCTTGCGGAAAAAGTGGGCTGGTACGTTGCCTAGCTGCGAATTGGTCACATGGAAATAGTAGCCGTCCTTTTTATTGTAATCAATCTTGAGCGTATGGATACCAGAATTTTCTCTTTCCTTGGCCTCAATCTCAGCAATCCAACTAGTCCCTTCTCTGAGAACACGACGGTATTTGTCCAAGGTCTCGTCAAAGCCAGTTCGAATAATGCCACCCTCGGTAATCACGTGAGGAGCCTCAGGAGCAATGGCTGCACTAATCAAACTCTCCAACTCAGGAATAGCGTCCAGCTGTTCAATTAGATAGGCTAGAGCTGGTTGCTCCATTCCCTCCAAAATCGCTCGAATCCGAGGAACACTGGCTAGAGTAGTCGCTAGCTGCAAGAGATCTTTGGGGTTGCTTTTCCCAAAAGAAACACGACTAGCCAAACGCTCGATATCGTAGACTCCCTTGAGGCTTTCTGTCAAATCACTGCGCTCAAAGAAATAATCCAGAAACACTTGCACAACTTCCTGACGTTCAAGGATACGTTCCTTATCAATCAAAGGACGTTGAATCCAAGAACGTAGAAGACGCATCCCCATGGCAGTCTTGGTTTCATCTAACAACCAGAAAAGACTGCCTTGTTTCTTACCTGAGCGAGCATTTTCAACCAGATCCAGACTAGCCTTGGTCGCATAATCCATCTGCAAGAAATCCTTGATTTCATAGCGGATAACAGGTTTTAAGTGATTCAACTCTCTCATCTGAGTCCGATGAACATATTGGAGGAGTTTACTGCTAGCTGCTTGCTCAACAGGAGCCAATCCTGAATCTAATAGATGTAGGTCTTCATAAGTTCCCTGTTCGTAGGAAAGAACTAGATTCATTTGACGACTGAGAATCTGCTCTTCTACTTCAGGCAAGTCATAACCAATCACCACTTCTCTCGCTTTGAGATTGCGGATTTCACCACAGACTAGAGAAAAATCTGATAGCCCCGTTACATAAAAATCACCTGTTACTAGGTCCATGTAGGCTACACCATATTGAGACCCATCACGATCAATAGCTACCAAAAAGTTGTTTTGACTATCCGGCTTGCTACTATCAACGACCGTACCTGGTGTAATAACCTGGACAACTTCACGCTTGACCACACCGACAGCCTGTTTAGGATCTTCCATCTGTTCAGCTATAGCAACCTTGTAGCCACGCTCCACTAGAACATCGATATATTGTTGGGCAGAGTGGTAAGGAACACCAGCCATGGGAATAGGATTTTCAGCATTTTTATTACGACTGGTCAATGAGATTTCTAGTATCTGGGCAGCATTGACTGCATCCTCATAAAATAACTCATAAAAATCACCCATACGAAAAAGCAAAAAAGCATCTGGATATTGCTTTTTGATATCCACATACTGTTGCATACCCGGTGATAATTTTTCAGTAGCCATTCATTCTCTCCTTGTAAAAACAGTCCTGAGAGAAGCTCTCAAGACCTTATCTATCTTCCATTAGCTCTAGTAGGCGTTCTTCCATAACTTTAGCTGCATGTTGATCTTTACAGATAACCAACAAGGTATTCGCTCCTGCAACCGTTCCTAAAATCCATTCATCTTTATTTGAATCTACTACATTAGCTAAGACAGATGCTTCTCCAAGTTTTGTATGGAGCACCAAGGTGAATTCAGCTCTTGCAACACCTTCTAAGTGATGTGACAAAAATTCGACCAAATCAATCTTTTCTGTCTCATTTGCTAATACATAATAGACAACATCGTTTTTCTTAACTTTGGTTAAGCCAATCTCTCGTAAATCACGAGATAAAGTTGTCTGTGTCACAAAGACATTACAAGCTTCCAAACGATCCTGGATTTCTTTTTGAGTGCCTAATTTTTCTTCTGTAATCATTCGCTTAATAAGCTGATGACGTTCTCTTTTTCTCATATGTTCCTCTCGAGTGCATATTTATAACATTTTACATTTTTTTAGTAAGAACATTATATCAAAAAAACTGGATATTTCAAAAAAATTCTCTTCTTTCCAAAAAAATGTAGTAAATTGTGTTAAAATAGTAGAAAAGCCCTAAAGGAGCCCTAAATGAATACAAAAGAATTGATTGCTAGCGAGTTGGCTAGCGTCATTGATAGCCTGGACCAAGAGGCTATTTTAAATTTACTAGAAACACCTAAAAACTCAGATATGGGAGACATCGCCTTCCCCGCCTTTTCATTATCAAAGGTTGAACGCAAAGCTCCCCAAATGATTGCTGCTGACATCGCTGAAAAGATCAATAGTCAAGCTTTTGAAAAGGTTGTAGCAACAGGTCCTTACGTCAACTTCTTCCTTGATAAGGCTGCCATTTCTGGTCAAGTGTTACAGAACGTCATCACTGAAAAAGAGCACTACGCTGACCAAACAATTGGTAACCAAGAAAATGTCGTTATCGATATGTCTAGCCCTAATATCGCTAAACCATTTTCAATCGGTCACCTTCGTTCAACAGTTATCGGAGATAGCTTGTCACATATCTTCCAAAAAATCGGCTATAAAACTGTCAAGGTCAACCATTTGGGAGACTGGGGTAAACAGTTTGGGATGTTGATTGTTGCCTACAAGAAATGGGGTAACGAAGAAGCTGTCAAAGCTCATCCAATCGATGAACTCCTTAAGCTCTATGTCCGTATTAATGCTGAAGCTGAGAACGATCCAAGCTTGGATGAAGAAGCACGCGAATGGTTCCGCAAACTCGAAAACGGCGATGAGGAAGCTCTCACTCTTTGGCAATGGTTCCGCGATGAAAGCTTGGTAGAATTTAACCGTCTCTACAATGAGCTACAAGTTGAATTCGATAGCTATAACGGGGAAGCCTTCTACAATGATAAAATGGATGCAGTTGTAGACATCCTTTCTGAGAAAGGACTATTAGTCGAATCAGAAGGTGCTCAAGTTGTTAATCTTGAAAAATATGGAATTGAACACCCAGCTCTTATCAAGAAATCTGACGGTGCAACTCTCTACATCACACGTGACTTGGCTGCGGCCCTCTACCGTAAAAACGAATACCAATTTGCCAAATCAATCTATGTCGTTGGTCAAGAACAATCTGCTCACTTCAAACAACTCAAGGCTGTCTTGCAAGAAATGGGTTACGATTGGAGCCAAGATATTGTCCATGTTCCGTTTGGGTTGGTAACAAAAGAAGGGAAAAAACTTTCTACTCGTAAAGGGAATGTTATCTTGCTAGAACCAACTGTTGCAGAAGCCATCAGCCGTGCTAAAGCGCAGATCGAAGCCAAAAATCCTGAACTTGAAAACAAAGACCAGGTCGCTCATGCTGTTGGGGTTGGTGCCATTAAATTCTATGACCTTAAAACTGACCGTACAAATGGATATGACTTCGACCTTGAAGCTATGGTATCCTTCGAAGGGGAGACTGGCCCTTATGTTCAATACGCCTACGCTCGTATCCAATCGATCTTGCGTAAAGCCGATTTCAAACCTGAAGCAGGTGCCAACTATAGCTTGAACGATGCTGAAAGCTGGGAAATCATTAAGCTAATTCAAGACTTCCCACGTATTATTAAACGTGCAGCTGATAATTACGAACCTTCTATCATCGCTAAATTTGCAATCAGCTTAGCTCAAGCCTTTAACAAATACTATGCCCACACTCGTATCTTGGATGAAAGTCCAGAACGTGACAGTCGTCTAGCCCTTAGCTATGCAACAGCAGTCGTCCTCAAAGAAGCCCTTCGTCTGTTGGGTGTAGAGGCGCCAGAGAAGATGTAACTCGTTACAAGAGACTGAAACTAAAGTTCCTAGTCTCTTGACGGCAATCGCTATCGGGCGATTTGCCTAAACACTTCACTAGTCGTGGTTCCTAAATATAATCAATTCAGGGACCACGACGTCGTAACTCTTACAACTTTCCTAAACGCTTCACTAATTCATCTAAACAAATAACAAGTGCCTAGGCGCTACAGTATTGCCAGTTGAAAAGCGAAGGAGCTTCGCTTTTCTCTTACCACCTACTTCTTTATCACTTAGGGAGAAATTTTATGAGCCAGTATGCTTATATTCTAGTTGTTATCAGTCTTCTTTTTCTCTTTCTTGTCAATAAATATGAAAAAGAGAAACTTCAAAGACTGCTTCAGGAACAACTGTTGAAAGACCAAGCTTTTCGTGCAACTATCGAAGAGAAAATCCAAACGATAGAAAACATCAATGATGTCATTGACTACATCAACAAGGGTTACCGTTTAGGAATTCCTATTTCAAAAGAAATCGTTGACGAAATTCGCAACTAACAAAAAGACTCGAGATAAAAATTCTCGAGTCTTTTTTTATTTTCTCCTAATCACCAAGATACCCACTAGGATAACTATCCCTAACGATACCATTGTTCCAATTGATGTTGTATCTTCATCAAAAATTTTCTCAGAGAACAGTATCAGACTAATTGCCAAGAGCAACAAGGCACTACATAGCATAATATTTTTAAAGCTTGGTTTATCTTTCTTATGATAGAAAAATCTAAGGAATTTACTCATTTGAACTGTTCTCTTTTGAAATAATTCTGTAATCCATGGGATAAGACTCTAGCTCAGAAAATCTGCCCTATTATTAAACTTCAAGTTCATAAAGTTCTGCAATAATAGCTGCAACCTTTTTGATATCTCCCAGCATGCCACGCATCTCAAAGTCAGCCAAAACTGGGAATCCAAAACGTTGGCTGTATTGCTTGGCTGTCAAACAGTATTGATTGTTAAAATTGCGGTTACCTGATCCTACGACACCAAAACACTTGCTAGCATTGTCACCATAGGCGATAAAGTCACCTACTGGAGTCGTCAAAATTTCCACGTCTCCGTTGTCAACACCATTTCCACCTTCGAGATAAGTCGGTAGGAAAGCCACATATGGATTGGTCATCTCAAAGAAGTCTTCTCCATCTTTGACCAAGTCTTTAATATGAATTTTTTCCACATCAATATTCGCATACTGCTCCAACAAATAAGCTTTCAAACGTGTCACAAAACTCTCCGTGTTGCCACTCAGACTGATATAAACTAAGGAAATTTTTTTCATCTTTTCCTCCCTCTTTCTCGAATCCAAAAAAATAACTACCAAGATTGTATCTTGATAGTTATCCTTTGTCAACTCTTAGGCGAGTTCTTCCTCTTGAGATTCTGCTAATTCTTTTTGCTGACGCCACATTTTATAGAAGACAATCGCTAAGAAAATAACATTAATAACGATAAATATAATAGTGCTTACTTTAGACATGACTCCCATTCCTAAACGAAGGGTGTCGTCTTGAATCAATTGCATGGCATCTTGGATATTCATATTGTCATAGACTAACCCAACAATAGATAGTAAGACATATCCAACATAAGTATAGTTTGCTAACTGTAATTTCTTACGAACTAGGAAAACAAAGGCTACTACAACTAAGATAGCAGACAAGAGAATTAGTATCACGTTAACAATAGAGTGAGATGACTCTGATACTTGGTAGGCATAGTTAACAGCGTCATCTATTTGTTGAGCACTAAGCGTCCCAACATTTTCTTGGCTAGCACGAAGGGCTTCCTTATTAGGGACTGGAGTGAAAATTCCAACTACTGCCAAGAATGAGCTAATCGCTGATAAGACTAATAAAATCCATAGATAGATTGGTTTCTTTTTCATAAAAGTAACCTCCTCATATTTTTAAACTTATTATAGCATATTTTAAAATGGATAACAAAAGTTAGAGGGTTACATCAATCTGCTTGCGATAAGCCTTAGGAGACTTTCCACATAGTTTTCGAAAAACCTTGTAGAAGTACCCTACATTACTATACCCAAATGTATAGCAGATATCCTCAATACTATCGTTTGTAGATAGCAAGAGTTGCTGGGCAGCCTTGATGCGTTGCTTATTGAGAAGTTCCGCAAAGGTTGAATTGGTTTCCTTCTTGATTAACTGACCTAAGTAAACAGGATTGATAAAGAGATCCTTGCTGATATCCTTGAGAGACAGCTCTTTTTTATAGTCTCTACCAATGACTTCGAGTACACTGACGACATTTTCATTCATGCGGTATTGGCCAAAGAAGGAAGTCAGGGTTTCTTTTGTATAAGACACTAAGTCTTCAAAGTTTGTGATGGCATGAATATTCTTGACGATATCTGTCATATCATCTGCTTTCAGATGCTCGAAGAGATGGAAGACATCCATAATAAACTGAGTAAAGAGTTGCTTGGTGTTGGATACCCTCGGTGTGTTTTCTAAGACAATCTTCTCAAGCAAATTCAACTCCTCGATAATCTGTTGAAGATTGCCCTGAATAATCACCCGATAGATGGGTTCATAATAAGAAAAGAGACTCTCGGACTGATCCAGATTAACAGTTCCATAAAAAAGTGCTTTTTCAACGTCAAACTTCCATTTTTCAAAGTTTACCTGATAAGGTGACTCAAAAGGCAGAACGAGTAAACCATCGAATTTCTGATCTGCAAGAACAATCTGCCAGTCCTGACCTAAAACGTAGTAAGGAATAACAAAATCCCCTTGTTTTTCTTTTGAAAGACCAATCCACCAGCTTTCTTTTTGGGAAAGATGCCCCTTAAATGCTTCTTCGTCTAATTTTTGGCTTAACATCTCTGGTCCATGCACCTTCTCACGAAGCTGACCAAGGATTTTCTCAAGTAAATGCTCTAGTTCAACCTTATCAACTGGTTTGACAAGATAGTCTACAACATTGAGGTTCATAGCTTTTTTGACATAGTCAAATTCTTGGTAACCAGAGAGAAGGATATAGTATGCATCTGGCAACAATTCCTTCATCTCTCCAATCATTTCAAGACCTGTCTTGTCGGGCATGTTGACATCAGAAATGACGACATCTACAGGGTGGTCACGAACATAGTCCAGAGCGTCATCAGCATGATTAGCCGTTGCGACGACTTCCATATCCCATTTTTCAAAAGGAATCAAACGCTTAAGCCCTTCTGTAATCATGTACTCATCGTCAACTAATAGTACTTTATACATGTTTATCCTTTCTCTTCGTCCTGAATGGTGATTCGATAGTGAACGCCTTCCTGTTCAGCCGATTCAACACTAATATCATAGCGGTCTCCAAAGTAGAGCACAAAACGTTCGTGGATATTCACAATCCCAATAGACTGCCGTTTCCCACTATAATCTGCTGTATGTTCAAAGGTTCTTTGAGTTAATTTATCTTGGATTTCTGCTAGTTTTTCAGCAGACATCCCACGGCCATTATCGGTTACCAAGATTTCGACATAGCCATCTTTTCTCAAAGCCTTGATACTGATAACATTATCTGTTCTTTTGTGATCAACTCCATGGGCAAAATAATTTTCTACCAAGGGTTGGAGGGTGAACTTTGGAATACGCATTTCTTCCAATTCAGGGTCAATCTTAAATCCGTATGCAATGGATTTTGGATAGCGAACCATACAGAGATAACTGTACTTCCGACAAAACTCCACTTCTTGCTTGAGTGTCGTTTCTCGCTCGTCGGAAATATTATTGCGTAGGAGACTACTGAACTCATAGATGATATCTGCTAATTCATTTTGATTCTCCATCACAGCATACATCCGCAAAAACTCCAGAGTATTATACATGAAATGCGGATTAATTTGAGCTTGTAGCGCACGCATGTTGGCATCTTTTTGATTGAGTTCCAGTTGATAAATATCGTGAATATTACTTTCCAACCGGTCCAACATATCGTTTGTCGTTTCAGCAATCAAAAGCAATTCTTGATCCTTTTTGTCGGTATTAATCCTCTTGGTTTTCTCTCCCTTAGTAATGGCTTGGATAGAATCCACCAAGTCCACAACCTGATGTTGATAATCAGAGAAGGTTCTTCTTAAGGTGATATATAAGATGATGATAAAGAGAGCACTCAAACCAATGATGAGAGCTGAACTCGCTAAACTACCATTTAAAACATAGTTCTGAGGCACGGCCACTTGAACCTGATAGCCGTGTGCTGTTGTTCCTACCATCCAAGAACCTCTAGTCCCTTTTTCACCCAGATGAAACATGTCCGTCTCATAGGGCGTAATAACAGAAACAGCGACTGGGACGACTCCTCTGGTATTATCAATTGCCTTGTGGAGAACCTCTGGTGGCACCGAGATATAGATAACTCCTAGGGCCTGGTCCGATACTGGATCGGATACTGGAACAGCGAAACTATTGGCATCTGGTTTAAAGTTTTCAGCTGGAATCTTCTGCCCACTACGATTATCTCTCTTGGAAACAAAGACGTCCGTTGAATCCTGTAGAACAATCGCAACACCGCTCACAAAATCATTTCGGACGTAGATATCATCAATATTTTCATAAATAGAGACCGAAATATAAGGAGAAGCCTTTCGTTCGAGTTGCCAATAGAAATAGTCTGGTGTACTGAGACTGAAATACTTATAAATCCCTTCAATCCGAGCTTGATTATCCACTAAACTCTGGGCTAGGCGGGTTGACTCTCGATAATAATACTCAACTTCATCGATAGTACGGGCTAGGACACGCTGGCCAACACGATTGGCTTCCCTTTCACGCATATCCCAGTCTACATAAGAAATCAAAAGAGCAAAGCAGGAAATGATGATAATCATTACCAGACTATAGAGTCTAAGAAGTGAGTGGAGACGAAACTGTTTGGTATTATCTTGTTGCCAATTTTTCATGAATACTCTCATAAACAGGCTCCAACAAATCGCTAATAAAGAAGTGCCACATTCCAATACCTACAAAAATAAGGAGGGCTGGCATATAGAAACCAATAATAATCAACAAGACACTACCAAGAAGAACCTTGGCCATGGCTGATAGGCTCATAAATATTCCGATAAAAGCAAGCTTTAGGGTGTTTTTATAGGACAATTCAAAGTAAACCTGCAGTTTTAAAGACACTGCATAGCCTAGAAATACCAAGGCTACTAAAAAGATATTTAGAAAGGTTGCTGCCAAGTGGATGATGGTCTGGTTGGGCAATTGAATCATCAGATACAAACCATAAATCAAGATTAAGTCAATCCCTATAAAGGTATAGAAACTAAGATTGCTTTTGACAAAATTGCTCTTAAACAAAGCCCAGGCTTCCTTGAAACGATAAGCACGATAAGAATAACCGTGTTCTGCATATAAACTCATGAGAGTTGCACTAGCGGGTGCTATACCAAAGACCACCCCTCCTGCTAGTGTCAATAACCAAAAATAAGCCGTCGCAATCATCCCCAAAAAGAAACGATGAAAGACTAGCTCAATGAAATTTCCCACGGTTTGCCTCCTATAAATTAATCTAGTTTTATTATAACATATTTCAAGCGCTCTCAAAAATAGGAGCAATAAAAAAATAAATACATTTATTGGTTTAATTATGATATTTGTACTATAATAAAGATAGATAGAGATACTGATTAATAATCAAAGAACAAAGGCTTTACCAGGGCAGATGGATATGTTTGAAAATTAGATAATTACTATTCAACTTAATTATTGGTTTGACAAAATAACGAAAGGGGTACGAGACATGACTATTTTTATTTTAAGAACTACCGTGTTTTGGATTGCTCTTATTTTGAGTCTTTTCTCTGATAAATTGTTCAAACAACATGCAAAAATCGGAAAAATAATTTGCACTATAATAGCATTAATTGCGGCATTGTCATTTCTGTTCTAAGTTATTTTAGGAATACAGGAATTAGTTCGTCCTGTGTTCTTTTTTTCTGCCAAAATGTACATTGATCAAATAAATGACAAGTTGATAAAATTGATATGTAATTTCAAAACAAGATAAAAACGCTCTAGACAATAGGACTAGAGCGTTTTTCTTATGTATTGATTCGTATAGAATGCTTACTTCACTTCTCAATAACATAAGCTCCGAAAACGAAGTTTTGGTAATCTAATGATAATCCATTGTTTGTAAGATTAGGTTATAAGTGTTTATTTCCAACGAAAATGAAGTTTGAATGCTTAATTTAATAGGCTTTTACAGATATTTGATTTTTGTTACCCAAAACCAGGCTTGAAAAAAGCTCGTAAAGCATCACAATTAGTAAACGTTAATTCGAAAGAATTACTATATTTTAAGAGTACATTTTCAAAGGATTTTTCTTTTGTCTTCAATTCCTAATTAATCAATGAACTTAATGCTAGGTCTCGAAAAGAATTATGCTTCCTCTTTCTGTCTGAGTTCAAAGAGGTCTTCTACTTTCAAATCAAAAACTTGAGCAATTTTAAGAGCCATTTCCAGCGAAGGATTGTAACGGTTATTTTCCAAGTGAAGAATTGTCTCGCGTCGCATGCCGATGAGGTCGGCTAACTCCTGCTGGGTCATGCCTGTGGACTCACGAACAGATTTGAGATTCGTAATAATCTTGCTTTCTTTGGCCATGCTTATCCTCTCCGTTCCAAGATAAAATAGACAACCGCAAAGATGAGAATCAAGGCAGCTATGCTAATAAAGATCTGGCCCATGTAAAGAGTGAGAGACCCCATATACCCAATGATAACTGCTAGGATCATCAGTGCGCCTAGGATAAAAACAAACATCAAGCTAGCTGCCTTGGCTAAATTAGCATAAAAGCGTTCGTCTGGAGTTTCCTTGACATTTTTAAAACAGAAAAAACCAAATACACTCACTTCAATAACGAGGCCAATTCCCAAAATCCATTCTCTAATACCAGAGCTTTCACTAGGGGTTGCAACCAAAAACCCTACTGTATAAAAAATGCTTGCTGCAAACACAAGTATCGTGTAAATCTTAGCAGACAAGTCAAAAATAATCTTTCCCTTACCTTTCTGACTTTTATGAGGCCATGGTTTCATATGTAGCCAGCCCCAAATAGCTACAATCTGACTTAACACTGAAATACCAACAATAACTAACTTGGGTCCCCAACTAAGATTAGAACCAAATAAAACAATAAAATCAATAGAGAGAGCTACGGCAATCATTGAAATGAGGCCACGCATTTTTTGACTTTTTTCATGATAGACTCCTTTTTTATGTTATAAATATATAACACTTAAATTTATGTTATAAATATATCACACTTAAATCTAGAAAGCAAGAATTTATGTGTCAATGTGGCAATTATTTGAAAAATTTTTTTAATTAAAGACCTCGCTAGTCAAACAACTAAAGAATTCTTTGAGGCAATGTTTGGATAGTTTCGTTAATAGTATTTGATGATAAAGAATTTTTGGAAAATCTAGATACTGTATGAATCTTTACTTTTTTCTTAGACAGTTATAAAGTCGATCAGAATGAACCTTGTAAATGTATAAGTCAATTCTTACAGACCTAAACTATTCTCCTGTTTAGAATCTATACTTTCCAAACCAGGTCTTGAGAAAAAAGGTAGAGATTGAACTGAAATATAGTGCAATGTATTGAAATTGAAAAAAAGAAAAAACGCTTAAAATCAGCGTTTTTCTTATGTATTGATTCGTATTGAATGCTTACTTAACTTCTGTAAACACAACGTGTTTGCGAAGTTTTGGTGAGTATTTCTTCAATTGAAGACGGTCTGGAGTGTTACGTTTGTTTTTAGAAGTAAGGTACAAGCGTTCACCAGATTCTTTGTGTTCAAGTGTAATATTTACGCGCATGGTATCTCCCTTCTATTATTCAGCTGATGCAGCTTTAGCGATCTTACGTCCTTTGTAGTATCCTTTAAGTGATACGCGGTGAGAACGAGAGTAATCTCCAGTAGTTTCGTCAAAGTTTACAGATGGAGCTGTTACTTTGTAGTGAGTACGACGTTTATTTTTCTTCGCTTTTGATGTGCGACGTGCAGGTACTGCCATTTTGTTTTCTCCTTTTAAGATATAATTCAGTTAGGTTTGATTTTCATCAACTTTAATAGTATATCAAAACTTTTTTGTAAAGTAAAGTTACTTGACAAAAAAAGTTGTATTTTTTTATCGTACACTGTTGAATTGTCTGAAAATTTAAAAATTTTCTTCTGTTATTCATATGAAAATTGTGCTATAATGGAACAAACTGAAATGGGAGGGAACAAATGACAGAATTAGACAAACGTCACCGCAGTAGCATTTATGACAGTATGGTAAAATCACCAAACCGTGCTATGATGCGTGCGACTGGTATGACAGATAAAGACTTTGAAACACCGATTGTAGGGGTCATTTCAACCTGGGCAGAAAACACACCGTGTAATATTCACTTACATGACTTTGGGAAATTGGCTAAAGAAGGTGTCAAATCTGCTGGTGCTTGGCCTGTTCAATTTGGAACCATTACGGTAGCAGATGGGATTGCCATGGGAACGCCTGGTATGCGCTTCTCCCTAACGTCACGTGATATCATCGCGGATTCTATCGAAGCTGCCATGGGTGGTCACAACGTAGATGCCTTTGTAGCTATCGGTGGCTGTGATAAGAACATGCCTGGTTCTATGATTGCCATTGCCAATATGAATATCCCAGCTATTTTCGCCTACGGTGGTACTATCGCCCCTGGAAAACTGGATGGTAAAGACATCGACTTGGTTTCTGTATTTGAAGGTATCGGTAAGTGGAACCATGGTGACATGACGGCTGAAGACGTCAAACGCCTCGAATGTAATGCCTGCCCTGGCCCTGGTGGTTGCGGTGGTATGTATACTGCTAACACCATGGCTACTGCTATCGAAGTTTTGGGTATGAGCTTGCCAGGTTCTTCTTCTCACCCGGCAGAATCTGCTGATAAGAAAGAAGATATCGAAGCAGCTGGACGCGCTGTCGTCAAAATGCTTGAATTGGGAATCAAACCTTCAGATATCTTGACTCGTGAAGCCTTTGAAGATGCCATTACTGTTACAATGGCTCTAGGTGGTTCTACTAACGCCACTCTTCACTTGCTCGCCATTGCCCACGCGGCTAATGTTGACTTGTCACTTGAGGACTTCAATACCATCCAAGAGCGTGTGCCTCACTTAGCCGACCTGAAACCTTCTGGTCAGTATGTCTTCCAAGACCTCTACGAAGTTGGTGGTGTACCAGCGGTTATGAAGTACTTGTTGGCAAACGGATTCCTTCACGGAGACCGTATCACATGTACTGGTAAGACAGTTGCTGAAAACTTGGCTGATTTTGCAGACCTGACACCAGGTCAAAAAGTCATTATGCCACTTGAAAATCCTAAACGTGCGGACGGTCCATTGATCATCTTGAACGGTAATCTTGCTCCTGATGGTGCCGTTGCCAAGGTATCTGGTGTGAAAGTTCGTCGTCACGTTGGTCCAGCCAAGGTATTTGATTCTGAAGAAGATGCTATCCAAGCTGTCTTGTCTGATGAAATCGTTGATGGCGACGTTGTCGTTGTTCGTTTCGTTGGACCTAAGGGTGGTCCTGGTATGCCTGAGATGCTGTCCCTTTCTTCTATGATTGTTGGTAAAGGTCAAGGAGACAAGGTGGCCCTCTTGACGGATGGCCGTTTCTCTGGTGGTACTTATGGTCTGGTTGTTGGACATATCGCACCTGAAGCTCAGGATGGTGGACCAATTGCCTACCTCCGCACTGGCGATATCGTCACCGTTGACCAAGATACAAAAGAAATTTCCATGGCTGTATCTGATGAAGAACTTGAAAAACGTAAGGCAGAAACAACCTTGCCACCACTCTATAGCCGTGGTGTCCTCGGTAAGTACGCCCATACTGTATCTTCTGCATCACGTGGTGCTGTTACAGACTTCTGGAACATGGAACAGTCTGGCAAAAAATAAGCACTATTACAGATTGCTTTATTACTAACCATTCTCAAAAACATACAAAAAGGATGAAGTTCTTAGGAACTTCATCCTTTTCTAGTATCATAGCCGCAGAGCATGTCAGCTATTCTATTTTTTGTTTTTTCCACAAGAAAACGAGTAGAATAAGAGAAGCTAGCGAAAGCATTACTCCAAAGTTTAACCCTGGTGGGCTATAACTCCATACAATCTCATGTTCTCCTTCCGTCAGTGATACACCCATAAAGAAACCAAGCGATTTTTGAACTTCTTGAGCTTGACCATCTACTGTTACACTCCAACCTGAATGGTATGGAATAGTGAAAGTTGCAAAGGATTGCTCACTATTTGTAACATTAACGTGCGCTTTCACTGTTGAATTTGAATAGGAATCAATGGTGATGTCATTTGCTTTTTTAAACTGGTCCAAAGCTTTGGTTAGAGTTGGTATATCGATTGAATAGAATTTAAAACCACGAAGATCCCATTCTTTGGCTTTTCCTTCATCAATTGTAAATGTGAGCGTTTTGTTTAAGTTTCCATTTCCAATCACCCATAATTGATTTTCTCGGAATCGATTTTCATAGGGATAGCCTGATCCGTCTACCAATACTTTTGACTTAATGACTGAACCGGCTTGTCTTTCTGGAATTTCAACAAAGTACAACTTATTGGGTTCAAGAGATAATTGCCATTCAATTTTTACCGGAGTACCCTCTTGAGTAATTGTATATTTATCACCATTTTTCGTTAAATTTTCAACATGGGCTTCTGATACACTTACTTCTTTAAGACCTTCTTTCTCAGAAATCCCCACAACTTGTAACAATTGATTTAAATTATTAACAGGTTTATTCTTTTCAAAACTTACATTTGTTGCAAAATCCTTATTTGTTAAATATCCCAAGGAGAGGGCATATGGATTTTGATAAACAGCAAGGTTCTTTAAGGTTCCTTCTTTCTGATATAAACCACGAATATCCGCAAAGACTTTATTTTCATCGCCACCCATCATAAACCGCGAAAAACCAAACATAGAATCTAAAATAATATTTCGCCCTGTATAGTTTACAACTGATTGTGAGGCAGGAAGTCCCAAGTGACTAAATTCTTCAATTAATGTATGCTCTAAACTCGATGTAAAGTGAGAGGCTCCATTATAATTATAAGCAATCGGGAAATTGGCATGCGACAATCCCTTATTCATCTCCAGACGTGTAAATTGATTTAATTTACTATAACCTTCTTCATCAAAAGCAATCGCATTCTCCATTTGAGTCTTTAAACTAGAATTACTAACGAAAAATGGTACTCGTTTCAGTCCAATAAACGCACCCAATAGTAACTCTACAATAACAACTCCTGTTGCTATTTGTAGTCTTCGAGATAAATCCACCTTTGTTAAAAAGAATGCACATAAAACGATACTATAAATAATAAATGCCAGTATTTTCTGTAATGTTTCTACATAAGAAAGTGTAGCAAGCATTGAGAACAATAAAATTGACCCAAAACCTATAAGAGCTACCAAAAATTCATTAAATCGGAATCCATTTTTCCACTTCATCAAACTTTCGGAAGCTAAGACCAACATAAAGGCATTTGCAATCCAAGAATTTCTAAAGTAGAAACCGACCGGACGTTGCCCCATATGCCAAATTTGATCAAAGCCTTGAATATTGAAGGAAAGTAGTAAAATCAATAATACGAATGTTGCAGATAATTTGCTACGAAGAGAAATTTCTTTTTTTACATAGAAAACAAACAGTCCAAAGAGACCTAAACTTCCAATGAAAAGGTGCGGTAAGGCTTTTGGGTCCCCCCACTCTTTTTCACTAAAGGATCCTAAAATGAATTTCTGAGGTAGTGTTATAAGATCATTTACGATTTTAGAAGACCATTCAAATGTACTTCCTGCACTCGCCTTACTTTCTACCAAGGCACCAAATACTGGTAGTAGCCAGAACATTGCAAGTCCTACTCCAATCATTGCAAACAATGCAACCCTACTAATTTTCAATAGGTAGTCTTTCAAGGAAGCTTTCTTTGAAAAAACAGCATAGAATGCATAGAGAGCCACAAAAAGGCACATCATATACCCTGTATAGAAATTCGTAATCAAGCTGACTGCAAGGAAAATCGGTAATTTAAATGATCGTTTTCCTTCTACGATTTCTTCAATACCAAGAAGAATGACAGGAACGTAAATTAGATTATCTAAAAAGTTGGGATTGAAATGCTGAGATACAATAAATCCACTAAGCGCATAAGATGTAGATAAACCTAATGACAGCCAGTAATTTTTGCTAATACCTTGATATTTCTTTTCAAGAAAATATCCAAACGCCACTCCCATTACTCCAAAGCGAATGAGTGGAATCACATAACTCAAAATATGAAATGTCGAAATTGGAAAAATTACGTATAAAAACGTGAAAGGACTTAAACTATTAAAGCCCCATACACTTGGCATTGCTCCTCCCAGGGATTTAGAAAAGGACCAAAACAGACCGCTAAAATCGCCGCTCCAAAATAGTTTATGTAATCCGATATAAAGCGGAAAATATTGTGAAAGAAAATCTCCACTATGCACCGAATTTTGTGAAAAGGGAGTCAACCCTAAACAAAGGAAGACTCCTAACATACCCATAAATGGAACAAAGAATAGCGAACTAAATTTTAATTTCATTTTTGAAATTTTCATTATAGTCTACTCCTACTATATTAAATCCATTTTTTATAAATTGCAAATCCATAAAGAGAGGTTGATAAAATTGAAATTAGAAAACCTACGACAAATCCATCTGGCAAGTAACTCATTTCAATTGTATGTTCACCTGGTGTAATCTTGTAGGCTAACAAACTATCCCAAACTTTAGCAGTTTCAACTACTTTTCCATCTACTTTAACAGTCCAACCTTTTTCATATGGGATACTGGTCATCATCCAAGTACTGTCATCAGTTATATTCACTGTTCCTTTAAAACTACGATTATCCCAATGAGTTAATTTTATTCCTTGCAGCTGACGTTCTTGAATGATACGATTTGCTAGAGCAGCATTAGAACGAGCCAAGCGCAGTCCAGATAAATTATATTCATTATCCGAATCAATTTCAATCGTTAAATCTGTAGGTTGACCAACTGAATTATGTGCAATTTGAATAAATTGCATTTGTTGGAATTTATCTTGGAATTCATAATTTTTGCCATTTAACATGACACGAATTTTATTTTTGTCTGTATGAGATAATATTTGCGGAATTGCTACCCAATAATCCTCAGCAGATTGAGGTACTAAATGATAGGTAATCGTTCCTGGTTTTGAAGAATCAATACGCTTATAGGTTTCCGGTTTAGACGGATCTACAACTTCCATATTGTCCAATTTCATCTCATTTGCTCCGAGTACAGCTAAATAATTTTCGCTCGTTGCCCCCATAGCTTGTACAATCTTATTTTGATTTTGAATCGGTTGATGATTCTCTAATTTCACATTCACCGTTGCATCATTAACACCATAAGCAATTGGCAAAATCAAACCTGTCTCGAATGTCTTTGTTCTAGCAGCTTCATAAACAGGTGCTTTTGTCGTAATATCTTTACGAGTTACCATGTTTCCGAATACATACAGTTTGGATGTATCAGGATAGTCCTCTTTAAGCACTGGTTTTGGAGTCACTAGATATTTTACTGAGAAGAGCGCATCTTGGAACGGAGTTCCTTGATAGTAGGTCGTTGCATTAATTCCGTTGTTTCCTAAACGGTCAAATAAATCACGTGTACTATTTTCCAGGTTGGAACTGAAAACCGATAGACCCGGATAATCCACCATAAATGGATCATTCTTACTTAAATTGAATGATTTATTAATTCTGTAAAAATCACTGTGGTCAGGTCTAATTGGATTAATCGCTTCCTTTAATTGTAAAACTGCATCGTGATACTTATAAGCGTCTGTATACCCAACTCTTGATTGAACAAGTGCTGCATTAGCTGTTAACTCAACTACAGTCAAAGCAGCTATAATCATCCAAGCTCTTTTTACTTTAGGATAGAATAAAGCTGCAAGCAAAACCACAAAAATCAAAATCGTAGCAAGACGTTGCCAAACTGTTAAGAAAGAGTGTTGTTGTAACTGTACAATAGAAAAGATAACTGCACCGCTAATCAGTAGGAAGCTAGCTTCTCTCTTAGTAAATTTTTCTACTTCTCGTAGACTTAGATAAGCCAAATAAACTAAAAAGAAAGCAATAATCCATGAGAAGCGATAGAAAAATCCAGCAGGATTTTGTCCCATATGCCACAACTTACTTGTAAATTCATGGGCACAAGAAATCAAAAACACTACGAGAACAAAACTTGCTGCAATTTTACTCCATTTTGAAATCTTACTTGAAATAAAGTAATAAAGTGTTCCTAGTAAACCAAAGCTAGCCACATATATATTTGGCAAGTTAGGTCCAGCTGGCCAAGAAGTATTATCAAAAGCTCCTAAAAAGAGTTTTGCTAAAATCTCAAACGGATTGATTTGTAACTTCCAATCAAATCTCAGAGTGCTTTGCAAGCCCCCTTTTGTTGATACCAAACTAATCAGAATTGGGAGCAATACAGCTGATACTATTCCAACAGCTAGTATAGATGCGGCAGCTAATTTCCCTATTCTTGTTAGAATAACCTTTTTATTTCGTAAGTTCTCTGAACGAATAATGTAGAACAAAGCATAAATGACCACAAAAATGCAGGTCATATAACCCATGTAAAATTGTACAAAGAGAGATAAGGCAAGCATGCCAATGTAGCCTCTTGGAGACTTATTATCTAGTACTTGTTCAACCCCAATTAAAACTAATGGAAGCATGATCATTCCATCATAGAAAATTGGGTTCATTTGATAACTAACATTAAAGCCATTAAGTGCATATATGGTGGCCACAATTGGAACCAAATAAGCTTTACTCTTTAATCCGTCATAACGCTTAATAAGGAAATGCGCCATGGTTAACCCCATAGCTCCATAACGTAGGGCGATAATGATAGGAACCACCCATTGGAAGTTTTCCTCAGGAAATAGAAGAAATAAGAAGTTAAACGGGCTCAACAAGTTGAAGCCCCAAATTCCCAACATTCCACCACCAATGGATTTAGAGAAGGAATAGAAGAAACTACTCCAGTCTCCATTTAAGAATAAATGTTTGAAATAAGCATAAAGCCCAATATACTGTGCATTAAAGTCAACTGCCATTAGTGACTTTGTGCCGAAGGGAAAGAAGCCATCAATAGCCCAAGCCACAAACATGATGGCTATAGGTGCAATAAAACTTGCTAGATAGACTTTTTTCTTAGTCGTCATTTTGCTCTCCTTTCACAGTAATGTTCGTTTGGTCGACAAGATAATGTGGACGTTTCTTCACTTCATAATAAATCTTACCGATATATTCTCCGAGTACCCCAATAGAAATCAATTGAATTCCACCAAAGAGAACGACTGAGAAGATTGTAGTAAAGTATCCACTCACGAGTGAATCCGGTACTACGAGATATTGGATAAAGGTCCAAAGAACATAAACCAATGAAATTAATAAACAGAATAAACCAAAATTAATACACATACGTAGAGGTTTATCGTTGAATGATAAAATACCTTGAATCGCATAGTTCAATGAGAACTTCAACGAGTATTTTGTTTCACCTACAGTACGTACTTGGTTTTCATATTCGATGACTTTTTCTTTAAAGCCAATCCAAGCGAAAATTCCTTTAGAAAATCGGTTGTATTCTTGTAATGAAAGGATAGCGCTGACTGCTTTACGGCTGAAGAGACGGAATTCAGATACTCCATCCATTAATTCGATATCCATCATTTTATTAGCAAGTCGATAGAAATGTTTTGCTAAGAATGTACGATGTGGTTTTTCACCTGTGCGTGTGCGACGAGCACTCACGACGTCATAACCTTCTTCATACGCTTTAATCATTTGCGGAAGAAGTGCAGGTGGATGTTGTAAGTCCCCATCCATTAAGATGACAGCTTCGCCTGTTGCATATTCAAGACCAGCAATCGTTCCAGCTTCTTTCCCAAAGTTTCTGCTAAAACTAATATATTTCACGCGAGAATCGCCAGCTGCGATGGCTAACATACGTTCAAAAGTACGATCCTTACTACCGTCATTAATAAAAATAATTTCAAATTCGGCTTTTGTAATTTGATTGATTTCTTTAACCAATTCATCATACATCTTCTGAATCATATTCTCTTCGTTATAAAATGGAATTACTACAGATAATTTCATATCTATCCTACCTTATTCTTTTTATTATAATCACTTCTACTATAATAACATTTTTTTGAGTGAAGTGGTTACTCTTAACAAAAATTTTTGTTTATTGTATGAAATAAATAAACAAAAAAAGAAAAATATAAATCAGGTTTTTAATCCCGATTTATAATTCATCTTATCACTCTATGTTTTATCGTGGTGGCAGTCCAAGTGCTATGCGTCCATAACGACTAATGCGTGTGATCTTCCAAGCCGGAGACCAGGTAACTTCAACCTTTACATCTTCAATGCCATCAATTTGTTTTAAACCTGCTACGATCTCAATCGGCAAACTTTCTGCACAATCACAGGCAGTATCAGTGAAGGTCATGACAACTGTACAAAGACCATCCTCATCTAAATGAATCTCATAAACCAATCCAAGATTGTATACATCTAGCTCTACATCTGTATCATAAACTTTTTCGAGTACTTCAATGATTTGGTCTTCCAATGCTAGAGCACGGTCATTAATCTTGATGTCTTCTCTCATTGTATTCCCTCCATTTTTTGACTGTTCCTATTTTCTCATAATTCTGACAATTTGGCAAGTTTTTCCCAATCCTGTTTAAAGCAAAAAAGTAGAGATAGAATCTCTACTTTTCATTGATTATTTTGATTTGACAGGTTTATCTGCAAGAGATTTAACAGCTGCGTTAATCGTTTCTGCATATAGTTTAGCACCTTCATCCTGCTTAGTAGTATCACTACCAAAGTGAACTTGGTCTGTCCCTTTCCAAATATCTGGATGATCTTTGGCTACTTGATTCCAATCTGCAAGTGCAATATATGGATATTTTTGTGCCAATTCACGCGCATAGCTTGCATACTGTTCTACGTAAGGTTGTGTTTCCTGTGTTGTGTCACCCTCATATGGAGTTACAAGAACAAGCTGATGTCCCTTAGGTAGATTTGTTATCAGTAGATCAAGATCTTCCTTATAATTTTCAGGGTTATTGACACCAGTCGCGATGACTACAATTTTAGGCAAGGCTTTATTCTGACTGTAATTCAGCATCAATGCATTTGCTTGTTTAGTATTTCGACTGATCTGGCCATCAATCTGAGCGTCTGGTAAGAGCTCTTTCAGTCCAGCTGAAGCACGTAAGGTTACAGAATCTCCAATGATAGATACACCATCAGCTATGTTGTAGCGACTTGCTTCTGCTTGTTCTGCCATAGTTTTTGTTCGAGTGATATTAGTTTGAGCTTGATTAAGGCCAGTAACCATCAAATCCGTTTCAAAAGCACCTACTTGTGGAGCTATCAGAATCACAACCAAGGTAATCAAACTAAGAACTCCAACACTACCAGCAAAGATTGGTTTGATGTGAGGAATTTCTTCTGCCATCCGCAAGAGTTTGCTGGATTTCCCTGCAATGAAAGGTTCGATCACATAGAAAGAAAGGGTAGCAAAAAGATAAGAAAAGATGGTCGTTAGAATCACTGCCGGTATATTTCCCACCAATTGAGAGAAAATAATATAAAACGGCCAGTGGAAAAGATAGACGGCATAGCTAGTGTCTGCTAAAAAACCGATAACCTTTGGTTCTTCGATTGTCGGAGTTTTCTCGTGCAACAGTCGTGCTGCAACAATCATCAGAAGCGCAGCTAAGCTTGCCAACAAGAAACCAAATAAATAAGCAAAAAGATAATTAAATTTTACAAAGAAGGTCAATAAGAGCAAGACTCCTAGACCCGCCCCAAAGACTAGTAAGGTTTGTCTCAAATCCAAGATTCTATTCAAACGTTTGAGAAGAGGCGTTACATGACGAACACCTACCAAGGTCGCAAGCACACTTCCTAAGAAGAATGGATAAACATGAGTCAAAGTTGAGAAGTAGAGTGTTGAGTAGGAGCTAACGATAAAGCTACCAATAAACATAGAAAGGAAGCTAACCATAAAGGTCGCTGAGGAAAGTAGGAAAATCATTCCTCGTAGTTGTCCACTTGTTTTTGCTCGCTTGGCCAAGAACCAAACTGCCAAGCCCCACAAAACATAATAATGAACTTCAACAGCTAAGCTCCAGTTGTGAACAAAGAGATGGGGGATAAACTGGGACTCATAACTTCCTCCTGTCAACATTTCATAGAAGTTTGTCATAAATCCAAGAACACCAGCAATCTGGCCACCGATACCTGCCACATAATCTTGACGAACCAAGAAAGTGAAGGGCATAACGACGAGGACCATCAAAACAACCGGCGGAAAAATCCGATAGAAGCGTCGTCTAAAAAATCCTAGGATATCAATTTTACCTTTTTGTTCAAATTCTTCTAATAAGAGAGATGTAATTAGAAAACCTGAGAAGGTGAAGAAGACGTCAACCCCGAAGAAACCTCCTGGGAAAACCGTCTGAAAGAAATGGTACAAGAGTACCAAAAGCAAACCTGTAATCCTAATCAAGGAAAACCATTTAATACGCATACGAGTTTATTCTCCATTCATTAGATTAGCAAAAAAAGCCATCTAATTTTCAATCCATAGTACCTTTATTTTATCAAAAAAAACAGAAAAATCCTAAGATAAAACTTAGGATTTTTAGCTGATATTAAGCAAAATTTAGAAATTTCGCCCAGACTTGTTATATCCATATTTTTCAACAAAATGCTCACGGAATTCCAAGAGATTGTCATCCATAATCGCCTGACGAACCTGCTTCATGAGATTGAGCAAGAAGTAGAGATTATGGTAACTTGTCAAGCGGATACCAAAGGTTTCATCGGCCTTGAGCAAGTGGCGAAGATAGGCACGAGTGTAGTTCTTACAAGTGTAGCAATCACACTCAGGATCAAGCGGTGTAAAGTCCTCTGCAAACTGAGCATTCTTCACAACCAAACGACCTTGACTGGTCATACAAGTACCGTTACGAGCAATACGTGTCGGCAAGACACAGTCAAACATATCTACCCCACGAATCACCCCATCAATCAAGCTATCTGGCGCTCCCACTCCCATCAAGTAGCGAGGTTTATTCTCAGGAAGCAGCTGAGTGGTGAAATCCAAAACAGCGTTCATCTCCTCATGAGTTTCTCCAACTGCTAAGCCCCCGATAGAGTAGCCTGGGAAGTCCATGCTGACAAGATCCTGAGCTGATTGACGACGAAGGTCTTCAAAGCCTGCACCCTGTACAATCCCAAATAAACCTTGGTCATGTGGACGACGATGAGCTTTTAAGCCACGTTCAGCCCAACGGCTGGTACGTTCGATTGATTTTTTCACATAATCATAGGGTTGATAAAATTGAGGGCATTCATCAAAGGACATCATGATGTCTGAACCTAGATTATTTTGTATTGAGATGGCCTTTTCAGGTGAAAGGAACATCTTAGAACCATTAAGGTGATTCTTGAAGGTTACTCCTTCCTCTGTGATATTACGGCTATCCGCTAGAGAATACACTTGAAAACCACCGCTATCTGTCAAGATTGGTTGGTCCCAGTTCATAAACTTATGAAGCCCACCAGCGCGGGCAATGAGTTCATCACCTGGACGAAGCCACAAGTGATAGGTGTTGGATAGGATTATTCCTGACCCCATCTCTTTTAATTCTTCTGGTGACTGAGTCTTGACCGTTGCTTGAGTCCCTACTGGCATAAACATAGGGGTTGGGAAGGTCCCATGTGGTGTGATAATTTCACCCAGACGAGCTCCCGTGTGTTTTTCTTTTTTGATCAAGCGGTATTTGATTGGCGAATCTGACATTTTTTACCTCCGAAGCTGGGAAAGACAGTCCCAGTTCATACTTTGTGCCCAAGGGCATACTGTATGATTCTATCAAAAAAAACAGGAACTGTCACGAACTATGGTATAATGAAAGAATGAAGTACCCAAAAATTAATTTAAAAGAAGTTCGCCAGCAGGCTAGACAATTTCAAGCTGAGCATCCTCGTCTGCTGCTTGTCTTTTTATTGCCAAGTATTCTCTTGATTCTATCGAGCTTTATCAGACCTTTATCCCTTCTCGACGAGGGCATTCTTGAGCAGTCCTTCTTAAGTTTTCTAGGGATCACAATCCAATCTGCTCTCTTTCCGATTGCCGTTGGATTTACAAGCTCCATTATCCTAGCTGGTGCTCTCTTTACTACCATTAATCTTTACAGAATTTCTGAGATGGAGCTTTCCTTTAAAGATAGCCTGTCCTTGCTTGACAACCGCTTCTTTACCCAGACTTTTCTAACTCTCTTACTCAAGCGTTTCTATCTCTTTTTATGGAGCATCCCTAGTCTTTTTGGGGTTTACTTGCTTTTTTATAGCAGCGCCATGGCTCGTAAATTTGTGGAACTTCATCCTGAATTTCCATCTGTTGACGTGACAAATCCAGATATCGAACACTTCCTGCTTACTTTCGCACTCTACTTCTTTGGTAGTGTCCTTGTAATGATTTTGGGAACCATTCTCTATCTGCCACAATATTATGCCTATTCCCAAGTTGAACTGCTCCTATGTGACACCCTTGCAATTGGAATTGCTAAACCAAGTCGTGTGCTACATACCAGCCGCTTTCTCATGAAAGGCTATAAGTTTCAACGCTTCGTCCTTGATTTACAGCTACTTCCATGGTATCTCCTTATCTGGATAAGCTTTGGAATTGCAAGTATCTCTATCTTCCCTTATATCTATAGTAGCCAGATTTTCTTCTATCAAAGGTTACTTGAAATCAAACGCAGAAAAGTTTAATACCAGTTATTAAAAACCAGCACCTTCTATGGAGAGTGCTGATTGTTTTTATTTAAAGAAAAGGATACTTAAGATCGTTAAGATTGCCGGTCCACCTTGCTTGAGAATGATTTTTTTATCTGCAGTTAAGGCACCATAGGTCGCTGCTCCTATGACAAATAAAACAAAGATTATTACGATTTCTAAGCTATGTGAGAAATAAATTCCGTAAATAAGAAACACCCCAATCAAGGCATTGTAAATTCCTTGGTTTTTAAACAGTGAGGTGACAGATGGTCGTGCTAATTCTTCCTTGTTCATATTAAAGACACGGCTGGTTGCGTCTGATTGGGTTGCGATACTTTCCAAATAAAAAATATAAAAATGCTCGAGGGCAACGATAGTTGCTAAGATAGTAGTAATGATTGACATCGTTTTCTCCTTAAAATTCTATTTTTTCTAAACCTGAGACTAGTTTCGTCAGTAAAGCCGTCAGTTTTTTCTGTTCGGCTGTCGATAAGATGCTCTCCATCTGCTCCTTCACTTTCAAGTGATGTCTAGGTGGACTAAGCAAGAGTTGATTCTTGGCTTCTTGGGTTAATTCAACTAAAACTTCCCGCTGATTGACCGGATTACGCTTACGACTGACATAGCCTTCTGACTCCAGTATCTTAAAATGGCGGGTCAAGGCTGCTTGGTCAATCCGTAACTTCTCCTGAACAGCAATTTGGGTACAAGGTGATTTTTGTAGTAAAAACTGCAGGATTTGATAGCGGGTCAAACTAATTCCCAATTGTTTTTCAAAAAGTTGAGTGATGGTCTGATCTGTTAAATGGAGCTGGTACAGTAATTCATGCATTTTTAGTATTTTCTCCTTTTGCAAATATTTGATTTATCAATAATTGACTTATCAAGTATATTACAAATAAATTGACGATGCAAATCTTTTGCTCACTCCGAAAAAGCCTCTTGGTTTCAATCCCAAAAGGCTATTATTTCTATATTCTAGATAAAATCCAGCACTAACCTACCAAATCTGCTCGAAGGATTTCTCCCTCTTTATCGATGACAACTTCGATAGCATGGCCTGCAAAAATTTCCTCGCTATCATCATAGTAGAGAGTCAATTCCCCATCTTCGTTGATCGATAGTTCACTCAAGGAAAGTGAGTTGGTAAAATACTCTTCTGTTAACTCCACATCATTTTCATCTGAATCAATCCAGTCTTGGGCTGTTTCCCACAGTTCTTTGACGATATAGTCTTTAATCTTAGCATCTTGAACTTGGAAAGATCCCATAAATTTCTTTAAATTATCGAAAGAACTTGGAGGAAGACTTTCATCTGCACCCGCATCAAACATAGCATGAATCTTACCGCCTTCATAGGTGATGAAGCCTTCAAACCAAGAATAGGCTCTATTTAGGGTGAACTCCCCAATAGCGTCTCGAATGATAACAGGTTTCTGGTAGGTTTCGATCAAGGTCTCTAACCTAGCATCCGTAGATTGGTCATCTAGGTATTCCAGCAAGCGGTAGCAATTGTTCGCCACTTCTGACATATAAGGCCCTAACTCCATGAAGGGACGTTTTTGACACTTAATGCGGTGAATTTTGTAGGGTTCAAAACTAAAGCCCCAATGCTTTTCTTTAAATTCTTCCGGAGTCAGGAGCCATTCCAAACGTCCTTCAAGTTCAGAAAAGTCCTGAGTTTCGACATTGACACTAGCTTTAAAATGAACGGACGGCATTAGACACCCATCTTTTAAAGAAGCAGCCCCATTTACATTTTGGAGGGTAAAAATCAAGAGTTCGACAATTTCACCACAAAATTCCTGTTCAAAATCATCTCTTGTTTTCTCAAATGGGGGTTTTAATCGGTTTGTCATTCTTATCATCCTTTCGCTCTATGCTTAAAATCGTTAGTATAGCTTTGTATCCGCTTACATTATATCGTGTTTTAGATTTTATTTCACTTATAAAGTGTGTCATAACAAAAAAAGAAGCGGAAACTCAAGTTCCCAACTTCTCATTATTCTTAGTTCATCGATACGTGTACGTGGTCATAGTGGTTTTCTGTAACGCTTCCACGGTCTGGCATTGGATTCCATGTGTAGGCTGGTCCATATTTGCTATCGAATGGTGCATAGAAACGTTGTTTCCAGATGATGTAGCTGATGCCACGGCTAGCCATATTTTGGATAGCATAATCCGCAATTTGGTCTCCGAGAGCTGAGCTTACTGGAACCATAAAGTCAATGGCAAGACCTTTTCCGTGGTCTCCACTATCACCAGGACGGTAGCCGCTAAATGATGTAATACCAAACAAGTTCGCAACTTCTTCTTTAAAGGCAGCCGTTTGTGGTTGAAGACCTGCATTTTCTGATTTCGTAGCTGCGATACTTGCATAATCAGGTGCTGCTGGTGCTGCATAAGTTGTTGATGCACCTTGGCTTGCTTCAGCTTGGTAAGTTGATGGTGCTGATTGTACTTCTGTTACAGCTTCTGTTGTTGCTTCCGTAGTTGCTTCAGCAACTGTTGTGGTTGTTTCTTCCACTACAGGTGTTTCTGTTACTGGTGCTGCAGCCTCAGTAGTAGCTTCTGTTGTTGCTTCTGCTACAGGCTCTGCTACTGGTGTTGCTACTTCGGTAGTAGCTTCTACAGCTGGTGCTGCAGTTTCTGTTACAGCTTCTTCATTAGCTTGTGAATCTGTTGTTTCTGCTACAACTTCTGTTTCTTCAACTGGTTGAGTTAAATCTTCAACTTTTACAGTTTGGTCATCTACGATTACTTGGTTCTTTTTCAAATCTGCTGTTGCACTTGCTACATCAGAACCTACTTCTTCAGGTGTGTATACCTCAACACCTGTTACTTCTTCTTGTTCATTAACGATTGTAGTCAATACAGTATCTGGGAAAATCAAGTCAATATTCGTAATCTTGTTCAAGTTAGCAAGGACATTTAAGTCAACTCCCAAAGCTTCCGCAATCGTGCTTAAGGTATCTCCATACTTAATTGTATAACTTGTTTTATTCTCACTTTTAGCAACATCGTTTTGAATTTGCTCAACTGTACGTGGTGACCATGCAACTTCCTCTGCTTGAGCTGCCAAGGCAGGGGCAATTGATAAAGCTACCGTTGATGCTAAAATAATTCTTTTCTTCATACTATTCAAACTCCTTCTTCAAATGTAGTACCTGTCTATCATAACATAAAGAAAAAAGAAAAAAAGCCCTTTTGGGGCTATTTAACAGAACTGTACATTCGTTGTAACAAATCACATTACTTGAAATAGTTTGTTAGTTTCTTGTCATCAAGCTGACACATTCTTCCTAAAATACTCTAGAAAGAAAGCGAGCTAATATCTTCTAATTGCTCTATCTGTTGATTACAAGCTGCGGGAGAGGCAAGGAAATTGATACTCTGGATGCCACTGTTTTGAGCAAATTCGATATCCAAGGTTCTGTCGCCTATATAATAGGTGCGATCTGGGTTTAAATGGTATTTATTGATAAGGTAGGTGGCTGCTTCTGGACTTGGTTTGCGGGCAAATCCGCTCTGGCTAGTCAAGATTTCTGTAAAATAAGAATCCAATCCTAGAGCACGTAAAATGGTAAAGGCATTTTCTCCTTTATGAGTATAGACAAATTGCTGAATTCCTCGCTGATCTGCCCAAGCTAGAACCTCACGTGCACCTGACATCAAGACGACTTGGGCATTCTTTTCGGACAAACTCCGAGCTCGAACTTGATTGAGAAGCCCTACATCTAGTCCTCGTTCTTTTGCCACTTGCTCCAATAAATCCTGGACAGAATATTTCAAGATAAAAGCTCGAACTTCTTTCTTGTTATAAGGAAGAGAAAACCGACGATAGGTTTCTTCAATCCCTGCTAAGATGGCTTCATAAGAATCCAACAAGGTTCCATCCAAATCCCAAATAAAAGCTGTTTCTTGCATTTCTTATCCTTTCGATATCATATAAACTTGGTAACGATAACATAGGAAAATCCAACGGAAACTATTATCCAAAAGAGTCCCTGCCCAAATACCAGGCAAGCCCCAACCAAGAACAATTCCCATCAAGTAACCTGTTCCGATACGGATACACCACATCCCGATACTTGTTGCATAAAAGGGAAGGCGGGCATTTCCCAAACCCTGCCAGACAGCTGTATAAATGACTGTCCCCGTCGTCATAGGAGTCCCTAGTAGAGAGAACAGCGTCACTAAAACACTGGCTTTAATAGCCGCAGAATCACTGGTGTAGAGGTAACTTAGTGGTGTTCCGAGAGCATAGATACTAAGCGTCAAGGGCAACATGAGAAAGAGGGATAGCCAAAAAGTTTGCCTACTGAGCTTGTCCACCCTTGCCCAATCATTCTCCCCTACTGCTCGTGCCACCTGCATAACTGTTGCCGTAGCGACACCAAAAGCAGGCATGTAGTTAAATTGAGTCAAGACTTCACCAATCGCGTTTCCCGCGACAGCCTCTGTCCCAAAGGAAACAACTAGGGCAATAATAACCACATCTCCAGCTCGCATCATGAGACGCTCTCCCGCTGCAGGTAAAGCTAAGGTCAGCAAGTCTTTGTCCAGTCCAAACCTTGGCCTCGTATATGGAAGTTTTAATTGTGACCATAAAATCACAACCCCAACCAAACGAGATAGGATGGTTCCCCAGGCTACACCAGCAATGCCCATATCAAGAATAAAGATAACGATACTTGAAAAGACAATATTCAAGGCATTGGATAATAGACTCACATAGAGGGGGAGACGAGGATTATGAGTGGCGCGAATCAAGGCACCTAGACTAGTCATCAATCCCAAGAGAAGAATTGTCCCACCAACTAAAGCTAGGTAAAGTCCACCACTTTCAGCGACCGCTTCTTCCGTCCCCAAAAGACCTATCATCTCTTGTCCTGCAAAGATGGACAAGGCTCCTAAAAATAAACTCAAGAGTAGGGTGATTTTGAGTGCCTCTGTCACATGGTAGGCCAGTCTAGACTGGTCCTTCTGCCCCAAACTTTTGGAAATGACGCTTGAAATCGCAGCTCCTAGAGCTATAAAAATTGCCTGGTAAATGGTGATAATATTGCTCGCTACAGATACACCCGAAATGGCTATCAAACCTAGATGGGCCACCAGATAACTGTCCACCATCCCCATAAGCATCTGCAAGAAATTTTCACCCATGGCTGGCAGAGCAATGTTGAGAATGTCCTTATTTTTCTTAAACAATCCTTCCTCCTGATGAAAAGAAACTCAGTTAGTTGCCCAACCGAGTTTACTTCCTCTGTTTTAAAGTCCTAGATAAGATTCTACTGCAGCCTGCATATCTGCTGCTGCAACAGTTGTCTTGTGACGAACTGGAGCTGTTTCAAGTCCATCCACTGCTGGTGGTACTGCCACTCCTGAAATTTCGTGCAACTGAGCCAAAGCTTCAAAGTCGGTCAAGCCTGATTTCCCTGTTACAGCTTCTACTGCAACTACTGGAAATTTATATGGACTAGCTGTTGAAGCAATCACAGTCTTAGTCGCATCACCTGTCGCTGCTTGGTATTTTTTATAAACAGCTGAGGCAACCGCTGTATGAGGATCCTCAATATAAGAATCTGATTCGTAAACACGCTTGATTTCTGCAGCTGTTTCTGCTTCTGTCGCATATTCTGCTGCAAAGAGGTCAAGGATCTCTGCATCAAAATCTGTCAATTCATACTGACCTTGAGTGTTCAAGGCATTCATAAGTTCAGCGGTCTTTTTAGCATCATTTCCCAAAAGGTGGAAAATCAAACGCTCCAAGTTTGAAGAGACCAAGATATCCATAGACGGGCTAGTAGTTACCTTAAACTCACGCTTCTTGTCGTAGACACGAGTTTTAAAGAAGTCTGTCAAAACATTGTTGTCATTTGAAGCGCAGATCAACTTACCAACTGGCAAACCGATTTGCTTAGCGTAAAAGGCAGCTAGGATATTTCCAAAGTTTCCTGTCGGTACAGTGAAGTTAACCTTGTCACCAGCTTTAATCTCACTAGTTTTTACCAACTGAGCGTAGGCATAAACATAATAAACAATCTGGGGCACCAAACGGCCGATATTCATAGAGTTAGCCGATGAAAATTGCAACTTGTTAGCTGCCAATTTTTCACGAAGAGCCACATCGTTGAACATATGCTTCACGTTGGTTTGAGCATCATCGAAGTTTCCATCAATGGCGATGACATGAGTATTATCACCAGTCTGAGTGGTCATTTGCAATTCTTGCACCTTGCTGACACCGTCTTTTGGATAAAAGACGATAATTTCAGTTCCAGGTACATCCGCAAATCCAGCCATGGCAGCTTTTCCAGTGTCTCCAGATGTTGCTGTCAAGATGACAATCTTGTTTTCCAAGCCATGTTTCTTAGCAGCTGTTGTCATAAAGTATGGCAAGATAGACAAGGCCATGTCTTTAAAGGCAATGGTTGATCCATGGAAGAGTTCCAAGTTGTATTGACCATCAAGTTTGACAAGAGGAGCAATAGCTGGAGTATCAAACTTGCTATCGTAGGCATTGTTGATACAGTAGTCCAACTCTTCTGCTGTAAAGTCATCCAAGAAGGCTGACAAGACAAGTTTGGCCACTTCTTGGTAAGAAGCATCTTTTAATGTGTCAAAATCCAAATCTACCTTTGGATAACTAACCGGAGTAAACAAACCTCCATCTGTTGCCAAACCTTGCAAAATCGCTTGGCTGGCTGTTACGGTATTTTTCGCATCACGCGTTGATTGATAAACTAATGTCATAAATCTCTATCCTTTATCTATAGTCTCATCCATTATAACATGATTTTTCAGAAAATTCTCCCTTTATAAGAAAATTATAGAGTCATTTCTTCTTTTAAAGGCTCTAAATAAGTCATTTCTCTCAGACCTCTACTCTCAAGCCCTTGCTCTGCTATAGCCAGCAAGTCTTTGGAGAACTGGACAACACCAGCTTTTTCCTCATCTGTGAGTTGTTTCTTAGAAAACTGTCGTCTCAAAGACTTGTAGTCACGGCCAAAGTTCTCAAAGAAAGGAGCGGTTTCGAGATAAGTTTCAAGCTTGTCTAGATTTACCAACAAACCTAGATGAAAGGCTGCTGAAGCAAAGGTACGGTCTAGCGGTTGCGTACAAACACTACGGAATTCAATCGTCCCTCGAGTTGTTAAGTCTTGATATTGGTAACTACGGTGCGTCTGGAAATCCTTCTCTTGAGGAACCAGAAGAGTTTCTTTTCCATTTAGAGTATAGGCAGGAATTTCATCAGTAGCTAGGTAATCTCTAGCCCGAATTGGAGAAAAATAGTAGGTTTCCCCATCTCGTTCTGCTGTAAAAATCGCAGAGCGGTCTAGATAATCAAAGAAATCATCCTCATCTTTGAAGAGTTTTGCATTGACACCGACATTCTCTGGATAAATTCCATGCATGGATTCTTCCCAAAAGATATCTCGTGAAATCAGAGTATCCCAATCTGCTCCCGAAAACTCAGAATTGGCAAATAAGTAAGCTTTTGCTGCTTCAATTTGAGTGAAAGCATTAATGACACGTAGGTAGTTAGCAGTCGATACATCCAACTGAACTTGACTCCCACAGATAAAGGCTCCATATTGTGGGAAGTCATGCAAATTAACTCTCTCTTGGCGACTTCCCATATGTAGGTAATCCATCAGCATCTGGTAGCGAGGATAAGCCACCGGTCGATTGTCATTCAGATCCCAGTTTGGATGAATCCCCCACCCCTGGATAGCATGATCCTTTTCGCTTAGCTTTTCCTGAATGACCTTCATATAAGCTTGAAATCGTCCTTCGACCTCTTGGATTTTCTGGGCTCTACCAAAGGCAAACTCCAAGGTCGTATAAGAAACCTCAAACAAAATCCGATCCTGACTCGCAGGTTCTACAAGTTGAATCGGATTCCCGTCCTCGTCCTCTTTCTCAACTTCCAAGCTGAGAGCATCCACTAAAAATCGCATCAAATCCTTGGCGACTTCAATATCTGTGGGTTTCCCTTTCGTGTGTACGATAGGAAACTCCAACTCAATCCCGATGTAGAGTTCTGGATTTTCTTTGATATTTTTTAAATAACGGCTTTTCAATATCCGAATAGAAGGGGACATACATACCTCTCACTCTAAATTCTCTTACTAGAAACATCAATTGCTTTCTATATTATACCAAAAAACTCTATGAGAACTTGACCGAAAAACGACTTTCAACAAATTGTTAATTACTTTGAAGTTTTATACTAATTTTCCCATGCAAGATTTTATGAAATCTCGAAGAGTATCGATATATCAATATCTTCAAAAACAAACTTCCCCCTTACATTCTTAGGATTTATTATAAGTAGTTGATTTTTTGCTGAAAACGGTTTATACTTAAAGAGTCTTAAAGTTTTCTTAAACTACAAGTCAAACATTTTATAAGGAGGAATGACAATAATGAGTATCGGAATCATTATTGCGAGCCACGGTGAATTTGCCGCGGGTATTCATCAGTCAGGATCTATGATCTTTGGTGAACAAGAAAAGGTTCAAGTTGTAACCTTTATGCCAAACGAAGGTCCAGATGATTTATACGCCAAATTCAACAATGCTGTGGCTGCATTTGACGCAGAAGATGAGGTTCTAGTCTTGGCTGACCTTTGGAGTGGTTCTCCATTTAACCAAGCTAGTCGCGTAATGGGAGAAAATCCTGAGCGTAAATTTGCCATCATCACTGGACTTAACTTGCCGATGTTGATCCAAGCCTACACAGAGCGTCTTATGGACGCGAATGCTGGAGTGGATAAAGTCGCTGCGAACATCATTAAAGAAGCTAAAGATGGCATCAAGGCTCTTCCAGAAGAGCTAAACCCAGCTGAGGAAGTTGCAACTGCTGCAACTGCTGCAGCTGCTCCTGTAGCCCAAGCTGCTATCCCAGAAGGAACAGTTATCGGAGACGGTAAATTGAAAATCAATCTTGCTCGTCTTGACACACGTCTTCTTCACGGACAAGTCGCAACTGCTTGGACACCAGATTCAAAAGCAGACCGTATCATCGTTGCTTCAGATAACGTTGCAAACGACGAATTGCGTAAAGAGTTGATCAAACAAGCTGCTCCTAACGGAGTGAAAGCTAACGTTGTTCCAATCAAAAAATTGATTGAGGTTGCAAAAGATCCTCGTTTTGGTAACACACACGCCCTTATCTTGTTTGAAACACCTCAAGACGCCCTTCGTGCTATCGAAGGCGGTGTGCCAATTAAGACTCTTAACGTTGGATCAATGGCTCACTCAACTGGTAAAACAATGATCAACAACGTATTGTCAATGGACAAAGACGACGTTGCTACATTTGAAAAAATGCGTGATCTTGGTGTTGAATTTGACGTACGTAAAGTACCAAACGACACTAAAAAAGATTTGTTTGACTTGATTAGCAAAGCTAACGTTCAATAATTAACATTAAATAGAAAAGGAATAAAACCATGTCAGATATTTCAATCATTTCTGCTATCTTGGTTGTAGTTGTTGCCTTCTTCGCAGGTCTTGAAGGTATCCTCGACCAATTCCAATTCCATCAACCAATCGTAGCATGTACCCTTATCGGTCTTGTAACTGGTAACCTCGAAGCAGGGGTTATGCTTGGTGGATCACTTCAAATGATCGCCCTTGGTTGGGCTAACATCGGAGCTGCCGTAGCTCCTGACGCGGCTCTTGCTTCTGTTGCTGCTGCAATTATCATGATCAAAGGTGGTAACTTTACTACTGAAGGTATCGCAGTCGCAACTGCAACTGCAATCCCTCTTGCCGTAGCTGGACTTTTCTTGACTATGATCGTTCGTACAATCTCAGTTGGTTTGGTTCACACTGCAGATGCTGCTGCTAAAGAAGGAAACATTGCAGCTGTTGAACGCGCTCACTACTTTGCCCTTGCTCTTCAAGGTCTACGTATTGCTATCCCAGCTGCACTCTTGCTTGCAATGCCAACTGAAGCAGTTCAAGGAGTATTGGAACTTATGCCAGAATGGCTTAAAGGTGGTATGGCTGTCGGTGGTGCCATGGTCGTTGCCGTTGGTTACGCTTTGGTTATCAACATGATGGCTACTCGTGAAGTATGGCCATTCTTCGCTATCGGTTTTGCTCTTGCAGCAATCTCTCAATTGACTTTGATTGCCCTTGGTGTCATCGGTGTTGCCCTTGCCTTCATCTACCTCAACCTTTCTAAACAAGGTGGAAACGGTGGCGGAGGAGCTGCAACTTCTAACGATCCAATCGGTGATATCCTAGAAGACTACTAGAAAGGGGAACAATCATGGCTGAAAAAATTCAATTATCAAAATCAGATCGCCAAAAAGTTTGGTGGCGTTCACAATTCCTTCAAGGTTCATGGAACTACGAACGTATGCAAAACTTGGGTTGGGCTTACTCTTTGATCCCAGCTATCAAGAAACTTTACACTAAAAAAGAAGACCAAGCCGCTGCTCTTGAGCGCCACCTTGAGTTCTTCAACACTCACCCATACGTAGCTGCTCCAATCATGGGGGTTACTCTTGCACTTGAAGAAGAACGCGCAAACGGTACTGACATCGATGATGCTGCTATCCAAGGTGTTAAGATTGGTATGATGGGACCTCTTGCTGGTATCGGTGACCCAGTCTTCTGGTTTACAGTACGTCCTATCCTTGGTGCCCTTGGTGCATCACTTGCAGCAACTGGTAATATCGTTGGACCACTTCTCTTCTTCTTTGGATGGAATGCAATCCGTATGTCTTTCCTTTGGTATACACAAGAGTTTGGTTACAAGGCTGGATCTGAAATCACCAAAGACATGTCAGGTGGTATCTTGAAAGACATCACTAAAGGAGCTTCTATCCTTGGTATGTTCATCCTTGCCGTTCTTGTACAACGTTGGGTATCAATCAACTTCACTATCAACCTTCCAGGTAAACAATTGTCAGAAGGTGCTTACATCGTCTTCCCAGAAGGTCCTGTTACAGGTGGAGAATTGAAGGGAATCCTCGGCCAAGCACTTAGCGGTTTGAGTTTGGATAGCGTTCAACCACAAACGCTTCAAGGTCAGTTGAACTCATTGATCCCAGGATTGATGGGACTTCTCCTTACTTTCCTTTGCATGTGGTTGCTTAAGAAAAAAGTATCTCCAATCACAATCATCCTTGCACTCTTTGCAGTTGGTATCGCAGCTCGTTACTTCGGTATCATGTAATCTCGGTGAGAATATACAAACAAAAAAGAATCAGGTTTATCACCTGATTCTTTTTTGTATTCTTTTATTCTGCCAAGGCACCCATTGGATCCCATGGTGCAAGAACGATTGGTTCTGCTTCATAGGCAGCTCGTTCTTCTGCTGTTAGTAATTCTTTACGTACAACAATTTGGTAAGTGTATTCGTCCATCCAAGCATCTGAGGCAACAAAGTAACCATCTGCACCGACCTTGTCTCCCCATGAGTTTTCAACTTTCCACTTGATTGATTTACCATTTTCATCCAAATCAACACCTGTCAAGACCATCGCATGGGTCATCAAGCTTTCACTGTAGTCCAAACGTCCTGCCTTGTCTTGAGTGAGTTGGATATCCATGCTTGATTCAAAATCATAGACATCTGTCGCAAGAATCCCTGCTTTACGGTTGCTGAGTTGGCCGACATCTGAACCAAACCAAACAGTTTCTCCTGTTTGCATTTGAGCAATCGCCAATTCTTTCAAGCGTTCCATCGGTACGTTGATGTAACGAACCGCACGGCTACCAACGACATTTCCCAACATCTCAACTGTATATGATTTACCGTATGGTTTATCAGCAGTCGGAGCATTGATCACAGAAACGTAGTCTTCTAGTGGAAGGTCAACGTATTTCTTGTAAAATTCTTGTGGGGTGATGCCTTTTTCGCTTTGGTAGTTGTTGTCCTTATCGCGATAAGCAAAGTCAAACTGACGTGGTGGGAGACCTAGTGACATGGCAAGGAAGTTAAAGATTTCTTGCAAGAGGTCTTCTTTCTTGGCTTGAACAGTTGCTTGGTCAGCGCCAGAAGCCAAGAGGTCACGCAAGATTTGGGCATCTTGACGAAGCAATTTATTAAGAATGGCATTTAGCTCACGACTATTGCTAGATGAAACAGATTCTGGATAAACAGACTTAGGAACGACACCGTATTTCTCAAAGAGAGAAACAACCATATCCCACTGACCACCATCTTGTTGTGGAGTTTGGAGTAGGAAGCTAACCTTTCGGCTAGTCAATTCTTGATCTGCAGTCGCAATCACTCGCTCCAAGAACCAGTTAGACTTTTCATACTTGTCCCAGAAGAAGGTGTGAGCTTGTGATAATTCAAAGTTTTCAAGTTTGTATTGAGAGATGAGTTTGTGGCGGAAAGTATTGAGGGCCGCAAACATCCAGCAACGACCTGAAGCCTTCTGGTTAGTCACCTTGTCCTTTGTCAAGTCAAGTGAGAAAACAGGTGTGTTATCTACATGACTCTGACGACGCTCAAGGGCTGCAAAAATTCCGTTGTGGCTAGTAGCATTTTCGATAGCTTGGTATTTAACATTTGCTTCATAATTAGCAAATAATTTATCTGTAAATGATTCTTGAATCGCGTTCATAAAATCCTCCTTTTTTCTTACTGTCTATTATAACTCTTTTCACAAATGAAGCAACCAAAAACTGAAAAAGGCAGGGATATTCTCCCTTCCTTTTTCGATTATCCAGTTTATTGAACACTCTCAAGCAAAGCTTCTAGCTCATCCTTGGTTAAACGACGCCATTCTCCACGTTTTAAATCCTTATCCAAGGTCAAAGTTCCCATGGTCAGACGTTGCAAGTCCACCACTTCCTTGCCACAGTAGGCTACCATCCGTTTGATTTGGTGAAATTTTCCTTCTGCGATGCTCACTCGGACCAGACTTTGATTCTTTTCTGCATCCATAGACACAAGCTCCAGCTTGGCAGGTTGGCAGGTAAAGTCCTTGAGCGGAATTCCTTGCGCAAATGTCTCAATGTCTTCATCCGTCATGATTCCATTAACCTGCGCCAGATAGGTCTTATCCACATGTCGTTTAGGCGAAAGAAGAGCATGAGCCAACTGGCCATCATTGGTCAAGAGCAAGAGTCCATGCGTATCGATATCCAAACGTCCTACTGGGAAAACTTCCTTTGAACGAGCTAAGTCATCCAACAAATCCAGTACAGTTTTGTGTTTGGGATCTTCAGTCGCTGAGATAACCCCCTGTGGCTTGTTCATCATATAGTAGACAAACTCTTCATAGTGTAAAACTTGCCCATCAAAGCAAATCTCATCTGCTTCTTCATTAATTTGCAGTTTGGCTGATTTTCCCTTTTTGCCATTGACCGTCACGCGCCCAGCCTTTAGAAAGTTTTTGACATCCGTTCTGCTACCGACAGCACAGGCAACTAAAAATTTATCTAATCTCATAGGGCTATTATATCATGAAAAAGCATAGACTTAGAACAAAAAAAGCCGCCTGATTGGGCGACTTAATTTTTTTATAGGGAGATTATTATGAAAAAGTTTTAGGAGTTTAAGTTAAGTTCTTTTTAACTTATGAGATAAGTATACAACCCCTAACTTAAAGTTTCCTTAAGATATTTTAAATTTGAGATTTTCCCATTTTTCTTGCCAATTTTTCTTAGATAAACGCTTTTGATAGAGCTTCATTCGGTCTTGATTTTCTAAAAAATGAGGAGTTGGACGAACCTGAAAGTTCAAAATATCCTCCAAACCATAAGGCGCAAAGAGCTCTAAAGTTGCGTCAGTATGCAAGCGAAGTCCTACTGCCGTACAACGTTCAGGATATTTACTCATGGCATCACAGGAATTCACATACGGTTCCGTATGGGGACTATGCTGGTGCATATAGACTTGATTTTTCAGCTCCCACTGATACTGGGGAAAGTCCTCTCTCAACTTGTTCTCTATAGCCAACGTTTCTTCATAACTCACATCTGGGTCAAAGAAAATCACATCCACATCCGTTTCACGGTCAAAGGCTGGTTTATCGGACAAAAGATTCCAGATAAAATTTCGGACCGAACCAGCTGCCAACCAGGAATCTTTCAATTCCAGGTCACGGATGATAGTCAGAATAGCCATCATATCAGGATTTTCTCTAAAAGAATCTAAGATTTCAATCTTATTTTTCAATGTATTCATACCCTAAATGTTCATAGGCCTTAGCAGTCGCGACCCGTCCTGAACGAGTTCGCATGATAAAGCCTTTCTGGATTAGGTAAGGTTCATACATATCCTCTACCGTCTCACGCTCTTCAGCGATATTTACCGAAAGTGTTCCTAAACCGACAGGACCGCCACCGTACATTTCAATCATGGTGCGGAGAATTTTCTGGTCTACATAGTCCAAACCTTCATGGTCTACATCCAGCATGGTCAAGGCCTTATCCGTAATCACATCATCAATCAAGCCATCGCCCATAATCTGCGCAAAGTCACGCACACGCTTAAGGAGACGATTGGCAATACGAGGAGTTCCACGGCTACGTAAAGCCAACTCCGAAGCTGCCTCATGGGTAATTTCCATTTCAAAGATATCTGCAGTCCGCTCGACAATCTCTGTCAAGTCAGCATGGGTATAGTATTCCATGTGACCAGTGATCCCAAAACGGGCACGAAGTGGATTTGAAAGCATCCCTGCTCGTGTCGTCGCACCAATCAAGGTAAAAGGAGGCAAGTCTAGATGAACGCTACGGCTAGCTTCCCCTGCCCCAATCATGATGTCGATGTAGAAATCTTCCATGGCACTGTAAAGGACCTCTTCGACTGACATGGGCAAGCGATGAATTTCATCAATAAAGAGAACATCTCCTGGCTCCAAGTCATTCAAAATCGCTACTAAATCACCGGCTTTTTCAATGACAGGTCCAGACGTTTGCTTGAGATTGACTCCCAATTCATTGGCAATGACAAAAGCCATAGTTGTTTTCCCGAGCCCTGGAGGGCCAAACAAAAGAACATGGTCCAGCGCCTCATCACGCATTTTTGCTGCCTCGATAAAGATTTGAAGCTGATCTTTGACCTTGTCTTGTCCGATATATTCACGTAAATATTGGGGACGGAGGGTACGTTCTACCAACTCTTCATCACCCATGATTTCATTATCTAAAATTCTACTCATGTTCCTATTATAGCAAAAATCCAGCCTACAAACAAAAAAGCCACCGAATTTGGTGGCTTCTTTAGGGAGATTATTATGAAAAAGAAAAGTTTAGGATTTCTATTAAATAAAGTTAGGAGGTCTTTACTTAATAAGTACATGATACAGTAGAAGACTTAAAATTAACTTAAGATAAAAAAATTATTTTAATTTTTTCTTGCTAGAAACCTTAACCAAGACTAGCCAAAGCAGAAAAGTTAGGAGGCAGATACTCAACACTATTAAGTATGTTTCTTCCTTTGTTAAAAGGTTCTGCCAATTAAGCCGGATTCCTAATTTTTCTTGAAATTCTTCTAATAAACTACTATTCCCCATAAATGTAGTTTCTAATTGCTCCTTCATTAAGACCTGTCTATAGAGAGAAGCAAGATAGGTAGCCGGTGTGCACTTCATGAGAACTTGAGCGAAGTTAGGAAGAATTCCCATTGGTACATAAGTTCCTACTAAAAATCCTGAAGCTGTACCTACAATTGTAGCCAATTTACCCAGACTATCTACTGACTGGAAATGATAAATCAAGAGTACATTTACCAATGTTGAAAGGAGACTACTTAGCAGCATGATTAAACTTATTTCAAATAGCTTACTCATAGCTGGAATTTCTTGAAAGTAAAGGCTCATAACAATAAACATAAAGGCTTGCATAACAAAGGAAATGATAAGGCTACTAATAAGATAAGACAGTTGCAAACCCCAGCTCCCTAAATCTGTCAAAAAGAGATCCTGATCCACTTGATTTTCACGGTCTTGTACCATCTGGGTCAAAGCTGTAAAACTGGTTGTAATCCCAGTCACAGCCAAGGTTCCACCCATCAGCCAGTTATTTAATAGACTCTTATTATCAGGAAGTTGGGACCAGGCATCCATCAAATTTTTCTGCAAAAAAATGATATAGAGTAGAAAGGAAATCAAAGCTCCCAGTAATGAGAAAAAGACTCCTGAACGATTACGAAAATACAACAAAAAATCACGCTTTAATAAGGCTAACATTAGCGCACCTCTCTTCCTGTAAGGGCTATGAAGGCATCATCCATAGTTCCTGGACGAAATTCAAAGCCAGCAATCTTCTCACGAACTTGGGTCAAATAATCAATAGCTTCCAATTGGCTCTTAGGATAAAGACTATACTCAAACTCATTTTCCTTTTCCACAGGCATATTTTTAGGTAAGAATTTCTCCACCTGCTTGTCTTTAAAACAAATTTTTAAAAGATTGGAAGCGTACTCACTTTTAATCTCAGTAGCAGAACCTTGGGCAATAACCTTTCCATGATCTATAATATAAAGTTGATCTGCCTCATCTGCTTCATCCAGATAATGAGTCGTTAAGATAATAGTCATCCCTTCATCTCTTTGTAGACGATACAATAAATCCCAAATGGATTTGCGAGTCTGAATATCTAGTCCAGTCGTAGGCTCATCTAGAAATAAAATATCGGGATTGGATAGGAGAGCCCGAGCAATGTCAACTCGACGTTTCTGTCCTCCTGATAAAGTTCCATAAAGTTGTTTCTGAAAAGCAGTCAACCCTAGTTGATTGATTAAATCTTCCACACGACCACCTTTAATCCCCTTATACTGCTGGGCTCGAATGGTTAGGTTTTCTTTGACTGTCAACTTTTCATCCAATACACTTGCTTGAAAAACAACTCCAATCCTAGTATTTGGCGCATAGATGATTTGACCATTAGTTGCTCGTTTAAGTCCGATTAACATTGAAATCGTGGTCGATTTCCCAGCCCCGTTAGGTCCTAATATTGCATTAAAACTCCCTTTTTCAAACTCTAAATTTATATTTCTAACTGCTATATGGTCTCCATAGTTCTTAGTGAGGCCTTTTGCTTGTAAAATCATATTTCCTTCCTCCTTTTTACACCTTCAGTTTAACAAAAAGGAAAAAGAAAAAATATACTTTGGAGCCATGTGGTCGAAATGGATGATTATGTGGTCAATTTTATTTTAAAATTTCTACAGGTGAACATAAAAAAAGCCACCGAATTTGGTGGCTTCTTTAGGGAGATTATTATGAAAAAGAAAAGTTTAGGATTTCTATTAAATAAAGTTAGGAGGTCTTTACTTAACAACTATATGTTACAGTAGAAGCCTTAAAGTTAGCTTAAGCGAAAAATTTATTTAAATTTTTTTCGGTCCACCAAAATCATGCCCGCACACTGGAAACTAGATAAGGTTTCAAACCCCAGAGAACGATAGAATCCCAAAGTTTTTTCTGTCTGTTCAGTCGCTAGTTGGATTTGGTAGGCATCCTTATAGTCAGCCAAGGCTTCTTTCATCAAGTTACTACCAATTCCTTGGCGCTGATAGCTAGGCAAAACAATCAAATCCTGGACAAAAACGGATGAAAATCCGTCTCCAACCAAACGCACTAAACCAACGATTTTCTCACCATCACGGGCAAGATAAGTCGCTAGCGAATGAGACAAGGCCTGCTCCAACATCTGTGGCTGATTGGTATAGTTTGTCCAACCAACTGCCTGATAGAGATGTAAAACGTCATCAATTGAAACAGGTCTTTCTTTTGTAATCTTAATCATAGCAAACCTTTCTAGCATTCTCTAAGAGATGTCAACTGATGGCCTTCTTCATCAAAATTCTCAGATTTTAACCACGCTTCCAAGCGAGCTTTGACTTGAGGCCAGTCCTTATCGATCATGGGCAACCAATCCGTATCTCTGGTGCGACCTTTATAGATAACAGCTTGGCGGAAGGTTCCTTCATAGACAAAGCCCAAACGCTCTGCTGCTTTTCTAGATGGAAGATTGAGGGCGTCGCACTTCCACTCATAGCGGCGATAGTTGAGTTCTTCAAAAACATAACGAGCTAGCAAATAGTGGGCCTCTGTTCCCATCCTTGTCTGTTTGAGAGCCGGAGAAAAGGTCACCGCGCCAACTTCAATGGTGCGATTAGCTTGGTCAATACGCATGAGAGAAAAAGTCCCTAGCACCTTTCCAGTCGCTTTATCGATAATCGCATAATAGAAACGATCCTTACGCTCAAGCATCTGCTTCAAAGCTACGATTAATTTTTCGAGATTCTCTACTGGTGGTTGAAAGAGATAGGTCCACATTTCTCGAGGTGATTCTGGGCCATAAACAGCTAACAAATCCTCCGCATGCTTTTCTACTGATAGAGCTTCGATAATCGTATACTGTCCTTCTATCCGTACAAGTGAAGGCAAAACTCCAGGTGTGTCGTCTACAGGTTCACCAATCATCTGACCATATTCATTTACAGGCATAATTTTCTCCTTGTCTCACTCTTATAAGTTTAAAGATGTGAATAGTATATCACATCTCACAGATAATCTACAAAAAATCCTCCAAAGCTGAGCTCTGAAGGATTTTTAAATTTATTTCACAACAATATTTACAAGTTTGGTTGGCTTCAATAGTCCAGTGGACTATTGAAGGTGGCAGATATGGCTAATAAACTCGTTATTTAACGACAATATTCACGAGTTTATTTGGTACACTAATCACTTTCACGATTTCCTTACCTTCGATCTCTGCCTTGACTTTTTCGTCAGCCAGAGCGACTTTTTGCAACTCTTCGCGTGACAGGTCTTTCGCAACCATGAGTTTAGCACGGACTTTACCTTTGATTTGAACGACAATTTCAATTTCGTCTTCAATTAATTTGCTTTCGTCCCATGTTGGCCAAGCTACATAAGAGATTGACTCACCCGTTGCTGCCACTGTTTGCCAGAGTTCTTCTGCCAAGTGAGGGGCAAATGGGGCAATCAATTGGATAAAGCCTTTGGCGTAATCCACGTAGAGTTTGTCTTCCTTGTTAGCCGCATTGATAAAGACCATGAGCTGGGCAATGGCTGTGTTGAATTTCATCGACTCGATTTGCTCTGTAACAGCTTTAACCGTTTCATTGTAAACCTTGTCAAGAGCGCCATTGTTTTCCGCAACGATTTCTTTGCTTGTAATCAAACGGTACACACGGTCGAGGAATTTACGGCTTCCTTCCAATCCTTCTTCAGACCAAGCGATAGAAGCATCAAGTGGTCCCATGAACATTTCATAAACACGAAGGGTATCCGCACCGTATTGTTCCACCACATCATCTGGATTAACCACGTTCTTGAGAGATTTAGACATCTTGGCTGGTGCTTGCTCCAACTCTTCTCCTGTTTCCACATGGAAGAAGGAACCGTCACGTTTTTCAACCTTATCAGTTGCCACGAGAGCGCCACGGTGGTCACGGTAGCTAGTTCCCAAAATCATACCTTGGTTAAAGAGTTTTTGGAATGGCTCTTTGGTTGGAACAACACCGATATCATAGAGGAATTTATGCCAGAAACGAGCGTAAAGCAAGTGGAGCACGGCGTGTTCTGCCCCACCCACGTAAATATCGACTGGCAACCATTGTTTGAGGAGATCCTCGTCAGCCAATTTCTCAGTGTTGTGTGGATCGATATAGCGGAGGTAGTACCAGCTTGAACCTGCCCATTGTGGCATCGTATTCGTCTCACGACGACCTTTGACACCATCCTCACGAGTCACTTCAAGCCAGTCTGTCAAGTTAGCCAATGGGCTTTCACCAGTACCTGAAGGGCGGATGTCCTTGGTTACTGGCAAGACAAGTGGGAGTTCACTTTCTGGAACAGCTGTTGAAGTTCCATCTTCCCAATGAATGATTGGGATTGGTTCACCCCAGTAACGTTGACGGCTAAAGAGCCAGTCACGAAGACGGTAGGTAACCTTTTCTTGACCACAGCCTTTTTCTTCTAGCCAAGCCACGATTTTAGCAATGGCTTCTTCTTTGTTGAGTCCATCTAGGAAATCAGAATTGACGTGAAGGCCATCTTCTGTGTAGGCAGCTTCTGCTACGTTTCCACCTTCAAGTACTTCTACGATTGGAAGTCCAAACTGGTTAGCAAATTCCCAGTCACGTTGATCGTGGGCAGGTACAGCCATTACAGCACCTGTTCCATAGCTAGAAAGAACGTAGTCCGCAATCCAGATTGGGATTTCTTTACCATTGACAGGGTTGATAGCATAAGCACCCGTCCAAACCCCTGTTTTTTCCTTGGCAAGGTCTGTACGAGCCAAGTCTGATTTAAGGCTGGCTTGGTGTTTGTAGTCCGCTACAGCTTCAGCTTGTTCAGGTTTCGTGATGGCATCTACTAGTTCATGTTCAGGCGCCAAAACAGTGAATGTCGCACCGAAAAGGGTGTCAGGACGTGTCGTAAAGACAGTGAATTCCTTGTCTGTTCCTTTTACTTTGAAGGCTACATTGGCACCAGTTGATTTCCCGATCCAGTTGCGTTGCATGTCCTTGATAGATTCTGGCCAGTCAAGGTCATCCAAGTCAGTCAGCAAGCGCTCCGCATAGGCCGTGATTTTAAGCATCCATTGGCGCATCGGTTTGCGGACAACTGGATAGCCACCACGCTCAGATGTCCCATCTGGAAGAACTTCTTCATTGGCGATAGCTGTTCCTAGTTCCTCAACCCAGTTTACTGGCACTTCCGCTTCATAAGCTAAGCCTTTTTCGTAAAGCTTGGTGAAAATCCATTGCGTCCACTTGTAGTAGTTCGGATCTGTCGTATTGACTTCACGATCCCAGTCGTAAGAGAAGCCAAGCGCATTGATTTGGCGTTTGAAGTTGGCAATGTTTTCTGCTGTGAAGTCAGCTGGATCATTACCAGTATCCATAGCATATTGCTCTGCAGGCAAACCAAAGGCATCCCATCCCATTGGGTGAAGGACATTGTAGCCTTGCGCACGTTTGAAACGGCTGAGGATATCAGTCGCTGTGTAACCTTCTGGATGTCCTACGTGAAGACCAGCTCCAGATGGATAAGGGAACATGTCGAGTGCATAAAACTTAGGTTTTGAAGCATCTGTTCCTGTCTTAAAGGTGTGATTGTCAGCCCAGTATTTTTGCCACTTAGGCTCGATTTCTTTATGATTGTAAAAACTCATGCTGTCTCTCCAATTTTCGTGATGCTCCTATTATACCATTTTTAGAGGGAATTAGCCTCTTTATTCTTAACTCTTTTCTTTTTTGACCTTGCCTTCCATTTTTAATACTGCTATACTTACTTTAACAGACTCTTCCCAAAGAGGTGAATTATGCCCCATTCTTTCAAAAAATCTCTCCAAAAAGAGATTCTTCACCGTAGTTCTTTAGCTGCCCTAGCGACTTCTCTCTTACTCCTTATCCTTCTATTTGGATTTTCCTATTTCCTTCAAAAGCAGCAACTAGCTAAGGATACTCAACAAATTTCTCAACATGTTCAAGACATGAAACAAGCAAATTATGAATTATTGGAAACCATGAATAAAAAAATGGTTCCAGAATTTATAGAAGGTAAACACACTGATAGAGAATTATTTAGTCTATTTTATGAAACAAAAGCTCAACTAAAACTCAGTTCTGATTTTGTCATTCTCGATGAGACTGGCGAACTTTTATTTAGCACCAATCGCAATCATAAAGAAACTCTTTTAGCTCCCTATTATTTAAAATTATTAATTCAAAACACTACCCAAGGATCCATTTCAGAGAAAGTTGCTCTATCGATGGACAAGCAACATTATGCTGTCTTTATTATGCCTATAATTCAAAATCAACGAGCAATAGCATATAGTATTTCCTTTGTGAATGAGAATGATTTCGTATCAAGTATCCCCTTAATTAATTCAAAATATATCATCACAGATTCCTTTGGTAATATATACTCTAGTAATACTAACCAATTTACACAATCAACTCTGGAAAAATTTGATGAGAAATCTCTCCGTTCAAAAACACATTGGTTCGTTGAAAATCCAATTTTGATTGAAAAACGTAAAGTTGATTCAATTTTTTCAATTTACACTTTCCAATCATTCTTTCCTATTCCTAGCTTACTTAGCCTTGCTTCCATACTAACACTTTGCATCTTTCTATTATATTTTTGGCAGGCTAGAAGAATCGCCCATAAAATCGCAACTCACAATGCCGGCCCTATCGAAAGTTTGGTCTATCAACTGCAGGAAATTCCTAAGAAGAACGATAGGAAGCTGGTTCTCCAGACAGGAGACGAGTTTGAACTGATCGCTGAGAACATCAACGATATGCTGCAGGAGTTGGACGAGCTTCATCAAAAGATGTTAACTATCGAGAAGGAAAAATGGGTTTTTGAAAGAAAGATGCTAGAAGCTCAGTTCAATCCTCATTTTCTCTACAATACACTTGAGACGATTAAGATCACTTCTTTAATGGATGCAGCTCTCACACAAGACCTGATTCAAAATCTCACGCGTATCTTGCGATACAGTGTGACTGAATTAGAGAAAGAAACGACTCTTGGACAGGACTTAGAGATTATTGAAGCTTACCTAAAGATTCATCAAATCCGCTTTGAACAATTTTCTTATCATATTGACTGTTCTCAAAAACTATATTCCCAAGTCATCCCAAAACTTTTCCTATTACCCCTTGTAGAAAATGCTCTAAAATACGGAAGACAGTATCGTATCGACCTTGCTATCTCTATAAAAATCACTCAAGATCAGGAAAAACTAACCTTTATCGTTATGGATAATGCCGGTGGTTTGACTAAACAAGAACGACTACATATCTTAGAATCTCTGAATAGTCCACATACGCAACATGGTATTGTCAACAGTTATAAACGATTAAATAACTTTTTTGATACTGTCGAATTGGATTTAGGAGTGAACCCTAAAGGCGAAACCTGGGTAAAATTTGTAACGAAAGGAAGAACACATGTTTAAACTTATCATTGTCGAAGACGAACATCTAATTCGAAAATGGCTTGAGATTGCTGTAGACTACTCTTCCTTAGGTATTCAAGTTGTAGGAACCGCTAGTCATGGACAAGAAGGGATGGAACTGATTCAAAAACTAAAACCACATATTGTGCTGACGGACATCACCATGCCAATCATGGATGCTTTCATGATGTTTGAAGCTACAAAGTCTCTCTCTTATGAAAAAGTAATCCTATCTGGTCATGACGATTTTCAAAATGCTAAAAAAGCTATGCAATATGGAGCAGTTGATTTCTTATCCAAACCAATTGATACCAAGGAGTTGACAGAATGTCTTCAAAAAATTGTTTTGCGATTACGAGTTAGCACTCGTCAAGAAACTCCTTTTTTAGAAGAATATCAAACTTTACTCACCTCTATCCAACAAATTGATACACAAAATCAAATCATTCAGCAAATTCTTGAATTTGTGCACCAACACTACTGCATGCACTTTACCATTTCTACCATTGCAGAGAATCTAGGATATAGTGAAAGTTATCTATATAAGGTTATCAAAGAAGACTTCCCAATGACGCTAAATGAATATATCTTACGCTACCGCCTCAAGCAAGCTATAGATAAAATGGCTGAGTCCCCTAATTCTCCCTTAAGCGATATCTCTGAACAAGTTGGATTTTCAGACTATAAATATTTTGCCAAAGTTTTTAAAAAATATCTCCATATTTCTCCAAAAGAATTAAAACTCATGGATAAAAACCATTGATGTAAAAGGATTGCTCAAATCAGGCAATCTTTTTATTTTGTACTTATACTAGAACAAACTAGGAAACTCGCTACAAGCTGCTCAAATCATAGCTTTGAGATCACAAATAAAATGACGTGCTTTGAAGAGGATTACCATCGAAATCCCAGTTACAGTTTCCCCATCCTTGCGCGAGATACCCATTTCCTATTCCCCGTTTTAGATTTCTTTAAGGTTTTTATTATATCCTGTAGAACTCTGCAAATTATAAACATTAAGCAAGTCGTAGAGTAAAAACGTTCGTAAAAAAGGAAATACTTATGAAAAAAATACTATTCTTTCTCTCTTGTGGATGGATATTTCTTACTTTATCAGGATGTTCTTCAACAACAGAAGCGGAAACTAGCGCTGAAAAAGATTCAGATAACACTTTGGTTGTCTACTCGCCTAACCCTGAAGACCTTATCGAAGAAATAATCCCAGCCTTCGAAGAAAAATATGGTATTAAGGTTGACTTAGTACAAGCCAGCACTGGTGAATTGTTTAAAAAAGCTGAGTCAGAAAAAGAAGCTCCTGTAGCGGATGTCATTTTCGGAGGCTCCTACGCCCTCTTCTCTTCTAACGAAAATCTTTTTGAACCTTATATTTCTCAAGAGAACGACCAGATAATCCCTGAATATCAAAATAAAACTGGATTCTACACTCCTTATACACTTGATGTCAGTGTCATCATTGCCAATTCAGCTCTTACAAAAGGTATTAAAATTGACGGCTACAATGATCTACTCAATCCTAAATTAAAAGGAAAAATCGCTACTGCTGATCCAAGTAATGCTTCTAGCGCCTTTGCACAACTAACAAACATGCTTGTAGACCAAGGTGGATACGAAAATGAACAAGCTTGGACCTATGTGAAAAATCTATTTACCCTAGTAGATGGAAAAATTGCATCTAGCTCTTCGAATGTTTACAAAGCTGTCGCCGATGGAGAAATGGCTGTAGGACTCACCTATGAAGATCCTGCCTTAAAACTCTTAAATGATGGGGCTGATGTAAAAGTCATTTATCCAAAAGAAGGAACCGTCTTTTTACCTGGTAACGCGGCTATCGTCAAAAACGCCAAACATATGGAAAACGCTAAGAAATTTATCGATTTCCTCCTTTCTCAAGAAATCCAAGATAAGCTAGGAACTGAAACAACAATCAGACCCATTCGTAAAAATGCTAGAACCAATAAAAATATGAAGGCTATGACAGAAATCAATATTGCCACTGAAGATTCCGATTATGTCATTAAAAACAAATCCTCTATTCTTAAAAAGTACAATGACATTTTTACAGATATCCAATCTAAAAAATAAAATTTGACTTACCAGTGATTAACTGTCAAACCCTGCTATAAAATCAAAAAGATTACTTCCGTTTTTGTAGAGAATTTTACCCTATTAGGATAGAATTCTGAGTTTTAAAAACGCTTACATTTTTTTACAATAGTATTATCAAAACTTTGGAGGTATCCATCATGAAAAAGAAATGGATGTATTTTGCTGCTTGTGGACTTGCTATTTTGGGGCTGACTGCCTGTTCTTCTGATGACGCTTCAGGAGATAAAGCTACTGAAAACGGAGGTAGCGATACTCTTGTAGTCTATTCGCCAAACTCAGAAGGACTAATTGGTGCAACAATCCCTGCCTTTGAAGAAAAATATGGCATTAAGGTTGAACTCATTCAAGCAGGAACTGGTGAACTCTTTAAAAAATTGGAATCTGAAAAAGAAGCACCTGTTGCAGATGTCATCTTTGGTGGTTCTTATACTCAATATGCTACTCATGGGGAGCTTTTTGAAAACTATGTTTCTCCTGAAAATGAAAATGTCATCAAAGAATATCAAAATACAACTGGTTACTCAACTCCTTATACATTGGATGGTAGTGTATTGATTGTAAATCCTGACTTAACTAAGGGTATGAATATCGAAGGATATAGCGATCTTATCAAACCAGAGCTCAAAGGAAAAATTGCAACAGCTGACCCTGCTAACTCTTCTAGTGCCTTTGCTCAACTAACAAACATGCTACAAGCTGAGGGTGGCTATACAGATGAAAAGGCTTGGACTTATGTCAAAGATCTCTTTACTTTAATTGATGGTAAAATCGGTTCAAGTTCATCTGGTGTTTATAAGGCAGTGGCAGATGGAGAAATGGCTGTTGGTCTTTCATATGAAGATCCTGCAGTTAAACTTCTAAATGACGGTGCTAACATTAAAGTTGTTTATCCAAAAGAAGGAACTGTTTTCTTACCAGCAAGTGCTGCTATTATCAAAAACGCAAAAAATAAAGAAAACGCTAAGAAATTTATCGATTTCATCATTTCACAAGAAGTCCAAGACACCCTTGGTACAACAACTACTAATCGTCCAGTTCGTAAAAATGCTAAAACTAGCGAAAATATGAAACCAATCGAACAAATTAAAACACTAACTGAAGACTATGACTATGTCATCAAAAACAAATCAGACATTGTTAAGAAATACAACGAAATCTTTACAGATATCCAATCTAAACAATAATAGGGGTTGACCATGAGCGAGATTAAAATTATTAATGCTAAGAAAATTTACAATGATGTACCCGTTATCGAAAATTTAAATGTTACAATTCCTAAGGGGAGCCTTTTCACTCTCCTTGGGCCTTCAGGATGCGGAAAAACAACTTTGCTTCGTATGATTGCTGGATTCAACAGTATCGAAGGAGGAGAATTTTACTTCGATGATACCAAAATTAATAACATGGAACCTAGCAAACGAAATATTGGGATGGTTTTCCAAAACTATGCGATTTTCCCACATTTGACAGTGCGTGATAACGTAGCATTCGGACTCAAGCAAAAGAAAGTTCCGAAAGAGGAACTCATCAAACAAACAAATAAATACCTTGAGTTGATGCAGATTGCCCAGTACGCTGATCGTAAACCAGATAAACTTAGTGGTGGTCAACAACAACGTGTTGCTCTAGCACGTGCCTTAGCTGTTAATCCAAGCGTTCTCCTCATGGATGAGCCCCTCAGTAACCTAGATGCCAAACTTCGTCTAGATATGCGTCAAGCCATTCGCGAAATCCAACACGAAGTTGGCATTACAACTGTCTATGTAACTCACGACCAAGAAGAAGCTATGGCCATTTCTGACCAAATCGCGGTTATGAAAGATGGTGTTATTCAACAAATTGGTCGTCCAAAAGAGCTATACCACAAGCCCGAGAACGAATTTGTCGCAACCTTTATCGGTAGAACAAACATAATCCCTGCTCGTTTAGAAAAGCAAGCTGATGGAGCTTACATCGTATTCGAAGACGGCTACTCTCTTCGTATGCCAGATCTTGACCAAGTTGAAGAACAAAATATTCGTGTCAGCATTCGTCCTGAAGAATTTATCCGTGATGAAAATGGCACAATCGATGGAACAATTACCGACAGCGTTTACCTTGGCTTGAATACTGAATACTTCATTGAAACAGGATTTGCTCCAAAACTTCAAGTGAGTGAAGAATCTACATTCGAAGAAGATTTAGAAAAAGGAAATCATGTTCGTTTACGTATCAATACTCAGAAACTCAATGTCTTCTCTGAAGATGGTTCTCGGAATCTCATAAAAGGAGTCAGCCATGGAGCGTAAAAAACTTAATATCTGGACTGCATCTTCCTTCTTCATTTTTCTTACATACTTAGTTTTCTTAGTCTACCCAATCGTGACTGTATTAAAACAAGCGTTGATACATGAAGGTAGTTTCTCTTTAGAAAATTTTGTAACATTCTTTAGCAAATCTTATTATTCTGAGACACTCATTAATAGTTTTAAGGTTTCTGTAACTGCCACAATCACTTCTGTCGTTGTTGGTACCTTGCTAGCTTATCTTTTTTCAATGTATGACTTCAAGGGAAAGAAATTTTTACAAATTTTGATTATCATCGCATCCATGTCAGCTCCCTTTGTAGGTGCCTATTCTTGGATTCTACTTCTTGGTAGAAACGGAGTTATCACAAAATTTCTAACCAACACACTACATTTGCCAGGCTTTGATATCTACGGCTTTAAAGGTATTGTACTTGTCTTTACACTCCAACTTTTCCCTCTCGTCTTCCTTTATGTAGCTGGAACTATGAAGAGTATTGACAATTCCCTCTTGGAAGCTGCGGAAAGCATGGGATCTTTTGGATTTAAACGTATTGTAAAAGTCATTTTACCTCTTTTGGTCCCAACTTTATTAGCAGCAGCCCTACTGGTATTTATGAGAGCTTTCTCTGACTTTGGTACTCCAATGTTGATTGGAGAGGGATACCGTACCTTCCCAGTGTTAATCTACACACAGTTCATTAGTGAAGTTGGAGGCAACTCAGCATTCGCATCTGCCTTAGCAATCATGGCTATTACAATTGCACTGGCTATCTTCCTCATCCAAAAGTACATTTCAAATCGTTATAGCTTCAGTATGAACTCGCTTCATCCAATCGAACCTAAGAAAACGACAAAAGGAAAGATGGCTGCTATTTATGTGACTGTTTATGGCATTATCTTATTCTCTGTATTACCTCAAGTTTACTTGATTTATACATCATTCCTTAAGACATCCGGTATGGTATTTGTTAAAGGATACTCATTAAATAGTTATAAGACAGCCTTTAACCGTATGGGGTCTGCTATTTTCAATACCATTCGAATCCCTCTACTTGCCTTGGTTCTTGTTGTTGTCTTTGCGACCTTCATCTCATACCTTGCAGTTCGTAAGCGCAACCTATTTACGAATCTAATCGATAGTCTTAGTATGGTGCCTTATATTGTACCAGGAACAGTTCTCGGTATTGCCTTTATTTCTTCATTCAATACAGGTATCTTCGGAAGTGGCTTCCTTATGATTACCGGAACAGCCTTTATCCTAATTATGTCCTTATCTGTAAGAAGACTTCCTTATACTATTCGCTCTTCAGTTGCTAGTTTGCAACAAATTGCTCCTAGTATCGAAGAAGCTGCCGAAAGCTTGGGAAGTAGCCGTCTCAATACCTTTACTAAAATCACAACCCCAATGATGCTTTCAGGTATCATTTCAGGAGCAATCCTATCATGGGTAACAATGATTTCAGAACTTTCTACTTCGATTCTCTTATACAATGTTAAAACTAGAACAATGACCGTAGCAATCTACACTGAAGTACTTCGTGGAAATTATGGCGTGGCAGCTGCTTTGTCAACTATCCTCACTGTCTTGACAGTTACTTCATTGTTACTATTTATGAAAATTTCTAAAAACAATAGTATTACACTCTAGTTTTTCTCCTAAAAACAGTCAGATTTCTTATTGGCTGTTTTTTATTTATACTCTCTATAAGTTAATTCTTAATAAATAATATTAATGCAAGTTAGTGCTTTTTATGGTAGAATATAGGAAAGTGCTTTCTCAGAAGGAGGGAAAAATGAACAAACAAACCATCGCTGTTTTAGGGCCTGGTTCTTGGGGTACTGCCTTGTCACAAGTCCTCAATGACAACGGACACCAAGTACGTATCTGGGGAAATATTCCTGATCAAATTGATGAAATCAATACACAACATACTAACAAACGTTATTTTAAAGAAGCTGTATTAGACGAAAAAATTGTTGCCTATCATGATTTGGCAGAAACCTTGAAGGGTGTTGATGCTATCTTGTTTGTGGTACCAACCAAGGTAACCAGATTGGTAGCTCAGCAAGTCGCTGCAGTTCTTGATCATAAAGTGGTTGTTATGCATGCCTCCAAAGGGCTTGAACCAGATAGCCACAAACGTCTCTCTACTGTTTTGGAAGAAGAAATTCCTGCTGAATTAAGAAGTGATATTGTCGTCGTCTCTGGACCTAGCCATGCTGAGGAAACCATTGTCCGTGACATTACCTTGATTACAGCAGCTTCAAAAAATCTGCAAACAGCACAGTATGTTCAATCACTCTTTAGCAACAACTACTTCCGTCTATATACAAATACGGATGTTATTGGAGTTGAAACAGCTGGAGCTCTAAAAAATATCATCGCTGTTGGGGCAGGGGCTCTCCATGGACTTGGATTTGGAGACAATGCTAAAGCTGCTATTATCACGCGCGGTCTTGCAGAAATTACACGTCTAGGAGTAAAACTTGGAGCAAATCCACTGACTTATAGCGGACTTTCAGGTGTCGGTGATTTGATTGTTACAGGAACTTCTGTCCACTCACGTAACTGGCGAGCAGGTGATGCTCTTGGGCGTGGCGAAGCCTTGGCAGATATCGAAGCCAATATGGGAATGGTCATCGAAGGAATTTCAACAACCAAAGCTGCTTACGAGTTGGCACAAGAACTTGACGTTTACATGCCTATCACCCAAGCTATTTATCAAGTTATTTATGAAAATGTTAATATTAAGGATGCCGTTGCTGAACTTATGAGCAATGAGTTCAAATCGGAAAACGAGTGGTCATAATCACCGTTAGAAAGGAAGCTCATGAAGCAAAAAGTGAGAAAAGCCGTTATCCCTGCTGCAGGACTTGGAACTCGTTTCCTACCCGCAACCAAAGCCTTGGCCAAAGAAATGTTGCCAATCGTGGATAAACCAACCATCCAGTTTATCGTTGAAGAAGCTCTCAAGTCTGGAATTGAGGATATTCTTGTTGTAACAGGGAAGTCAAAACGCTCCATCGAAGATCATTTTGACTCAAACTTTGAGTTGGAATTCAACCTTAAGGAAAAAGGAAAAACTGATCTTTTGAAATTAGTTGATGAAACAACTGGTATGCGTCTTCACTTCATTCGTCAAACCCACCCACGTGGTCTCGGAGATGCCGTTTTACAAGCCAAAGCTTTCGTCGGGAACGAACCTTTTGTGGTCATGCTTGGGGATGACCTCATGGATATCACTGATGACAAAGCTGTTCCATTGACCAAGCAACTCATGAATGATTATGAGAAGACTCATGCTTCTACTATCGCTGTGATGCCTGTACCACACGATGAAGTTTCTTCATACGGTGTCATCGCTCCTCAAGGTGAAGGAAAAGATGGACTTTACAGCGTTGAAACCTTCGTTGAAAAACCAGCTCCTGAAGATGCACCAAGTGATTTAGCGATCATCGGTCGTTACCTACTCACACCTGAAATTTTCGGTATTCTTGAAAAGCAAAAACCAGGTGCCGGAAATGAAATCCAACTAACAGACGCTATCGATACACTTAACAAAACTCAACGTGTATTTGCTCGTGAGTTTAAAGGCTCTCGTTACGATGTCGGAGACAAATTTGGATTTATGAAGACATCTATCGAATACGCCCTGAAACATCCTCAAGTCAAAGATCACTTGAAAGACTACTTGATCGATCTTGGAAAAGAACTTTCAGGAGAAAAATAATTGATAAAACCAGGTTCAAAATGTTCCTGGTTTTTTTGCTGCCTAAACACCTCCAAATCTTGTCTAAGCCTAATTTCTTGCAATAGATGCTTTTATGGTATAATAATAAGAAGTGAGGAAAGAAATGAAGAATAAATTGTTAGAACTTAAAGAAAAAGGACTGGCTTTCCTTCAGTCTCTAAAAACAAAACTAAAAAATATAGATTTAGGCAAAATTAGTCGTAAAGACTCTAAGAAGAAAAAACAAACTAAGACCAATATCTGGACAATCTTTGCTAATATCTTATTGGGAATCAAGGCAACCTTTAATACCCTTTTTATCATCGCCTTTCTTGGTGGACTTTTGGGCACTGGGGTTGTTTTCGGTTATGCGGTTTCTCTATTTGACAAAGTAACCGTTCCTCAGACGGAGGATCTGATCAAACAGGTGAATGATATTTCATCCATCTCTGAGATTTACTATGCTGACGGATCCATGATCGGTGCTATTGAGAGCGATCTTCTGCGAACATCTGTTGCGTCGGACGCTATTTCAGATAATCTCAAGCAGGCTATCGTTGCAACAGAGGATGAACATTTTGCAGAACACAATGGTGTCGTTCCTAAAGCTGTTATTCGTGCTAGTCTAGGAAACTTTATCGGTCTTGGTTCTTCGAGCGGTGGATCTACTCTGACACAACAGCTCATCAAACAACAAGTTGTTGGTGATGCCCCTACACTCGCTCGTAAAGCTAGTGAAATTGTGGATGCCTTGGCTTTAGAGCGAGCAATGAGCAAGGATGAAATCTTGACAACTTATCTCAACGTCGCTCCATTTGGCCGTAACAATAAAGGTCAAAATATTGCGGGGGCTCAACAAGCAGCCAAAGGTATTTTTGGGGTTGATGCAAATCAGCTAACAATCCCTCAGGCAGCCTTTATAGCAGGATTACCACAAAGTCCTATCTCTTACTCCCCTTATGAAGCGACTGGTGAGATGAAGAGTGAAGAGGATATGGAACTCGGAATCAAGCGTTCCAAAGATGTTCTCTACAATATGTATAGAACTGGAGTGCTCAGTCAGGAAGACTACGAAACCTATATAGCATATGACATTAAGCAAGACTTCTTGCCAGCAGAAAGTGTAAACCTAACAGCTAAGGGTTATCTTTACTTCACTGCACTTGATGAAGCGACTAAAGTCATGTATGATTATCTGGTCAAAAAAGATAACGTTTCCGAACAAGAGCTTAAGAATGAATCTATTCAGAAATCTTATCGTGAATTGGCTGAAAAAGAAATTCAAAATGGTGGTTACCGTATCACTACTACAATCGATAAAACGATCCATAATGCAATGCAAAATGCAGTGGCAAACTATAGCTACCTTCTAAATGATAGTAGTGGTCAACCTGAAGTCGGAAATGTCTTAATGGATAATAAAACAGGAGCCATCATAGGATTTGTAGGAGGACGAGATTACCAAAGCAATCAAAATAATCACGCCTTTGACACAAAACGATCTCCGGCTTCGACTACCAAACCTATCTTAGCCTATGGTATTGCTATTGATCAAGGCTTGATGGGAAGTGCTAGCATCCTATCAAACTATCCAACGAACTTTGCCAACGGAACTCCGATCATGCACGTCAACAGTCCGGGAACAGCTATGATAAACCTAAAGGAAGCTCTCAATTATTCCTGGAATATCCCGGCCTACTGGACTTATCGTATGCTTCGTGAAAAAGGAGTTGATGTCCGCTCCTATATGGAAAAAATGGGGTATGAAATCCCAGAATACGGTATTGAAAGTCTTCCTATGGGAGGAGGAATTGAAGTTACTGTAGCTCAACATACAAACGGATACCAAACCTTGGCCAACAATGGTGTTTACCATAAAAAATACATGATTTCGAAAATCGAAAAAAGCAGTGGAGAAGTTATCTATGAACATAAAGACGAACCTGTTCAAGTCTACTCAAAAGCTACTGCAACCATTATGCAAAGTCTACTAAGAGATGTACTTTCATCCCGGATAACTACAAGCTTCCAAAGCGATCTTTATGGCATAAATTCCAGTCTAGCAGGTGCTGATTGGATTGGGAAAACTGGTACAACCAACGAGGAGGGCGATATGTGGCTCATGCTTTCAACTCCACGATTGACCCTTGGTGGCTGGGTTGGTCATGATGATAACAGTCCGTTAGCCAAAGGCGCATATTATCGTAATGCTAAGTATATGGCCCACCTCGTAAACGCTATTCAACAAGCTTCCCCTTCTGCTTGGGGAACTGAGCGTTTCAGCCTTGATTCAAGTGTAACATCTTCTCAAGTCCTTAAGTCTACTGGACAGAAGCCTGGTAAGGTCACTATCAACGGCAAAGAGATTGACGTTACTGGAGAAATGGTAACAAGTTACTGGGCTAACCAAGCTGGTGCTCCGACTACTACCTACCGATTTGCTATTGGTGGAAGTGACTCTGATTACCAAAAAGCTTGGAATACGATTGTTGGAAATTTAATAAAACAAGACAACAAAGATAAAGATAAAGATAAAGATAAAGATAAAGATAAAGATAAGGATAAAGATAAAAATAATAACAATAATAACAGCTCTTCTTCGAATAGGTCCCAACGCTAACATACCTATTATCAAGAGTATGTCACCTAACTCGACTTTTATATGAATCACTATCAAAAAAATATTTTCAAGGGAACCATATATTCCCTCCTTTCCGGATTAATATGGGGTATTTGTGGCATTTTAGGAGAATTCTTCTTTACGCATTATCCAGTCTCCTCTGGGTGGATCACTTCTATGCGACTAAGTCTTGCAGGTAGTTTTGTACTCATCTTGTCCGGCTTTAAGTTCCGTTCCCACTTATTCGACCTTTGGAGAAACCGCAACAACTACCTACCTTTTCTGGCTTATGCTATCTTAGGAATTTTCTCCGTTCAGTATTTCTTCTATCTCTGTGTAGAATACTCTAATGCAACAACGGCAACTATCCTACAATTTATCAGTCCTGTTTTCATTCTCATATACAACCGTATTATCTACAAGAAAAAAGCTTCTAAAAAAGCAATTTTCTATGTTTTGACTGCTATGCTCGGAGTCTTTCTGATGGCTACTAAAGGCGATCTGTCTAAACTATCCATCACTCCCCTCGCATTGCTGACAGGGCTTCTCAGTGCTCTGGGAGTTATGTTTAATGTTATCTTGCCCCAGCCATTTGCTAAAAAATACGGTTTTGTGCCAACTGTTGGTTGGGGAATGTTGCTGGCTGGACTCTTTAGTAATTTTCTCTATCCTGTTTATAGAATTAGTTTTCAGCTTGATTGGGTGAGTATCTTGATTTGTTTGACCATTGCCTTTTTGGGAACAGCCTTTGCTTTCTTCCTATCCATGAAAGCTGTCTCGCTCGTTTCTCCTTTGGTGGTGTCAGTCGTCAGTGCAAGCGAACCTTTGTCATCAGCTATTCTAAGTGTTCTATTTCTAGGTCTGGTCCTAGATGGGTATCTGCTTCTGGCTATGATCTTGATTATTATTCCCATGATCTTCTTATCCATTGAAGAATCAAAAGATAAACTGAAAGAATCCTCTTTTAACACTTAAGGCTTCAAAATTGAAGCCTTTTTTGGTAGAATAGTAAGCATTACAAAGAGTGAGGAGACACCTATGACTGCTACAAAAATGAATGCACAAGAAATTATCCAATTTATCGCTAATGCTGAAAAAAAGACAAGTGTAAAAGTGACCTTTGAAGGGCAACTTGATGGAGCCATCCCTGCTTCTGTTATCAAGCTTGGGAATGTTCTTTTTGGAGACTGGAAAGATATCGCTCCACTTCTTGAAGGACTTACAGAAAACAAGGACTATGTTGTTGAACAAGACGCCCGCAATTCAGCTGTACCTCTCCTTGATAAACGTGATATCAATGCTCGTATCGAGCCAGGCGCTATCATCCGTGACCAAGTTGAGATTGGTGACAACGCTGTTATCATGATGGGAGCTGTTATCAATATCGGTGCAGAAATCGGTGCTGGCACTATGATTGATATGGGAGCTATTTTAGGTGGACGTGCTATTGTCGGTAAAAATAGTCACGTAGGTGCAGGTGCTGTTCTTGCAGGTGTCATCGAGCCAGCTAGTGCTGAGCCTGTCCGTGTCGGTGACAATGTTCTCATCGGTGCTAACGCTGTAGTTATCGAAGGTGTTCAGATTGGTAGTGGTTCTGTTGTCGCTGCAGGTGCCATCGTTACTCAAGATGTTCCAGAAAATGTTGTGGTAGCAGGCGTTCCAGCTCGTGTTATCAAAGAAATCGATAGCAAAACCCAACAAAAAACAGCGCTAGAAGATGCGCTTCGCACCTTGTAAATAGTAACAGAGGCGGAAACTTTTCCAGCCTCTTTATCGTATTAGTAAAAGGAAAATAGATATGTTAGATTTGATTCAGACTCGACGCGATCTTCACCAAATTCCTGAGATTGGTTTAGAAGAATTCAAGACTCACGCTTATTTACTCAATGTCATTGAGAAATTAACAGCTGACAAGGATTTTGTTCAGATTCGTACCTGGCGAACTGGTATTTTAGTTTACTTACAAGGAAGTCAGCCAGAACGTACCATCGGTTGGCGGACAGACATTGATGGCCTCCCAATTGTTGAACAAACAGGCCTTCCTTTTGCCTCTCAACATCCAGACCGCATGCATGCTTGTGGGCATGATTTTCATATGACCATTGCACTTGGAAGTCTCGAACGTGCTTTAGAAAAACAACCAAAAAACAACCTCCTCTTTCTCTTTCAACCTGCGGAAGAAAATGAGGCAGGCGGTATGCTCATGTATGAAGATGATGCCTTTGGTGACTGGTTGCCTGACCAATTCTATGGACTTCATGTTCGTCCAGACTTAAAAGTTGGACAGATTGCGACCAATACCCGTACACTCTTTGCGGGCACTTGCGAAGTCAAGATTCGCTTTAATGGTAAAGGTGGTCACGCTGCTTTTCCACATGAAGCCAACGATGCTCTGGTTGCAGCTAGCTATTTTGTGACCCAAGTTCAGTCGGTTGTCAGCCGTAACGTCGATCCTATCGAGGGAGCTGTCGTCACTTTTGGTGTTTTTCAAGCTGGGACAACCAACAATGTCATCGCTGATACAGCCTTCCTGCATGGAACCATTCGAGCTCTTACACACAATATGAGTCTCTTGGTTCAAAAACGTGTCAAAGCTATCGCTGAAGGTGTAGCAGCTGCTTTTGATATGGATGTAGAGATTGAACTCAAGCAGGGAGGTTATTTGCCAGTCGAAAACAACCCTGAATTAGCCCGGGAGTTGATGACTTTCTTTGATGAAAAAGAGGACATTGAACTAATCGATATCGAACCTGCCATGACAGGGGAAGACTTCGGTTACCTTCTCTCCAAGGTTCCTGGTGTCATGTTCTGGCTAGGTATTGATAGTCCTTATGCTCTTCACCATCCAAAGATGAGTCCTAAAGAAGAAGCTCTGGCTGTCGGTGTTGAGGCTGTATCAAGCTTTTTAGCCAAGAAAGCTGCGGAGTAAACAATGAAAAAAGCCTTACGCAAGCAGGTCTTGCAAGAACTCAAATCTCTATCCAAAGAAGAAAAGGAAGTTATGGGCGCTTGGTTGACTGAGCAACTACTTCTACATCCCTTCTACAAGGAAGCAAAAACCATCGCCACTTACCTGTCTTTTCCTCATGAATTTCAGACAGCTAGTCTCATTGAACAAGCTCAAAAAGATGGAAAGACTATCCTCATTCCCAAAACCTATCCACATGGAAAAATGGACTTTGTTCTATATGAACCAGAGAAACTCGAAAGAAATTCTTTTGGACTTCTTGAACCACAGGGGAAAACTATTGTCTTTGAGCCGTCTCAGATTGACTTGATCCATGTTCCTGGTTTAGCTTTCAATACTTCTGGTTATCGAGTTGGCTACGGTGGTGGCTATTACGACCGCTACTTGGAGCATTTTTCTAGTCACACCATTAGTACACTTTATCCATGTCAGATTCAGGACTTCCAACCTGATCACTACGATATTCCAGTTGAGGAGGTACTCATCTATGAAAGAGATTTTTGATCGTCGTTATCCTGTCACGACCTTCTTTCTACTCGTGACAACCCTGGTTTTTGTACTCATGTTTCTAACCAGTGGTTTCAATTACACAAGCGCAGCCACCTTGTATAAATTCGGAGCTGTGTATCCCCCAGCAATCAAGGCCATGCCTGAACAAATCTGGCGCCTATTCTCCGCAACCTTTGTTCATATTGGCTTGGAGCACTTTTTAGTCAATATGTTGTCCCTTTACTTCTTGGGACGTCAGATGGAACAAATCTTTGGCTCCAAACAGTTTTTCTTTATCTACCTTCTATCAGGTATGATGGGAAATCTCTTTGTCCTAGTTTTTAGTCCCAATGCTATTACTGCAGGTGCTTCAACTGCCCTCTACGGGATGTTTGCCTCAATTGTCGTTCTTCGTTATGCTTCACGCAATCCCTATCTTCAACAGCTTGGTCAATCCTATCTCTCCCTCTTGGTCATCAACCTAGTAGGAAGTATTTTAATGCCAGGAATCAGCCTTGCTGGACACGTAGGTGGAGCTGTCGGTGGTGCATTACTAGCTATCGTCTTCCCAGTTCGAGGAGAACGAAAGATTTACAGTCCAGGCCAACGTGGTCTAGCAACCCTAGCCTTTATTGCTTTATCAACTCTACTACTTTTTATCGGACTATTATAAGAATAAGAAAAACCATTGGAAACTCTCTCAAAGAGCTTTATTTCCAATGGTTTTTTCTTAATCTAATTGGTTATTTTACTTTTAAAATCCATTATTGTCACTGAGTTCTTTGAACCAGTGGCCGGATTTTTTCAGGCGGCGTTCTTGTGTTTCTAAGTCTAGCTCGACCAAACCATAGCGATTTTTGTAGCTGTTGAGCCATGACCAGCAATCGATAAAGGTCCAAATCAAATATCCTTTACAATTAGCACCGTCTTCGATAGCACGATGAAGCTCACGAAGGTGACCTTTGACAAAGTCAATACGGTAATCATCCTGAATCATGCCATTTTCACGGAATTTATCTTCACCTTCAACACCCATACCGTTTTCAGTTAACATCCACTCAATATTCCCATAGTTTCCCTTGATGTTTTGGGCAATGTCATAAATTCCTTGCTCGTAGATTTCCCAACCGCGGTGCGGATTGATCTTACGACCAGGCATGACGTAAGGCTCATAGAAATGCTCTGGCAAAAGGGGGCTGTCAGGATGCTTGGCAAAACGTGGCGCCATGACACGCAAAGGCTGGTAGTAGTTGACTCCAAGGAAATCTACTGTGTGCTCACGAATCAGCTCCAACTCTTCGGCTGTGTATTCTGGTAACAAGTCATGGTCTGCTAAAATCTCCACTAACTCTTCTGGATAAGTTCCCAAGACAGATGAATCTAGGAAAGATTGCGCTTGGAAGAGGTCCGCAATGCGTGCAGCTTTGACATCCGCAGGATGCTGGCTACGTGGATAAGCCGGAGTCAAGTTGAGGACAATCCCAATCTTAGAGCCTGGTAAGACCTCATGGCAAGCTTTGACCGCAAGAGTGCTGGCTAGTTGCGTGTGGTAGGCAACCTTAACTGCTGCTTTGGCATCTACCTTATGAGGATAATGGGCATCATAGAAATAGCCAAATTCTACAGGAACGATGGGCTCATTGAAGGTAATCCATTGGTCCACCAAGTCTCCATAAGTTTCAAAACAGAAACGAGCATAGTCTTCATAAGCCTTGATGGTCGCCTTATTTTCCCAACCATCCCCATCTTCTTGAAGGGCAAAAGGCAAGTCAAAGTGATAAAGATTGACTAAAAGGCGAATTCCCTTAGCCTTAATAGCTTCAAAGACCTGACGATAGAAAGCCACACCTTGAGGATTGACTTCTCCACGCCCTTGTGGGAAAATACGAGACCACTGGATAGAAGTACGAAAGGCTGTATGACCTGTTTCTAACAAAAGTTCAATGTCCTTCTCCCAGTTTTCATAGAAGGTCGACGTTTTGTCAGGGCCAATGCCATTGAAGTAACGGTTTGGCTCTACTTGGTACCAATAATCCCAGAGATTATCTCCCTTGCCGTCACCAGGCGCTCGCCCCTCTGTCTGTGGTCCAGAAGTTGAGGAACCCCAGACAAAATCCTTTGGAAATTTTAGCATAGCTCTACCTCTTTATTTACTCTTTTTATGTTTATTTTATCCCATTATAAAGAAAAAACAAGGCAAAAACTAGTTACATTTTTGTCTTGTTTTTCTTCTGATTATAGATTTTATTTATTTGTTAGGATTTCAAGGGTTTCAAGTAAGTTATCTGCGTGAACTTCGATTGTATCTCCGGTCGCCTTAATCTTCACTTCTACGATACCGTCGGCTGCTTTTTTACCAACAGTGATACGGATTGGAAGACCGATCAAATCGCTATCGCTGAATTTAACTCCGACACGTTCGTTACGGTCATCTGTCAAGACTTCGTATCCTTTGTTGACCAAGGCTTCTTCGATACGATTAGTCAATTCAAGACTTGCTTCATCCTTGACATTAACTGGAATCAAGTGTACATCAAATGGCGCCAATTCTTTAGGGAAATTGATACCCCAAGCGTAACGGTATTCCCCTTTAGGAGTTTTGTTAACAAAGAGGCGAGCGTGTTGCTCCATAACTGCTGAAAGGAGACGACTAACACCGATACCGTAGCATCCCATGATGATTGGCAAAGCGCGGCCATTTTCGTCCAAGACATCTGCTCCCATACTTGCTGAGTAACGAGTACCCAGTTTAAAGATGTGACCAATTTCAATACCACGCGCAAAGTTGAGAACACCTTGTCCGTCAGGAGAAATTTCACCTTCACGAACTTCACGGATATCCACATACTCGGCAGTGAAGTCACGACCTGGGTTTACACCAGTCAAGTGGTAGCCATCTTCGTTGGCACCAGCAACCGCATTACGGCTATCTTGTACCTTGCGGTCAGCGATAATCTTAACATTTTCTGGAAGATTTACTGGGCCAAGAGAACCAAAGTCCGCTCCCAACAATTCTTTCACTTCTGCCTCAGTTGCAGGTTCTAAGAAGTCTGCTCCAAGATAGTTTTTCAATTTAACTTCGTTGAGTTGGTCATTGCCAACGAGTAGAGCCACAACTGGCTCCTCGTCTGCGATATAAACCAAGGTCTTGATTGTTTGCTCTTCAGAGACATTTAAGAAAGCTGCGACTTCATCAATCGATTTGACACCTGGTGTTTCCACGCGAGCCACTTGATCTTCAGTCACAACACGATTGCTTGGTTTGTACTCGTTCATTGCCATTTCCAAGTTAGCTGCATAGCTTGATTCACTTGAGTAAGCAATGGTATCTTCACCAGAAACCATCCATTTGAGCAATTCTGCCTTGATTTCTTCTTGCACTTCTGCAGGGATTTCATCAAATGATGAGACAGACTTGTCTAAAACAACCCAACGGTCAAGGTCTGTACGAGCAGGTGTGATGGCCATAAATTCTTGGCTATCCTTACCACCCATAGCTCCACCGTCACCGATGATGGCTTTGAAGTCCAAGCCACTACGAGTGAAGATACGCTCATAGGCTGCCTTATACTCATCATAAGTTACATCCAAGCTATCGTAGTTAGCGTGGAAGCTATAACCGTCTTTCATGATGAATTCACGCGTACGAAGAAGTCCATTACGTGGACGTTTTTCATCACGGTATTTAGGCTGGATTTGGTACAAGTTTAGTGGCAATTGCTTGTAAGACTTGACAGAATCACGGACAATCGCTGTGAAGGTTTCTTCGTGAGTTGGGCCCAAGATAAAGTCTGATTTCTCACGATTTTTCAATTTGTACAAGTCTTCACCGTAGGTTTCATAACGGCCAGATTCACGCCAAAGGTCAGCACTGAGAAGGGCTGGAGCCAACATCTCAACAGCACCAATCTTGTCAAATTCTTGACGCATGATCTTCTTAGCTTTTTCGATAACACGGTTAGCAAGTGGCAGGTAAGAATAGACTCCTGCTGATACTTGACGAACATAACCAGCACGCAACATAAGAGCGTGGCTGATAACTTGAGCATCGCTTGGCATTTCGCGAAGCGTTGGGATTAGCATTTTACTTTGTTTCATATTTTTCCTCTAATTCTTAAAAGAAGGTTCGCATGATGTCGTTCCATGTAACGGCAATCATCAAGACAACCATAATCACAACTCCGACTAGAGTAACATAGGTTTCAATTTCTTGTTTCAGTGGTTTGCGGCGAATAGCTTCGATGATGTTGAGCACGATTTTCCCACCATCAAGTGCCGGGATAGGAATCAAGTTGAAAATCCCGATATTGATAGAAATCATAGCCAAGAAGAATAGGACGTTTTCAAGTCCATTCTTAGCAGCATCGCTACTTGCCTTAAAGATGGCAACAGGACCACCCAGTTTATTCAGGTCAGGTTGGAAAATCAAGTTTTTCAAGGCATTGAGAATGCGCAAGGCTGAGTCAGCTGCAGATGTGAATCCACCTACAAACATAGACCAGATATCTGATTTGAGTCTCGGTTGAACACCCAAAATATAACGCCCTTGGCTTTCCTCAGGTGTCACACTGACTTGTTTTTCAGTTCCATTTTCAGAGACTGTCACATCTAAAACAGGTGCTGTTTTATCCTTGGTCTCTGCTTCCACTGCCTGAATCAAATCTTGCCAGTTACTGATTTCGTGTGAACCGACTTTAGTGATTTGGGCCGTATTTTCAATACCGACCTTTGCAATCGCGCTATCAGGGATGATACTAAAGTTATTACTTTGTGTATCACGAACACCACCTTGCATGAAAATCAAAATCCAGAAGACGACAACTCCTAGGATAAAGTTATTCATGGGGCCTGCAAAGTTGGTAATCAATTTGCCCCAGACAGTTGCATTTTGATATTGAACGTCTAGCGGAGCGATACGAACTTCCGTTCCATCAGATTCCACAATAGTTGCATCATGGTCTAAGGAGAACGTTTTTTCCTCTTCTAAGACCAAACCTGTGATAAAGAGTTTATCCTCAAAGTCATATTGGGTTACCTGCATCGGAAGGGCTGTTTGGTCGACCTTCTTACCAGAAAGATTGATACGCTTAACCTTGCCATCCTCGGCCAAAGTCAAGCTAACAGGGGTTCCTGTCTTAATCTCTGTGGTATCCTCGCCCCAACCTGCCATGCGGACATAACCACCCAACGGTAGGAGACGAATCGTGTAAGCTGTCCCGTCTTTCCCGATATGGGAAAAGATTTTTGGTCCCATTCCAATGGCAAATTCACGAACCAGAATGCCAGACTTCTTGGCAAAATAAAAATGTCCGAACTCGTGAACCACCACTATAATTCCAAAAACAAGGATAAAGGTTAATAATCCTATCATTTAATTTCTGTTCACCTTTCCTTAAAATAAGCCAAAGAGGTGCATAATGGGGAAAACTGCTAGCATAGAATCAAAACGATCCAGTACTCCGCCATGCCCTGGAATAAAGAATCCTGAATCCTTGACTCCAAAATGGCGTTTCATGGCACTTTCAATCAAATCACCTAATTGACCTGCAATACTAAAGAAAATTGCAAAGAGCATCATTTTATAAATGCCGTAAGGAAGGGCAACTGTGCTATCCACTAACATAAAGATGAGTGTGACAAGCATAGCAGCTACAATCCCACCAAAAGCTCCTTCTACTGATTTGTTAGGAGAAACTCTTGGAGCCAATCTTCTCTTTCCAAAATTCATACCCACTAGGTAGGCACCACTATCTGTTGTCCACACGATACAGAGAGCCAAGAGTGCTTTATCCAAGCCAGCGATTCGAGCATCGACTAAAGCGTTGAATCCAAAACCAACATAGAAGCTCATAGCAATTGGGAAGGCGGCATCCTCAATCGTGTAGTTTTTGCTGAAGACAGTCGCTCCAAGCATAACAAAAATTACAACACTGTATGCGACGACATTTCCATCTACGGGCAAAAAGGTCAGATAGTTTTCCAAGGGAATAGTTAGTACGAAAGTTGCTAGCAAGGTTAACAAGCCCTCAGGGGTCATGGTATTTAAACCTTTCATCTGGAGCAATTCACGAACTCCAAGCATGGCTAAAATTCCCATCACAATCTGTAGCCACAGTCCTCCAACCATCAAGAGTGGGATAAAGATAGCTAGGGCCAAAGCGGCAAATATGGTCCTCTTTATTAAGTCCTTTTTCATAATTTTCCTATACTCCTCCAAATCGACGATTGCGGCGGTTAAACTCTGCAATAGCTTCCTTCAAGGCTTCCTCATCAAAGTCAGGCCACAAGACATCTGTGAAATAAAGTTCACTATAAGCTGCTTGCCAAGGCAAGAAATTACTCAAACGAAGCTCGCCACTAGTTCGGATGATCAAATCTGGATCGCGTAAAGTTTTCGGCAAATGCCCCGTAAAGAGATATTCCCCAATCAACTCTTCTGTAATATCGCCCGGATTTACCTTGGCATCCAAAACATCCTGCGCAATCAACTTGACTGCCTGTGTAATTTCAGCTCGTCCACCGTAATTAAGGGCAAAATTGAGAATCAAACCTGTATTTAACTTGGTCAACTCTTCTGCCTTTTTCAAAGCTTCAAAAGTCTGTTTAGGCAAACGATCAGTCTCCCCAATCATTTGAATCTTCATGTTCTTTTGGTGCAACTCAGGAACATACTTATCATAAAATTCAACCGGCAGATTCATGATAAACTTAACTTCCTGGTCTGGACGAGTCCAGTTTTCAGTTGAAAAGGCATAAACTGTCATAGCCTTGACACCCATATCACTGGCCGCAATGGCTACTGTTCTCAGAGCATCCATCCCAGCCTTATGCCCAAAGACACGTGGCTGCATGCGTTTTTTAGCCCAACGACCATTCCCATCCATGATAACCCCGATGTGAGCTGGCACTACCGCTGGTGTTTCTGTAACTTTATCTTTTTTTAAAAATCCAAACATGATTGTATTCCTATTCAAAAATCTATCGTTTCATTATACCATATTTTTCGCATTTCTTCTAACATCTTTTCTTATTCTAAGGCGGAATTTCCTATATAACTCCTATCTTTCTAAACTAACAAGCCTTGCATTTCCCAAAGAAAGTTGATACAATAAAACATAAAGATTTATCCTTGTTCAGTCACAGGGGTTTTTTATTGAAAGGATCTTATCATGTCAAAAAAACTACAACGTAAAAAACAATTAAGAAACAGTCTTCGTCGCTCAGGCGCACTTTCAAACGCAGTAAACAAGGTTGTCGAAGAAACAAAAAAAGTTGTGAAACACGCTGAAAAAGCTGCAAACAACGCAGGTAAAGCTGTTTCTAAGCAAGTTGAAAAAACTGTAGAGGCAACTAAAGAACAAGCTCAAAAAGTTACAAGCTCAGTAGAAGAATTCGCAGCCAACCTAGGTGGACTTTCAGTCGACCGTGCCAAGACTTTCTACGATGAAGGAATCAAGTCAGCTGCTGACTTCAAAAACTGGACAGAAAAAGAACTCCTTGCCTTGAAAGGAATCGGTCCAGCTACTATCAAGAAATTAAAAGAAAACGGCATCAAGTTCAAGTAATCTTTCTTGTTCCTTGCATTTCCGTCAAAAACTTGTTAAAATAAAGCCATTAGAGGTGTTTTGAGTCCCACATTTTACAGAAAGTGGCGGAGCTGAGAAATCCACAAATGTGTCAAAACTGGTTGCTAATGGATGAAATTTAAAAATGAAATATAAATGTCTTTTTGTTTTAAAGACGAGAGATGCGGGCTCTGCCCGAAATTGGGTGGTACCGCGGATTAAACACATTCGTCCCTGTCAGATTGATGACAGGGGCGATTTTTTTATTGCGGCCTAGCAAAAGGAAGTTGTCATGAAACAATCTTTTAAAACCAGTAAGCTCTACTTTGGTTTTCCTATCTTCATCTTAGGGTATCAGGACCAGAACTTTGGGCACAATATTACGACCTGCAGTTCCTCATATAGCCTGGGCGATTGGTTGGTCATCGGGGTTGGTTCTGAGGAAAATGCGGCTGACCAGATTAAGCATTACCAGAAGTTCACTGTGAACATCCCTGACGAAAACCTCATGCTTGAGATGGAGCAGGCTGGCTTTATCAGTCACCGGGAGAAATTGAAACACCTGGGGCTTGACTATGAGATTTCTGAACGAACTCAGGCACCGATTTTAGAGGCTTGTCCAGTCGTTTTGGATTGCCAGGTAGATCGAATTGTCGAAGAAGATGGCATCTGCCATATCTTTGCCAAGGTTCTCGAGCGACTGGCTGATCCAGAACTCTTAGATGACAAGGGACATTTTAAAAATGACCGTTTTGCGCCGACCTACTTTATGGGGGACGGCCACCAGCGTGTTTATCGTTATCTAGATGACCGAGTCGATCCCATGGGGAGCTTTATTAAGAAAGCGAGGCAGAAGAATGACAAGAGCTGAACTGCCAGAACGAATCGAAACGGAGCGTCTAGTCTTACGAGTCCGTACAGTGGCGGATGCTGAGGATATCCATGCCTACGCTAGTCTCCCAGAAGTTTCTTACCCAGCAGGTTTCCCACCCGTCAAGACCTTGGAAGATGAGATTTATTATCTGGAACATATCCTTCCCAAGCGCAATGAAAAGGACAATCTCCCAGCAGGCTATGGAATTGTGGTCAAAGGGACTGATAAAGTTATTGGCTCAGTTGATTTCAACCATCGCCATGAAGACGATGTACTGGAGATTGGCTATACCTTGCACCCAGACTATTGGGGCCTAGGTTATGTACCAGAAGCGGCGCGTGCCTTGATTGATTTAGCTTTTAAAGAATTGGGACTTCACAAGATAGAATTGTCTTGCTTTGGTTACAATGTCCAAAGTCAACGAGTCGCTGAGAAGCTTGCTTTCACCCTCGAAGCTCGGATAAGAGACCGGAAAGATGCTCAGGGCAATCGCTGTGATGATTTGAGATACGGCTTGCTGAAGAACGAGTGGGAAACTCAAGGTCAACATTAAAAATAGAAATAACTAGAAAGGACACACACATGTCTAAAGAACTTTCACCTAAATACAATCCAGCCGAGGTTGAGGCTGGTCGTTACCAAAAATGGCTTGACGAAGATGTTTTCAAGCCTTCAGGCGATAAAAAGGCTAAGCCTTATTCAATCGTGATTCCACCACCAAACGTAACTGGGAAACTTCACCTTGGTCACGCTTGGGATACAACTTTGCAAGATATCATTATCCGTCAAAAACGCATGCAAGGTTTCGACACGCTTTGGCTTCCAGGGATGGACCACGCGGGGATTGCGACTCAGGCTAAGGTTGAGGAGCGCTTGCGTGGTGAGGGCATCAGCCGTTATGACCTCGGTCGTGAGAAATTCCTTGACAAAGTCTGGGAATGGAAAGACGAATATGCCACTACTATCAAGGAACAATGGGGCAAGATGGGGCTCTCTGTAGACTACTCTCGTGAGCGTTTCACGCTTGACGAAGGTTTGTCAAAAGCCGTGCGCAAGGTCTTTGTGGATCTATACAAGAAAGGCTGGATCTACCGTGGTGAGTTTATCATCAACTGGGATCCAGCAGCTCGCACAGCCCTTTCTGATATCGAAGTTATCCACAAGGACGTGGAAGGTGCCTTCTACCACATGAACTACATGCTGGAAGACGGCTCACGCGCCCTTGAAGTTGCGACAACTCGTCCTGAGACTATGTTTGGGGACGTTGCCGTTGCGGTCAATCCAGAAGACCCACGCTACAAGGATTTGATCGGTAAAAACGTCGTCCTTCCTATCGCTAATAAATTGATTCCAATCGTTGGAGATGAGCACGCAGATCCAGAGTTTGGTACTGGTGTCGTGAAAATCACGCCTGCCCATGATCCAAACGACTTCTTGGTTGGACAACGCCATAACTTACCACAAGTCAATGTTATGAACGATGACGGAACCATGAATGACTTGGCCTTCGAATTTGCAGGCATGGATCGTTTCGAAGCTCGTAAGGCAGTCGTTGCTAAGTTGGAAGAAATCGGCGCCCTCGTCAAAATCGAAAAACGTGTTCACAGTGTTGGTCACTCAGAACGTACAGGTGTCGTGGTTGAGCCACGCTTGTCTACGCAATGGTTCGTGAAGATGGACCAATTGGCTAAAAATGCTATTGCCAACCAAGACACAGAGGACAAGGTAGAATTCTACCCACCTCGTTTCAACGATACCTTCCTTCAATGGATGGAAAATGTCCATGACTGGGTAATCTCTCGTCAGCTCTGGTGGGGTCACCAAATCCCTGCTTGGTACAATGCTGAAGGTGAAATGTACGTTGGCGAAGAAGCTCCAGAAGGTGACGGATGGACTCAGGACGAAGACGTTTTGGATACTTGGTTCAGTTCTGCCCTTTGGCCATTCTCAACTATGGGCTGGCCTGATGTCGACTCAGAAGACTTCAAACGTTACTTCCCAACTTCAACCTTGGTAACAGGTTACGACATCATCTTCTTCTGGGTATCTCGTATGATCTTCCAATCATTGGAATTCACAGGACGCCAACCATTTAAGAATGTCCTTATCCACGGTCTAATTCGTGACGAGCAAGGACGTAAGATGTCTAAATCTCTCGGTAACGGAATTGACCCAATGGATGTTATCGAGAAATACGGTGCCGATGCCCTTCGTTGGTTCCTTTCAAACGGTTCTGCACCAGGCCAAGACGTGCGCTTCTCTTACGAGAAAATGGATGCTTCATGGAACTTCATTAACAAAATCTGGAACATCTCTCGCTACATCCTCATGAACAATGAAGGTTTGACCCTTGAACAAGCAACTGCTAATGTGGAAAAAGTTGTTAACAAGGAAGCTGGAAACGTCACAGATCGCTGGATTCTCCACAACCTCAATGAAACCATCGGAAAAGTCACTGAAAACTTTGACAAGTTTGAGTTTGGTGTCGCTGGTCACATCCTCTACAACTTCATCTGGGACGAGTTTGCGGACTGGTATGTTGAGTTGACCAAGGAAGTCCTTTATAGCGATAACGAAGAAGAGAAAGTTATCACACGTTCTGTTCTCCTTTATACTTTGGACAAGATCCTTCGTCTCCTTCACCCAATCATGCCATTCGTGACTGAAGAAATCTTTGGACAAATCTCAGAAGGCTCTATCGTTACAGCGGAATACCCAACTGTTAATCCAGCCTTTGAAGACCTTGCTGCCCACACTGGTGTAGAAAGCCTCAAAGACTTGATCCGTGCCGTTCGTAATGCGCGTGCTGAAGTAAACGTAGCACCAAGCAAGCCAATCACCATCCTTGTTAAGACAAGCGATAGCGACTTGGAAACCTTCTTTAACAGCAATGTCAACTACATCAAACGCTTCACAAATCCAGAACACTTGGAAATCGCATCAAACATCCCTGCACCTGAACTCGCTATGTCAAGCGTCATCACAGGAGCAGAAATCTACTTGCCACTGGCAGACCTCCTCAATGTCGAAGAAGAACTCGCTCGTCTCGACAAGGAACTGGCTAAATGGCAAAAAGAACTGGACATGGTTGGTAAGAAGCTCTCTAACGAACGCTTCGTAGCCAATGCCAAACCAGAAGTCGTCCAAAAAGAACGCGACAAACAAGCCGACTACCAAGCCAAGTACGACGCTACAGTCGCACGTATTGATGAGATGAAGAAGTTGGTTAAGTAGTGTGGAAGTGATTTAATTTCTATAACTGAACAAAAGAAATGGAGCGGATATATGGATTCGATTAGACTTAAGAATTTAAGAAGTCTTGTAGATACTGGGGATATTGAAATTAAACCATTAAATGTTATTTTGGGGTCTAATAGCTCGGGTAAAAGTACTTTTTTACGTTTTTTTCCTTTATTAAAACAAACTATTAATAGAAAGATTCGAGGTGTTTTGTTTTGGAGTGGTTATGATCAAAACGACGTAGATTTTGGTGATTTTGATACAGCGGTTAATAATCAAAAGGGACACGACAAAATGGAATTTTCATTTTCATTTGACGTTCCTAGGTACGAAATAATAAAATACGCTCGTTTTTACAAATTAAACAAACGATCCTTTTTTGAAAAAGTACCTAAATTCAACAAAACAACTATTTCAATTTGTTTAGAAAAAAATAAAAGTAATGAATTAGAGAGAATTTCAAGAGTAACTATTTCTATATTGGATGAAGACATAACGATTGATGTGCAAAGTAAGAAAATAAATATAGGTGATAGAGAATATGGATTACTTACTTCAGATAGTGGATATATACATAGATTAGATAGTATTTTTCAACTAAATAATCTACTTGATTCAGAAGAGATTCTCGAAAAAGAATTAGGAGACATAATTAAAGAAATAAACAGTGATGATATACCGACCTTTTGGGAATATCATGATATTATAAAAAGAGATTTGGAAAAGTTATTTAAAGTAAACCGTGATAATGACGAGTTTGAAATTACAAAAGTTAAGAAATTATCAGAAAACGAGTTAATAATTTATAAAGATATACTAATGATTAAATTTTTAGAGATGATTTTAAAAATTTCTGATAACTATATCACGTCCTATTTTAATAAATCTGTTTATATTGCTCCTATCAGAGCTACTGCTGAAAGATATTATAGGCTAAGAAATTTATCAATTGAAGAAGTAGATTCTAGTGGCAGGAATCTTGTTGATTTTTTGTATAATCTTGATAATATAAAGTTTCAACAATTTCAAGAATGGACAAATGAATTTTTAGGCTTCCAAGTAGAAAAAGATGAAATAGGTTACGATGGGATTAATAAAGGATATGTATCTATTTATATTAGAAAAAATGGAGATCAGAATCGATATAACCTATCTGATACTGGATTCGGTTATAGCCAAATCCTTCCTATTGTAACTCAACTTTGGTTTATTGCTTATAATCCACGGAAAAAATTGTATTTATTGAAATCCCCTACCACAATTATTATTGAACAACCCGAACTTCATTTACATCCAAAACTACAAAGTAAGCTGATTTCAGCGATATGTAGTTTAGCTAATCGTAATTTCCGATTTATTATTGAAACTCACAGTGAAACAATTATTAATAAAATTGGAGATTTAATCTACAAGAAGAAAATAGGAAACGAAGATGTAAACATACAAATCTTTTCAAAGAAAAATGAGAAAATGGAAACAATTGTTGAGTCTTCTTCGTATGATGAAGAAGGGTTTCTTGAAAACTGGCCTATTGGATTCTTTGATGAAGGGAATTATCTCTAAAATGATATTTGAAATTCATAAAAGTTGTCTGCAATTATTAGCAGAGGAGGACCCAGACGTATGTTCTATGCTAAATAGTTTAGCGACAAATAGGAGAAAAGGATTAAACGTAATTATTGCAGACCGTGATGTGCTAGATTACTTAAAAAACTGTACACTTCTTGAGGTTAATGCTCGGAGGTTATTTGGTGATTTGAGAAGAAAAAGCCCTGAAACAGAAGGATTAAAAAAAGTTGTAAGTAGATACTATACAATTGTTGCTAATAATAGTATCGAATGTGATAATTGTCATATTATTACAGTATCAGATATTCTTAAAAATGAGTTTTTATCGAAAACACAACTTATAGTTGAAGATTCAACCGATTTTGATTTTTATCACTATATTGGATTGTATTTTGCCTCTAGAAATAGAATTAGTTATAACCTTTCGTTTGATATAGTCCCCGGAGGTGGACAAAATTCTGCTACTATACTTGATGGGTTAATTAAGCAAGAAAATAGATTATTACTCGGTATATTTGATGGCGACCAAAAATATCCCGGGGATACAATAGGTGGAACGTTAAAAGCTGTACTAAAGATAATAGACTCAAAAGACAGAAAGTTTTTCGAATGTATTTCATTAGCTGAGCAGGGTGTCCATGAAGTCGAGAACTTAATTCCGTTAAAACTCATTGAAGAAATATATGATAGTAGAGAAATTAATGCACAACATACTATAAAGTTTTTAAATAGATTGTATGAGAAAGAATCAAATTTGTATTTTTACTTTGATATGAAAAAGGGTATCTATCTAGGAAATAAAACATATACTGATAACTATGATGCTTGTTGGAAAGATTGTGTTGAATCATTTAAAGTAAGCGAAAATTTAGAAAGCTTACATATTTCCAAAGTTATTATTAGTCAATGTGGTTTATTGGAAAAAGCTATTGAATACCTTTCTAAGAAAAGTTTAGAGAACGGTGAAGATTTAATTTTCATATTTGAGAACTTCGTAAAAAATACATTTATTGATTCAAAATGGACTGAGCTTGGAAAGGAAATTTTTACATGGGGTTGTGTTGGTAGAAGGATTCCATAATGTTGATTTTTATATAAACCGTCATAACATTTAGTTATTTATTTTAGAAAGCAGGTTACTACATGACAAATTCTGTAAGTTCGAACCGACCTGAGAAGTACAACATTGCAGCTTTCTTCTCAGGTGTTGGGGGAATTGAGTTGGGATTTGAACAGACCAACGAGTTCAGAGTGGTGTATGCCAATGAATTTGATAAGTATGCGCGTCAGACTTATCAGTTAAACCATCCAGATACCTATTTGGATGGTCGTGATATTCACGATGTTCAGCCAGAGGATATTCCGGCTGAGCGCGTGGATGTGATTATGGGAGGTTTTCCTTGCCAGGCCTTTAGTATTGCGGGTTATCGCAAGGGCTTTGATGATGATCGTGGCGATCTTTTCTTCGAATTGCTTCGCATGATTGAGGGATGCAAACCTCGCGCTATTTTCATCGAAAACGTCAAGAACATGGTAGGTCATGACCATGGCAATACCTTCAAGGTCATTCGTGAAGCCTTGACTGAGAATAACTACTTTATCAAGTGGAAGGTTCTTAACGGAAAAGATTATGGAAATATCCCACAAAACCGTGAGCGGATTTACATTGTTGGTTTTGATACAAAAGAAGCCTATGACTTATTTGAGTTCCCAGAGGAAATCAAACTAACCACGACTCTTCAAGACGTCATTAACTTTGGTGATCAGCTAGACGAGGTCTACTACTACCGTGAAGGCAAGCAGAATTTCTACGACCAGTTGAAGTTTGAAGTGACTAGTCAAGATACAGTTTACCAATGGCGTCGTCAGTATGTCCGTGAAAATAAGAATGGCGTTGTCCCTACCCTCACAGCCAATATGGGAACAGGCGGACACAACGTTCCGTTGATTTTGACGGACAGTGGTGAGATTCGCAAGCTGACACCGAAAGAAACCTTTAATGTTCAAGGCTATCCTAAATCCTTTAAAATCCCAGAAGGGGTTTCTAATGGTCAGCTATACAAGCAAGCTGGAAACAGCGTGGTTGTGCCTGTGATTAAACGCATCGCGGAAAATGTTGCTAAGGCTTTAAACGAAAGCCAAGGGCAATCTCAACTTGACCGCTCAGGAAAATTCGCCATTATCTATACCAAGATGAATGGTCAATTTGAAGGGCAGTCCTATGTCAAGGATTTTGTGGATAGCTATGACCAGGCTCTTGAAAAAATCAAAGCTTATGACGATGGTTTAGCCCTTCTGTCAGATGAAGAATATTTGAGACTTGTTAAAAAACAAGGCAGACTCGAATTTTACAGTATTAATTAACGAATATATAAGAGGATTAGTGAAAAACTAATCTTCTTTTGATATACTGAAAATAGAAAAGAGGGCGCTTATGTGGGAACATCTAAAGTCTGAACAAAAAGACAAATACAAAACCTTAATTACCAACTTCGCTAGCTTGAGCCAGGCTTTCTCTCAAAAGGCAGAATCCGAAGACGAGGAACAAACAGAACATTCTGTCGCTCCGATTGTCAACTCCAAATTCCAGGAGACTGTTTTCCAGAAGGCTTTTAATGCTGTCGGGGAAGATATCGCCAATACTTCCTATGATGCTTCCGTCGTTGTGGATGAAAATCATAAATACCTAGTGGGTATTAAGTCTTTTGGGGTTAATTCTGGAGACCAAAAAATCGCTCAGTTTAAAAAAGATTCTCAATCTTGGACGGACTTATTGGGTGATATCAAGTTTCATGCGGATATTTCAGCAGATAAAGAAGCTGCAGACAAGGAAAACTATCAACGCTATGAAGAGTTAGCACGAAAGATTGCGACCTTGAGAAACCAGAGAATCGAATCTTCTAAGGCACAGATCAAGGGATTCAACTCTGACTCGGTCAATGTTGAAGCTGTTTACCACGTTCTGATGCCGACACCAAAGGGAGAAAATCCTAAGATTTTTGTCGGTGAAACATCTTATTTGCCAGTCGATATTGATAATCTAGTCATTGAAGGATCAACTACCAAAAACAACCCTACTAATTTTCGATTTACGGATGGACAACACCACTACAAGTACACGGCAGCTGACAGCCAGCTCCACATGACTTTTAACAATAAAGACATTGTTGTAGACACTTGGGACGTCCATTATATCGAAGATCCTTTTTCTCTCTTTGAAAACCTTCATCTACTGACAGCCAAAAAGGAACAATCCGATATTTTGGAAACAGTGTCTTGGGTTATCACAGATAAACATGGAAATGTGGAAGAAAACTCTGGTTTCAATGCCTTTAACGGTGGATCAAAACTAGCCAAAAAAGATCGTCTACCACGGATTTTAAAGATTCAGGATAAATTCAAGGACAATTTAGCTCCTGAAGAACTAGCTTTTGTGACTTTCTCCCTAGAAGAAATCCTCTTGAAAAAGTGGACCAGCAAGGAAGAAAAAGTTCAGATGAAGGCGATTCGTGAGGACTTAATTCACTTTGCCCATAATACTGGCAATGAAAAACTCATTAAAGAAATTGAACAGCTAGTTTATCGTCCAGTTAGCGAAGTTTATATCCCGCTACCTGACTCCAAAAACTTCCATGACGAAAGGCCCGACTTCTTTGGTCCTGGATTTGGAACTTTTGAATCTGGGACTAAAAAACTGGCCCTGTCCAAAGAAGAACGAACCTTTAAACTACGCTTCTTACCTTCTGGTGATGTCATCAACGCCTATATCAACCAAGAAGCTGGAAAGGCTATTCAGTCAACTGATAAGCAAGAAATTCTTGGAAATTGGATCTTGCGTGGTGTTTTCCAGTTGAAGGAAAGAGAAGTCTTGACAGGTCAAAGACTCAATGAACTGGAAATCAACGGAATTCGATTGACCAAGTTTAAAAACGGGGAAATCGGTATTGAATTTATCTGGATTGATACCGAAAACCCACCACACGATGCCATCGGTTGGGTAGCAAAATAGCTCTGAACGACACAAAAAATCTCTTAGTTCTATTTCTAAGAGATTTTTTCTTTCTCCCCCCTCACAACCAGCCTTCTTCTTCGGCAGTTTTGGCTGCTTCGGTTCGGTTGCTGGCGCCTAGTTTGGAGAGGATATTGGTCATGTAATTACGAACGGTACCGTTTGAGAGGTAGAGCTTGTCCGCAATCTCTTGGTTGGACAGCCCCTGTGCTACTCCATGTAAAACAGCTACTTCCTGCTCGGTCAAGGGATTGGGATGGGTCATCATGACTTCCATCAGCTCTGGAGAATATTCCTTGCGCCCCTCTAACACCGTATGTAGGGTTTGCATGAGTTCGGCGATGCTTCGCTCTTTCAAGACATAGGCGTCGACTCCTGCTTTGACCGCTCGTTCAAAATAACCTGGACGTTTAAAGGTCGTAACGATAACCACCTTGGTTTCAGGCACTTCTTGTTTGATCCACTCGAGAGCTTCGAGTCCTGTCTTGACTGGCATTTCGACGTCAAGGATGGCAATATCTACTGCTTCTTTCCCCAAAACCTCAATAGCCTCGGCTCCATTCTTCGCCTGCAGAACAGTCTCTACATCTGGCTGAAAGCTTAAGAGCTGGCACATGGCGTCTCTAAGCATACTTTGATCTTCTGCGACTAATACTTTCATCTACTTTCTCTCCTTATAAGGCAGATGCACGCGCACCTCTGTTGGACGTTTCAAACTGACCAGCTCTACTTGACCTGAGAAGGCTGCAACACGATCTCGGACTGTATGGAGTTCATTTCCTTTTACAGTTGCAAAACCTTTCCCATCATCTCTGACCGTCAATAGCAATTCCTGATCTGTACGTTCCAGTTTTAGATAGGCTTTTTCAGCACTGGCATGTTTGATGATATTGGTCGCCAGTTCTAACAAAATCATAGCAGCCGTCGACTCCACATCCTGGGTCAGGCTAGCCTTGTCCAATTGATTGTCAACCTCAACCTCAATTCCAGCAATCTCCAGCATCTTTTTGACAGTTTCAAGCTCTGATGCTAGAGTCCGTGATTTCAGATTTTCCACGATGGTTCGTACTTCATTCATAGAATCCTTGCTGATCTGGTGAATTTCTTTTAATTCCTTCTCCACCTGTGGATAGGCCTGCATCTGAAATAACTGCAAGGCTAAATCTGTCTTGACACTCAGCATAGCAAAGGTATGCCCCAGACTATCATGCAAATCCTGACCGATACGACTGCGTTCATTTTCAGCAAGCAATAAATTTATCTGAGCATTTTGCTTGGCCTGGGCTTCTTTCAAATCCTCGACAATGCGAATCCGAACCAAACCCAATGTCATCAAATCGACAAAAGTAAGAATCCCAAGCTCAAAGGCTACAGCCTCAGTTTCGACTGACTGAAACATCATGAGTTGTCCAACAACAAGAACTTGAGCAAGGAGAAAAGTCCAGACATGAAGAGGACGTAAGCTACGCACTCTAAAATGATAAATCAAGAGATTGGCAAGGAAAAAGAAGAACCAGACATAGTTGCCATAAATAAAGACGGTATTCCCAGCTACATAGGCTAGCATGATAATCCAAAAGAGCCAGGATAATCGCTGGCTCTTGGTTGTCAAAACGCCTAAGTAAGCCACCACAAATAGAATATCAACTAGTAAATGCCAGCTAGGAATTTCCCCAACTACTGCAGAGAGGATAGGGAAAACCATAAAAATCAAACTGGCCCAAAACATATAGTGTATGCTTTTCAGTCTTTCAAGCATTAAGCATTCTCCTTATGACCTTGAAGGTAAATAGTCAAACCAAATAAAACTGCTGAAAAAACAAGTAGATAAACTGTGGATGATAAATTGATGCCTCCCTCGTTTAAGAAGGTCTTGAGCAATTCCATCAACTGATAGGTTGGTAGACACTTCCCGATTGCTTGCATCCAGTCTGGAAATAAAGTGATGGGCATCCAGAGTCCGCCTAAAACAGCCAAGCCTAGATAGAGAAGATTGCCCACGACAGACATCAGCTGACTAGACGGTAAGAGTGTCAGGATCAAACCAAGCGCTACAAAGGCTATACTTCCCGCAATCAGCAAGAGCGCAGCCCCAATCCAGCTTCCTAAAGGCATATCCACACCTCTGACCAAGTGCCCAACTGAGAAAACAACCAGGATTGAAACCAAATAATCAACCATCATACTTGTTATCTTTGATAGATAATATTCTACCATATTTACTGGAGTATGGCGTAATGTTTTCTGCCAGTTGTTGATTTTATCGGTATGTAAAACAGCTGGGAATGAAAACATAGCTGTCGACATCATAGAAAAGGCCGTCATAGAGATAAGGTAGTCGCGCATAAAATTAGCTGGCCCATCTGGTGTATCCTGGTACATGCCTGAAAAGAATAAATAGAAGGCCGTCGGCATCCCTACGGATAATAGATAATAGACTAATTGTCGTTTGGTCAATAGAAATTCGATCTTGTTTAGTGCGATCCATCGTTTCATCTTAGTCATCTCCCTTTTGTGTTTCTTCAAAGATTGTATCTAGCAAGCTACGGTTATTGACTTCAATTTCTTGTATCCTACAGCCTGCCTGGACTAACAGTTCCCAGAAAGCATCTGCTTCGCGTGTAACTACTTGCAGGGCATCTTGTTTTTGTGACCAGTTTTCAACCAAGTTAGACTGTTCGACGACTTCCTTGTAAGCTAGAGGTAGGATGAAGTGCTTTTCAATCTCCTCACTGCGCATGGCTAGAGGTGTCGTATCACGAATCAACTCTCCCTTATTTAAGACCAAAATCCGGTCCGCTGTATGCTCTACTTCCTCAATATAATGAGACGAATAGAGAATGGTGACTCCCTGCGCTTTTAAGTCTTGGACAATTTCCCAAAAACGTTGACGGGTTGAAGTATCCATGGCCGCAGTTGGCTCATCTAAAAAGACAAGCTTTGGTCGGCCAATCAAGGTCAAGACAAATGAAAAGAGACGCTTTTGTCCACCTGACAATTTTTCCGCCAACTGCTCTTTTTGTTGCTTGTCAAACTGCAATAGTTGATCGATTTCCTGGTTGTTCAAGGGATTTGGATAAATGCTTTGAAAGAAAGCAATCAACTCTTTAACCTTTAATTTCTGAACAATGACATTTTCTTGAGGGAGGTAGGCTCTGGTGTAGTCTAACTGAGAACTCTTCACTGGCAAGCCTTGGATGGATACTTGACCGCTGGTGACTAGTTTATCTCCAAGCAAACAGTCCAAGAGTGTTGTCTTACCGGCACCATTTGGACCAATCAAGGCGACGCATTCGCCCTCTGCTACCTCTAAGGAAATATCCTTCAAAATAGCCTTGCCCTTGATGTTCTTATTTAGACTTTCTACCTTAATCATGTTCATGATATTCTCCTTTCAACCACTCCTTCCCCATCGGAAAGGCGATAAAAATCATAAATCCTAGACCCCAAGCACCGCGAATGACTTGGTGAAGGAAGGCTTGGTCAAACCACCCTGTAAACATTTCGACCAACCATACCACTAGTGATAGTGCAATAAAGAGATAGAGAATCGCTTTTTTCATTTTTCAAACTCCTTTTTCACATCTGAGACCAATTTCAAACCTTCTCGGATCAACCAAGACATCATACCAAATCCTGCAAATAACTCCCAAGGAAAATGATAGAAGCCTTCGTCCAATCCTGAAAACATGAGATAAGTCATGACTCCTGCTGCTACTAAACTCATTGCGACAATTACTTTATGTTTCATTTTTTCTTCCTCCATTTGATACATCTAGTATAATTCTTTGAAGGTAGAATCACTAGAAGCTTCTGTCATTAGGAAATATGACAAATGTCACAAAAAAAGAAAGTTGAGAAATCAACTTTCTTTTTTCTATTATTTAATCTTTATTCCACACTGAAAAGATATGGGTAAACTGGTTGTTGACCTTGGTGAATTTCTACTTCAACATCTTCGAATTCTTCTGCGATTTCTTGAGCAATTTCATTTGCCAATTCTTCACTTCCGTCTTCTCCGACATAGAAGGTTACGATTTCACTGTCTTCGTCCAACATGTGTTTCAAAGTTTCAGTCAAGGTTTGGTGCATATCAGGGTTTGATACGAGGATCTTACCATCAACCATACCAAGATTGTCATTTTCATGGATTTCCAAACCATCGATAGTTGTATCACGAACGGCTGTTGTTACACTACCACTGATGACATCGCCAAGGGCTGCAGTCATGCGTTCTTTATTTTCTTCGATTGATTTGCTTGGGTCAAAGGCAAGAAGACTAGTCAATCCTTGAGGAATTGTACGAGCTTCTACCACAACAGCTGGTTGTTCCAATACTTCAGCTGCAGATTGAGCTGCCATGAAGATATTTTTGTTGTTTGGCAAGAAGATGATGTTGCGAGCATTAACTTGCTTAACAGCCTTGACGAAGTCTTCTGTCGAAGGGTTCATAGTTTGTCCACCTTCGATGACATAATCCACACCTTGGGCACGGAAGATGTCTGCCAAGCCTTGTCCAGCTACTACTGCGATAAGGGCATATTCTTTTTCTTCAGCTGGTTTGCTGACTTGAGCTTCTTTTTCTACTTGCGCTTCGTGTTGGTTACGCATGTTATCGACTTTAACCTTGACCAAGCTACCATATTTGAGACCTTCTTGCATAACAAGGCCTGGATCTTCTGTATGGACGTGAACTTTAACGATTTCGTCGTCATTGACAACAAGTAGAGAATCCCCAAGATTGTTCAAGTAGTTACGGAACTCTTCGTAGTCAAACTCTTTAGCATAAGTCGGACCTTGTTTAAGGGCAACCATGATCTCAGTACAGTAACCAAAGGTAATGTCTTCAGTTGCCACATGTCCAGCTACAGATTTGTGGTGTTCTGCATTGATCATCTCACCCATATTGGCTGGAGTAGCTACAAAGTCTTCAGACGCACTGTATTCACCAGTAAGAGCTGAAAGGAATCCTTCATAGATAAAGACCAAACCTTGACCACCTGAGTCCACAACTCCAACTTCCTTCAATACTGGAAGCATTTCTGGAGTTTTGGCAAGGGCTGCTTTAGCTCCTTCTAAGGCAGCGCGCATAACTTCAACTGCGTCATCTGTCTGTTCTGCTTTTTTCTTAGCACCGATGGCAGCACCACGTGATACGGTCAAGATAGTTCCTTCAACTGGCTTCATAACAGCCTTGTAGGCTACTTCAACACCTGATTGGAAGGCAAGAGCTAGGTCTTTCCCTGTTAACTCTTCTTTTGTCTTGATGGCTTGTGAGAACCCACGGAAAAGCTGAGAAGTGATAACTCCTGAGTTTCCACGCGCACCCATCAAAAGACCTTTAGCCAAGATACTTGCAGCCTCTCCAACTGTTGAAGCTGGTTTGTCTGCGACTTCTTTAGCACCATTTTCGATCGTCATCCCCATGTTTGTTCCTGTATCTCCATCTGGAACTGGAAAGACGTTCAATGAATTGACATATTCGGCTTGCTTGTTCAAACGAGTTGAAGCAGCCTGTACCATTTCTTGAAATAAGCTTGTAGTAATATTTGACACGATTATTCTCCTACAACTTTGATATTTTGAATGTAGACATTCACAGTTTGCGCAGTGATTCCAAGTTGGTTCTCTAAACTAAAGCGAACACGCTCTTGGATGTTTTTTGAAACTTCACTGATTTTTGTACCGTAGCTCAATACAGTATATACATCAACTGCAATACTACCGTCTTCAGCTGCTTTAACGACTACACCTTTTGAATAATTTTCCTTACCAAGAAGGGCTTGGAAATTATCTTTGAGGGCATTTTTACTAGCCATACCGACTACACCAAAAATTTCAGTTGCTGCACCACCTACAACAGTAGCGATCACATCATCAGTTAGTTCGACTTGACCATCTTTTGTATTAATTTTTACAGTCATTTTTTTTACCTCAACTAGTTGATACTCTATTTTATCATATTTCAGCCCAACTGTAAAAGCAGAATGATGTATCATCGGATTTTTGCTTGATTTTTCAAATGATTTCAGCTTTCGAGCAAAAGAAAAAGACCTCGTCGGTCTTTTCATGTTTATTAAACGCGTTCTACTTTTCCTGATTTCAAAGCACGAGCTGAAGCCCAAACTTTTTTAGGTTTACCATCGATAAGAACAGTAACTTTTTGAAGGTTTGGTTTTACGGCACGTTTAGTTTGGTTCATCGCGTGTGAACGGTTGTTTCCTGATACAGTCTTACGACCTGTAAAGTAACATACTTTAGCCATTGTGTTTTCCTCCTATTAGATCTAATATAGCGGATGTGCTAGCACCACATACCGTACTATGTTATCACACTTTCTCCATTTTGGCAAGGGAATTGGAAGACTTTTTTTATTTAACGTAGACGACACCAAGTTTCCCGAAAGCTACGTCTCCACGGATAATCAAGGTTTTGCTCGTTGGGGCTACAGGAGCGTCTGCCTTGGCTGCTCCACAGAAAGTCTCCACTTTCAGATCCACTCTCCAGTGTTGGGGAACATAGACAACTGCATTCCCAAATCCGACTTCTATCTTCAAGGTTGCGCTATCACCTAACATCTCTGCATTGTCATAATAAATCTTGGCATTCCCAAATCCGACTTCAAACTCGTCTTCTACCAAATCTTGGTTCTGCTTGTAAAAAGTTCCGCTACCAAAGGCTACTTCCTTTTCTGTAAGGATAGTCTTTTCACCGTCATACCACCATTTTTTCCCATTCCAAGTCCGATTAGTATGAGTCAGCATACTAACTCCGAGCACGATTAGAATTCCTGCCCAAAACAGTGATTGATTGGGGATCGGTAAAATGTCATAAAAATGATTGGCAATCAATAGGGCTATAAAAGCTGTAAAAACTGCTGGTGTCAAACGACGGCGAAGCAAAGCATCAACTGATTGATAGGCAAAAAATCCAATACCAATCAAGGGCCAAATCTGCCCTCCAAATGAAGGGATTCCAAAATTCCCCTGTAACAATACTAAAGCTGCCAATACTAGCAACACAATACCAAATGCTTTCTTTTTCATCTTCTTACCTCATGTTTCTTAGATTTTCTTTTAGGAGGGATTGATAGTGCCGTGACACATGAACCTCCTTGTGGGTCTGATAAAAGGAAATAGTGCCTGTCCCTGAGAAGGACTTGTCCACCGAGTAGACCTGCAGAAGATTGGCAATGGTCGACTTGGATACCCGACTGAAATAGCGAGGCAGGATAGCCTCTAACTCATAAAGCTTGAGTCGAACCTCGTAGGCATCTTTCTGGGTATGGGCGTAAATCTTGCTACCTTCTGTCTCAAAAAAGAGAATTTCTGACAAGTCTAAGTAATACTCCCCCGTCCCCTTATAAAAAATCAACCTAGGAGCCTTGGTTTCTTGCAAGAGTCGTTGCAAGTCAGCTATTTCAACTGTCAGTGCTGCAGCCTTGATGACAATCTCTGTCTCAGTTAATTCACTATCAATCTCGATTCGTAACTTCATCCTATCTCCTTTCTGCATCTACTATACCAAAGCCCATAAGACTTTACAAGGGCAAAAAAGCAAGTGGTCACTTTTGACCCGTAAGTGGTTACGAGCCCAAGCCCACTTGCTTTGCTTTTTACAAAATAAAGAATAGAATTCCCCAGATGAGCCCACAGGCATAGCCAACTAGAACATCCTTGGGATAATGAACGCCACCCAAGACTCGCACCAGACCGAGAAGAGCTGACAAGACCAACAAAATCAAGCCCACAGGCAGATTTGCGTGCAGACAAGCCATGGAAATGATGGTTGCTGAAAAGACATGGCGGCTGGGCATTGAATTGCCTGCACTATCCTTGTCTAGTAGCGGGATAATTTCCCAAGCCTCATAAGGACGCGGTTGATTGATCCACTTACGAACTAGCGTTAATAGGACAAAGCCAGAAGCCGGCACCATGATATAGGTGGCAAGGTCTTTCCCCAAGCCTTTGCTGATAAAGCTTGCTCCCAGTAAGGTCAAGTATGCCAAGGGCATCAGGACTGTCATCATGCGATTAAAAACACGCATCAGTTGCAAAAGCTGTGGATGTCTAAGGAGATTTGATTTCCTTTTATCATACCACTCTTGATAGTTTTTCATTATTTCTCGATATTCCTATTCTTTACACAAGAAGCCTGTTAGCTTCTCCTACTCTAGTATAGTGTAGAAAAAGAAGGCCGTCAAGCCTTCTTTTAGTTTATTCTTCTACTTGGTCTTCTGTAAATTGACTATTGTAGAGGTCAGCATAGAAACCACCTTGAGCCATGAGCTCATCGTGATTGCCTTGCTCAATGATATTTCCATCTTTCATGACAAGAATCAAATCAGCATTACGAATAGTTGACAAGCGATGGGCAATGACAAAGGACGTACGTCCCTCCATCAAACGGTCCATGGCTTTCTGAATCAACTCCTCTGTACGTGTGTCGACTGAAGATGTCGCTTCATCAAGAATCAAGAGCGGTGCATCCTTGAGAAGGGCACGAGCAATGGTTAAGAGCTGTTTCTGTCCGACTGACAAGGTCACTGTATCATCTAAAACAGTATCGTAGCCATCTGGTAGAGTCATGATAAAGTGGTGGATTCCTACTGCTTTTGCTGCTTCAATCATTCGTTCATCACTAATCCCTGTTTGGTTGTAGATGAGATTATCACGAATGGTTCCTTCAAAGAGCCAAGTATCCTGTAAAACCATTGAGAAGGCATCGTGTACTTCTGAACGTTTCATAGACTTGGTATCCACACCATCAATGCGAATGCTTCCCTTATCAATCTCATAAAACTTCATCAAGAGATTAACAATAGTCGTCTTCCCAGCTCCAGTTGGTCCAACAATGGCAATCTTTTGCCCTGCATGAGCTGTCGCAGAAAAGTCATGAACGATGGTTCGCTCAGGTGTGTATCCAAAGGAAACTTGATCAAAGACTACTTCACCTTTCGTATCAGTCAATTGTGTTTCCTTATGAGATTCATCTTCCATCTCAGCTTCACTTAGAAATTCAAAGACACGGGTCATAGCTGCACTGGCTTGTTGTAAGCTGGTAATCCCTTGGGCAATCTGTGATAAGGGTTGAGAGAAGGTACGAACATAAACCATAAAGGCTACGATAATCCCAATACTGATATGGCCTTCAAGAGCCAAGGCAGCACCGACGATAACAACCAAAACATAACTAAAGTTTCCGACAAAGAACATAGCAGGCATCATGATGCCAGAAATAAACTGAGACTTCCAGATACTATCATGTAGATTTTGATTCAATCCTGCGAATGTTTCTTTAGTTGGTTCCACAGCATTATAGCTGGTCACAACATTGTGGCCAGAGTACATTTCTTCTACATAACCGTTTACGGCTGCTAGGTTGTTTTGCTGGGCTTTAAAGTAACCCTGTGACTTAGCCATAATCACTGAAACAGCAGCAAAACCTACAAGGGTTGAAACAACTGTTACCAATGCCAAAATCCAGTTCATGCCAAACATGGTAATCAAAACAGCAATCAGTAGAAAGCTAGCTGAGAGAACCGTTCCCAGACTTTGATTGAGGGACTGAGCCGCCGTATCGACGTCATTGGTTACACGAGAGAGAGTATCTCCTTGAGAATGACGGTCAAAATAAGCAAGAGGCAAACGATTAATCTTTTCAGCGATAGCCGTCCGCAAGCGTTTTGAAAAATGTTGGATACTCGTTGAAAAAATATAGGCTTGTGTATAGTTGAGAATGGCACCAAGCACATACAAAATAGCTAAAAAGCTGGCGATACTTGACACAGCTACCAAATCGATTTCTGTAGCCAAGCCATCTGAAATCAAGTTGGTGATTTCCTTAATCTTAGTTGGTCCATAAACCGTGATGATGCTTGAACATACAGCCGCCACAACCGCAACTAGTAGAGGAAGTTGGAGACCTGCTAGAAAAGGTTTATATTGTTTCCAAAAGGACATCTTCTTATTTTCCATGTTCCAATTCCTCCTTCGATAGTTGTGAATAGGCAATTTCTTGGTAAACTTCGTTGGTCGCAAGAAGTTCCTTGTGGGTGCCTTGTCCCACGACTTTACCTTGATCCAATACTAAGATCAAGTCAGCATCCATAATTGTTGAAATACGTTGGGCAACGATTAACTTAGTCATAGATTGCGTTTTTTCAGCTAATTCTTGGCGCAAGATACGATCTGTCTTGTAGTCCAAGGCCGAGAATGAATCGTCAAAAATGAGAATTTCTGGCTTACGAGCCAAGGCACGCGCAATGGCCAAACGTTGTCTTTGACCTCCTGAGAAGTTAGTCCCACCTTGAGCCACTTCTGAGTTTAGACCTGCTTCCTTATCTTCGATAAAGCTTTTAGACTGGGCCAACTCAAGAGCTTGCCACATAGCAGTCTCGCTTAGCGGAGTTTCTGGACTCTTACCAAAGTCGAGATTGCCCTTGACATCTCCAGAGAAAAGGACTGCTTTTTGTGGGATATAGCCGACTTTATTCCGCAAATCTTCCAAATCATAATCCTGTACATTGACACCGTCCACTAGGATTTCCCCATCAGATACATCATAAAAACGAGGCAAGAGGTTCACAAGCGTAGATTTACCAGAACCAGTTGATCCGATAAAGGCAATGGTTTGACCAGCTTCTGCCTTGAAGCTGACATGTTCCACAACTGCTTCTGAGTTTTTAGAATAGCGGAAGGTGACATCACGGAATTCCACTTGACCTTGAATAGAAGAATCTGCCGTCTGTGGTTGACTAGGATTTTCAATAGAAGAATGCAAGTCTAGCACCTGATTGATACGTCCTGCAGAAACCAAGGTACGAGGAAGGACGAAAAAGAGAGCACTCATGAGCAAGAAGCCCATCACGACCTGCATGGCATAAGACATGAAGACCACCATATCACTAAAGAGTGGTAGACGGTCTGTCAGGCTAGCATCGTTGATGATATAGGCACCAATCCAGTAAATGGCTAGACTCAAGCCACTCGAAATCGCCATCATAATAGGATTCATAATCGCCATCAAACGGTTGACAAAGAGATTAAGACGAGTGACTTCCTCATTGGCTTCTTCGAATTTCTTGTCTTGATAATCCTCGGCATTATAAGCACGCACCACTCGAATCCCTGTCAAACTTTCACGAGTAATACTATTGAGTTTATCTGTCAATTTTTGGATGACAGATTGTTTTGGAAAGGCCAGAGTCAGGAGAACAGTAGTCATCAGAACATTAACGATAACAGCAACCACGACTGCCCAGAGCCAGTACTCAGACTTCCCAAGGATTTTTCCAATGGCCCAGATAGCCATGATTGGTCCACGAGTGACCACCTGGAGTCCCATGGTAAAAAGCATCTGAACCTGTGTGATATCATTAGTCGTCCGAGTCAAGAGACTTGGGATTGAAAAACGTTTGATCTCTGTCTGCGAGAAATCTAGAACACGATTAAAAATATCACTTCGTAAATGAGTTGTGTAAGACGCTGCAACGCGAGCGGCAAAAAATCCAACAGTAACGGATGAGAGAAAAGCAAGTAGAGACAAGCCTATCATCTTAATGGCTGGTGACCAAAGTGCGTCCAACTGCGTACCTGGAGTTCCAAGTAGTTCTGTAATTTCTGAAATGTAAGTCGGTACTTCTAACTCTAGATAGACCGAGAAACAGGTAAAGAGGACAGTCAAGAGAATCATTCCCCACTCTTTTCCTGTGATACGTTTAGCGAGTTTCTTCATTCTTACCTCCCATTTTATCTACATTAGCCTGTAGTAGACCCATGACTTCTTCAAAAACAGCTAGTTTTTCCTCAGAAATTCCATCAAGTAGACTACGGTCAATTCGATCAAAGAAAGACTTGATTGGCTTCATCTGAGAGCGTGATTTATCCGTCAATCGAACGTACTTGGCTCTCTTGTCATTTGGACTCACTTCCAATTCCACCAAACCATTTTGTACCATACGCTTCACTAGATTGCTGGCGACTGACTTGGTGATATTGAGTTCCTGCTCAATATCCTTGATTAACACCGCCTGTTCAGACTCCTCACGATAGTCTAAAAATCGTATAACTTGGCCCTGCGGTCCGCCCATAAATTCAATACCACAACGCTTGGCTTCCTGTTGCACCATAAGGTGAACCTGATGACCAAAACGTTTAAAAGCTAACATTGGCTTATCCATGATTGCTCCTTTTTACATATAAATAGTTCTCTAGAGAACCAATTAGTTTTCATGAGAACTATTTTATCACTTTCAAATAGGATGTCAAGAAAAAAGTTCTTATGAGAACTATTTTATTTAAAATTGACATTAGGGCTCATTTTATCTATAATAAACACTATCTTACACGAATAAGATTCCACCCTGACTAGAAATGAGAAAGCCACAAATGAAACAAAAAGAAGAGAAAATCTTAGGAATCATTGCTATCATCTTGGGAACCCTTGCACTTCTCGGATCCTGGTTGCCAATTATCAGCGTACTATCTTTTTTCTTTGCTATTATTGCAATAGGTCTAGGTGTTTTTGGTATCATCCTCAATCTCCAGAACCGTAAAATATTGGCGATTATTGGTACCGCTCTAGGCATTGGATCCATTTTCCTTGTTTTGACAACGCAAGTACTCCCTTCTGGTGTTTTTACCGACTTGGCTAGAAATTTTCGTCACCCATACAGAAGTTTAACCTCTTTAACAGAAGATGACGATTTTGGAACGCTACCAAATAATAGCATCGATGAGGATGAGGACGACGAGGATACCGATTCCTTCACTTGGACCAAGGAACAATTCGATGCTTTGATAGAAGGTGATACTGCAAATAGAGGAAAAGGGGGCTCCAACTATAAAGATATTATCAGCAAGCATGGCCAGCCAGATTCTGAAATTGAGTCAACTTCAGGCGACTATGAGATTAAAAAAATCTCCTATGTCTCACTCGGTTCTAATACTAAGACAGTTGTACTGACTTTCGTGAAACAGGAAAATGGCCAGTTTCTTCTCATCCGTAAATTTGCCCTAGGATTAGACAGAACAGCGCAAACTGATGATGGAGTAAGAGTCTAAGATAACTAAAAAGCGAACAGACTTAATAGTCTGCTCGCTTTTTTATTAGAATCCATCTACGTTTGTGTAGATTTTTTGTACGTCTTCGTCGTCTTCAAGGACTCCGTAGAGTTTTTCAAATGTTTCCAAATCTTCGCCTGACAACTCAACTTCTGATTGAGGAATCATTTCCAATTCAGTTACTTGGAATTCTTCAATACCAGATTCACGCAAAGCAACGATAGCCTTGTGAAGATCAGTTGGAGCTGTGTAAACAGTGATTGTTCCTTCTTCTGCTTCTACATCGTCTACATCAACATCTGCTTCAAGCAAAAGCTCAAAGATCGCATCAGCATCATCACCTGCAAAGACGATAACACCTTTGTTGTCAAAGAGATAAGACACAGAACCTGAAGCTCCCATGTTTCCACCGTTTTTACCAAAAGCAGCACGGACATTCGCAGCTGTACGGTTAACGTTTGAAGTCAAGGTATCAACGATCAACATTGAACCATTTGGCCCAAATCCTTCGTAACGTCCTTCTGTAAAGGTTTCGTCTGTATTTCCTTTCGCTTTATCGATAGCCTTATCAATAACGTGTTTTGGCACTTGCGCTTGTTTGGCACGATCGATAACGAATTTCAAAGCAGTGTTTAGTTCTGGATCTGGTTCACCTTTTTTAGCTGCTACATAGATTTCTACACCAAATTTTGCATATACTTTAGAGTTAGCTCCATCTTTAGCCGTTTTCTTGGCTACGATATTGGCCCATTTACGTCCCATTAGGAATCTCCTTTATTCACATTTTAATCTTTCTTATTATAACACAAGTCTAGCTGATTTTCACTAGAGGAAATGGATTTTCTTTTGTAAACCAGGCTAAGATTTTCCACCGACTGCCACGATTTTCTTACCTTCTTTTATCCAAGGGTGTTGAGAGAGGGAGAAGTAAAGTTGAACGGTCATAACAACCCAGAGTAGCGGTTCACATAGGATAACTCCAGTATAACCTGTCCAAGGGATGATCCAAGCCACGAAAATAATTTTCCCAAACAACTCGATAAAGCTAGATACGAGGGGCAAGAGTTTTTGCCCTAACCCCTGCAAGCTATTTCTATAGATCAATAACAGGCTTAAAAATGGATAGAACACCGAACTAATACGCAGGTATAAAGTCCCGTTTTCAATCAGGTAGCCGTCTGTCGAACTTGCCAGGAAAGAAACTAGGCTAGGACTTGCAAAAAATAGGAAAACACAGGCAAAGGTTGCCCAAGACATACTCAAATAACTCCCTATACGAAGTCCTTGGACGATACGTTCGGGACGTTTTGCCCCAAAATTTTGAGAGATAAAAGTTGTCATGGAAGCTGAAATAGCTGTCATTGGCAGTAAGGCAAAGGCCATGATTCGGCGTGCTGCCGTTTGAGCACTGATAATGACTGCTCCAAAACTATTGACAGAGGATTGCAAGATGACACTTCCGATAGAGACGATTGATCCCATCAAGCCCATAGCTAACCCTTGCTCTAAAAGGTCAACATAGAGAGCCTTATTCCATTTGAAATGTTTGAGACCTGGAAGAAGCTCTGGAACACTCTTGCGAATATAGAAATAACAAAGGATTGCTGACAAACCTTGCGAGATAATGGTTGCAAGACCAGCGGACTGCACACCTAGCTGCAATTGCGTAATAAAATACAAATCTAGAATTACATTAATAATGGCTGAAAAGATAAGAAAAGCAAGCGCCGCAAGGCTATCACCAATCGATCGTAGCAATCCTGCAAAGAGATTATAGGCAAAGCTAACTCCCACGCAACTAACAATCATGGAGATGTATTCGTAGGATTGGGGGAGAATTTCTGCAGGTGTTTCTAGGTACTGCAAAAGTGGATAAAGACCAAAGAATCCCATCAGCATGACAAGACCACTCAGGATGGCACCCAAAATCCAAGTCGCCGCGACAGCTTCCTTAATCTTAGCGAAATTACGAGCACCGTAAAGACGAGCGATAACAACTCCCATCCCATTTCCAACTCCGAGGGCAAAACCGATAATTAAATCAAAAATGGCTGTCGTAGCTCCAACTGCCGCCAAGGAATCTTGTCCTAAAAAACGCCCCACAATCAAAATATCAGCTGTATTGTATAGTTGCTGAAAGATATTGGATAGTAAAATTGGTAAAGCAAAACTAATCAGTGAAGGAAGGATGGGACCATGAATCAAGTCCACCGTTGATTTTTTATTCATAAGGGTATTATATCAGCTTTCTAGTAGAGGAACAAGGGAGCTTCATTAAGAAAGCGTTGCCTAGATACAAACAATCTGGTATAATCGTGACAGAAAAGGAGGGTAGGTATGACCTTAACCAGCCAGTTAATTACAGATGTATTCCCAGACCTTGAAAAAGTTGAACAATTAAACAAGGAAGCCTTCCCTGAAGAAGAACGCGTCTCTTTGGAAGAATTTTTAAGTTACCAAGATAGAGATGACGCCCACTTTTTCGCTTTTTATAACGAAGAGGAATTTGTCGGCTTTGCCTTTGCCATTTCAAATCAAAAAGCTTTCTACATTAGCTTCTTTGCTATCATGCCCCATCTCCGTAGCCATGGATACGGGAGAGAAATCATTGAAAAACTCATTGATTTTTACCAGCGTACTATGATTCTTGAAGTGGAGCGATTGGACGAAGACTGTGATAATCTCGAACAACGAAAGGCCCGCATGGACTTCTACTTACAAAATGGTTTTAAAACTGCCAATGCTTTTTTAGAATACGAGGGAATGAGTTTTGAAATTCTCTACCGTGGTGACCATTTTGATGAAGAAGCCTATCGCAACATCTTTCAAAAATTGCAAGAAGAGAATTACTTTGACTTTCGCATCAAATACCGACGTTTTAGCGAACATTAGTTCTCATGAAATAAAAAAGTAGCAGTTCTCTGCTACTTTTTTTTTATTCTTCAATTTCGATTTCAAGAGCATCGCCCAAATCAAGAGTCACTTCTTGGTTAGAACTTGTTTCTGTTGCTGAACTTGCTTTAGAGCCTTCTTCCTCTTCGATCAAACCATATTGAACACGAACTTGGTGGTCAATTTCATCAAAGATTTCTGGATGATCTGCCAAGTATTTCTTCGCATTTTCAGAACCTTGTCCGATTTTTTCACCCTTGTATGAGTACCAAGCACCTGCTTTTTGGATGATATCCAAATCACTAGCAATCTTCAAGAGTTCACCAGTTCTAGAAATACCTTCCCCGTACATGATTTCAACAAGAGCTTCTTTGAACGGTGGAGCAACCTTGTTTTTCACAACTTTAATCTTAGTTTCTTTACCGACGTTAGTATCTTTTTGGTCGCCAGTTCCCTTAATTTGTGTGCTTCCACGAACGTCTAAACGAACTGAAGCATAGAATTTAAGGGCACGTCCACCAGGAGTTGTTTCTGGATTACCAAACATAACTCCAACTTTTTCACGCAACTGGTTGATGAAGATAGCAATTGTTTTTGTCTTGTTGATAGAAGCACCAAGTTTACGCATCGCCTGGCTCATCATACGAGCTTGAAGACCAACGTGGCTATCTCCGATATCCCCATCGATTTCCGCACGAGGTACAAGAGCTGCAACCGAGTCAATAACGACAAGGTCAACTGCACCTGAGTCAATCAATTTCCCTGCAATTTCAAGACCTTGCTCACCTGAGTCTGGTTGTGACAAGAGCAATTCATCAATATTCACTCCAAGAGCTGCTGCATAGGCTGGATCGAGCGCGTGTTCCGCATCGATAAAGGCTGCAATTCCACCTTCTTTTTGTGCTTGTGCTACAGCATGAAGGGCTACTGTTGTCTTACCTGATGATTCTGGACCGTAGATTTCAATGATACGTCCCTTTGGATAACCACCTGAACCAAGTGCAATATCAAGAGCCAAAGAGCCTGAACTCATCACTTGTACTTTTTGCTCTGCGCGTTCACCCAAGCGCATGATTGAACCCTTACCGAAGTCTTTTTCAATCAATTTAAGCGCATCATTCAAAGCTTTTTCACGATCAGCTCCAAATTTTTTCCCAATTTCATCTAATTTTTTTGTTGGTTTTTTCGCCATTTTGTTCTCCTATATTTTAATGATTCTAAGGACCTTCTTCTATTATATCAAAAGTCAGTCACTTAATAAAGCTTTGCGAACTAAGTTAAACGCATGCATAACTGCAATCTTACGAACATCCGCTCGGCTTCTTCCAGCTATATTGACTTGAATGACTTCGGTACCTGATGCTTGAGATAGGCCGATGAAAACTGTCCCTGCTGGATGCCCTTCTAGGCTATCCGGACCAGCTACTCCTGTCAAGCTAATCCCAAAATCTGACTGGGTTTTGAGGCGTGCCTGCTCAGCCATTTTTTCCGCAGCAAATGCTGAAACGACTCCATATTCTTCCAACTCTACTTTTGGAATGTCTAACATCTTAGCTTTTTCTTCCAGGCTATAAGTGACAAAACCACCTTTAAAGATTGTTGATGCTCCCGAAAAGTTTGCCAAAGTCGCTTGGAAAAGCCCTGCTGTTAAACTTTCTGCAGCTGTGATGGTTTGCTTTTTCTTTTTCAACTCCTCAACAACTACGCTGGCTAGACTCGCTTCTTCGCCATAACCATAGCAGATATCCTTTAAAGCAACCCCTTCAAAGGTCTGACGTGCAAGGATCTTTTCCTCCAGATTATCTAAGGCCTTTTGAGCCTCGTCTTGACTAGTGGCCTTGGTTGACAAGCGCAGAGTCACCTCTCCCGTTTTTGCATACGGTGCTATGGTTGGATCCGTCTGCTCTTCAATCAAATCTGATAAAATCGTCACTAGCTGGCTCTCACCAATGCCAAAGAAACGTAGCACACGTGAGTACAACTTAGCTCCTGTTGTCAATCTTGGTAGTAGCTCATTTAAAACCATTGGTTTCAGTTCACTTGGCGGACCTGGTAGGACAACATAAGTCACGCCATCTACCTCAATCATACCACCAACTGCTAGTCCTGTTTCATTTGAGAGTGGGATTGACCCCTCAACAATTTGAGCTTGGCGTTCATTATTTGGAGTTCGAGCATAGTCTGGGCGATGAGCAAAGAAATCATCCAGTTTAGCCTGTGCTTGAGCATCAAAAGTCAAATGACGCCCTAGAAATTGAGCCAATGTTTGTTTGGTCAAGTCATCCTCTGTCGGCCCCAATCCTCCCGTTAAGATAACCAGATTACTACGTTTCTGAGCAATCTCCAACAGGGATATGAGTCGAGTTTCATTGTCTCCCACGGCCGTCTGGAAGTAAACATCGACTCCGATTTCAGCTAACTTTTCAGACAAAAACTGAGCATTGGTATTGACAATTTGACCAGTTAGAATTTCTGTCCCAACAGCTATTATTTCCGCTTTCATTTTTTCCTCCTACTTATCTATTCGAATTTCTTTGAAAAAATCGCAGGAAAATTCCTACGATTTCAGTATTTATTTCTTATTATTCTGGTTGCTCTTGCTGCACTTGATGCACTTGTTGTCCTTGCTGTTCCTGATCTGCAATAGGTCCGGTTGTTTGTGGCAAGCGGCCATAAATATTTTCATACAAGACAACATTTGTCTCTAATTCCGTAACTTCTGGTTTGTCCAATGAACGACGCAAAAGATTTTGCATCTCTAACATATGAGCAGATGACACGATTTGGTAGGATGTCCCATCAATCATTGCATCCTCTCCACGCAACTGTTGAGATTCAATGTTTTTAAAGGAATCTTGGTAACCCATCAACTGAGGAATGGTTGTTGTCGTAATCTCGATATTTGTCTGCATATTATCGCTAAGAGCCTTCAAAATTTCTTGGTAGTGGCTAACACTATTCAAACTTAGAATCTTCTCAACAATCTTTTGAATGACTTCGCGCTGACGTTTCTGACGACCGTAATCCCCTTCTGGATCTTGATAGCGCATGCGTGAATACACCAGCGCCTCTTCACCATTTAGAGTTTGCTCTCCAACGCCGATAGAAATCGTATTAAACGGTTCTTGATCTTGGATAGAGATAGGGAAACCTAGAGTGTTGTTTACTGTGATTCCACCGACAGCATCAACCATTCTTTGAAGGCCATGCATGTTGACCATCACATAACGATCGATGTGGATATTCATCATTTTTTGAATGGTTGAAATAGCAAGTTCTGCTCCACCATCAGCATAGGCGGAATTGAGTTTCGCTTCTTTAACACTACCGTCTGGTTGTTGGATTTGTGTCAGAATATCACGTTCCAAACTCATCATAACAACTTTCTTGGTTTTAGGATTTACTGTTACTAAGATCATCGAATCACTGTTACCCGCCCATGGGGCTGTACGTTCAACGTTCCCCGTATCCACACCCATCAGTAGGATTGTCAGGGGTTCAGTTGCCTCGATAACCTTCGTTTCTTCCCCGATTTGTTTATAGGTTTTAGCTAGAGTCTGTGTACTTTGTTGGTAGATCGTATAGGCATAAGCTCCCACACCAAGCACTGTCACAAGGACAAAGCCTAAAAACATTCCGATTATTTTTTTTGCCATATATTTATTTGTCTATCAGTCGACCCATTTGGTAAACGTCAAGAAACTCTCCTCCCTCTATACAAGCACCACGTTCCTGTAATCCTTCTATGATGAAGCTCATCTTTTTATATAGATGAACAGCCGCAAGATTGCGTTTTTGAACTGTCAATTGTAAACGTCGAATACTAGCACTCGATTTGGCCCATTCAATAGCTTCTTCCATGAGGATACTACCGAGGCCATATCCCCAGTATGCTTTTTTAATTCCAAGAAAGACATCACCAATATGTCGAACTCTCGGACGTTGATCCGCCGTTATATTGATGACCCCTGCTAGCTCATCATTTAAAAAAGCTAGTAAAGTAATTTGATTGTCCGATTGGGCCTGCTTGTCAATAAAATGCTGCATTTCTGATGCAGTCATTGCAATTCCGTTTTCATCCAGACTGGTAAAGCTAGATTCTTGACCAATCTGATCCAAAAGTGCAATAAGAACCGAAGCATCTTGGACTTCTGCTTCACGGACTAAAAGATCATACTCCATCCGTCAACCTCTGTAAGAGCTCTGTTGCTCGTTGGCCACGGGCATGAAAGACAACTTCGCGTCCGTCACCATCTTTGAGAATTTCTAATTCCAGATATTCTGCCGGAAGAGCTTCTCCTAATAGATGCCCCCACTCAATAACAGTCACACCTGATCCAAAAAGAAATTCATCCAAGTCGATAGAATCTGCGTCCCCTTCAATACGATAAACATCCAAGTGATACAAGGGTAGACGACCTTCATATTCTCGAACAATGGTATAGGTAGGACTCTTAATCATTTGATGAATCCCTAGACCTTTAGCTAGACCTTTTGTAAGTGTTGTTTTCCCCGCACCTAATTCTCCAGTCAAAATCAATACATCATTTTTCTCTAGTAAAGAACCTAACTCTTGTCCAAGAGCAATGAGTTCATCTTCATTTTTTATGTGCATGTAATCATTATACCAAAAAGTTTTCTTTTGCGACATTTCTACTAATAAAAAAGGAGGAGAATCCTCCTTCTTTTTTTAAAGTTTTTATCATTAGTTAAGAGCCATGCTGATGTAGTTCAAGATGAACAAGGCATCCAAAATCCAGATCATGACATGGACTTCTTTGATTTGACCTTTAACAATCTTTGTCAAAGTGTAAGTCAAGAAACCAACGGCAATTCCTTGAGTGATTGAGTAGCTGAATCCCATAAAGATAGAAGTGAAGAAAGCTGGAACAGCTTCTGACATATCATCCCAAGGGATATTTTTCAAGTTAGAGAGCATCATAATTCCGACAATAATCAAAATTGGTGCAGTCGCAGCTGTTGGAACAATCGCTAATAGTGGGCTAAAGAAGCTAGATAAAGCAAAACAGATAGCAACAACTAAGGCTGTCAAACCAGTACGTCCACCAGCACCGATACCGGCTGCTGACTCAACATAAGTCGTAACGTTTGAAGTACCTGCAATGGCACCAATTGAAGTTGCTACCAAATCAGAGTAAAGAGCTTTATCCAATTTAGCTGACTCATGGTTTTCACCACTTGTCGCTACGATACCTACTTTTTCACCAGTACCGATAAGTGTACCAATAGTATCAAAAATATCTGTCAATGAGAAGGCAAGAATGGCCATCAAAGTTTCTGGTAAGCGAGAAGTGTTTGAAATCAAAGATCCTAAACCTTCTGAACCAAGAGCAGCACCAAACAAAGTTCCTAGGTCGTTAACTGCTGATGAAAGATTGTTGCTAGCGAAGTCAATCCCTGACACATTAACAAGACCAACTGCAATGGCAAGAACAGTCGTTGTTAAAATAGAAAGGATGATCCCACCTTTGATACCTTTAACAACAAAGAAGATAGTAATAGCAAGACCTGCAAGAGCTACCAAAACTGCTGTAGTATTGAAATCTACTAATCCTGGAACGGCTGAAGCATTTGCAGTAATCGCCGCTTGAGCCTTATCTGCTCCTTCACCTGCTACAGTATAAGTACCTGGGTCAATTGAGAATTTCAAAAGACCAGCATTCTTAATACCAACGTAAGCAAGGAAAACACCAATACCAGCTGAAATTGCTGAGCGAAGTGTTGTAGGAATAGATTCAATGATCATTTTACGAACATTGGTCAATGTAATAATCAGTGAAATAACTCCACAGATGAAGACCATCCCAAGAGCTTCTTTCCAAGTATAACCCATCCCAAATACGACGGTAAAGGTAAAGAAGGCGTTTAGTCCCATACCCGGGGCTTGTGCATATGGCAAGTTAGCATAGAAAGCCATCATCAAAGTTCCCACAACAGAACCGATGATTGTTGCCAAGAATACACCTTGAACAGGCATTCCTGTTTGTGAAAGCATTTGAGGGTTTACAAAGAGAATATAACTCATTGCAAAGAAAGTTGTTAAACCAGCAAGAACCTCTGTACGGACGTCTGTCCCGTGCTCTTTTAGTTTAAATAATTTGTCCATTTTTAATCTCCTTTGTCATTTTACGAACAATATGACTATTATAACACCAATCATTCATCTTTTCAAGGTATTTTTACTGAATTATAAAAATCTTATCCGATGCTATTCTTCGTTTTACTTATTGTCAGCTTTTCTAGCCACTTTTTGATATAATAGAAAACATCTTATCTGAAACTAGATTCGGGAGGATTTTATGACTAAAAAAATGATTGCCGTCGATTTAGACGGAACTCTACTCAACTCTGAAAGCAAACTTTCTGACTTTACTATTGAAACAATTAAGAAAATCTCTAAAAAAGGCCACCAAGTCGTTATTGCAACTGGGCGCCCTTACCGAATGGCCAAAGATTTTTATAACCAACTTGAACTCGAAACGCCTATGATTAACTTCAACGGTTCACTTACTCATCTGCCAGGTAAGACTTGGAAACATGAAAAGTGTCTGACTGTGGACAAAAAATACCTCTTGGATATCGTAAAACGAAAAAAGGAGATTGAGGCAGACTTTATCGCTGGTGAATATCGTAAAAAGTTTTACATTACGGCCCCAGACCAAGAAATCGCCGATCCCAAATTATTTGGTGTTGAAAACTTTCGCCCTGAAAATCAATTCAAGTCTGACTTAGTGACCAAGGGGCCTAACTGTATTTTATTACAAACTAGGGCTGACGATAAATATGCACTAGCAGAAGAGATGAACAGTTTTTACAAGCACCAACTCAATATTAACACTTGGGGTGGTCCTTTGAACATTCTAGAATGTACTCCAAAAGGTGTCCACAAGGCTTTTGCCCTCGAATACCTTCTCAATGTCATGAATATCGACAAACAGAATTTGATTGCCTTTGGTGACGAACACAATGACCAAGAAATGCTCTCTTTTGCAGGTAAAGGCTATGCTATGAAAAATGCAAATCCTGCTCTCTTACCTTTCGCAGACGAGCAATTACCATTAACCAATGAAGAAGACGGAGTCGCTCACTTTTTACAAGAACGATTCCTATAAATCATAACCTATAAATCAGTAGTTCTATACTTTTGGCTAAAATACGGGCCATTGAGTAAAGAACTTTTTTTCATATAATTATCCATAAAAAAAGGATTTGCACCTGTTTTATCCAGATCCAAATCCTTTAAAATATCTATTTTTTTAAAACAATACGATCTGAAACCTCACGGTCCATGTCGTCGATAATAATCTGGTTCTCTTCTGCCACATAAATCTTGACGTCGTCTCCGATGATGACTTTCTGGTTTTCTGGTTCAAAGGTTACCTTCTTAACTTCCTGTACTCCATCCGCTTCCACTTCTGTCCACGTTCCGGTATTACCAGTAACGACAAGCGTAATGCTATCACCCTCGTCCTGCCCCTTATAGGTACCATCCATATTGACGGTTGTAGCATTCGTAGCGCTAGCTGTTGTTGACTCAGATACCTGACTTGTTATCACTTCTGAACTAGTGCTTGCTTGTGGTGTCGAAGTTGTTTGTTCTTTTGTTGAACAAGCAACTAAAAGACCAAGACTTGCCAAAGTGGCAAGAGAAAGTGTGATTTTTTTAAACGACATAATAGCTCCTTTCTTTTGGTGGCTAAAAGTAGCAAAAGCTGCTGAAACATTCCACCTCAACTATATCAAATAAGGGAAGGGAGGTCAATCAATAGATTCATAACCCATGAGGTATGCACGGACCTCTGATATAAAGTAGAGAGAACCTGTCACAAACAGTAACTCTTTCTCCCCTACAGAACTTTCAAAGCCATCTAAAAACTCTCGATAGGAAGCAACCTTCTGATAATCTCCCAAGTCCTGCTCCTCCAAAGAACCTTGATAATCAAAGCTAGTAACATAGAGAGGAAGGTCTGGTAAATGTTTCGTCAGATATCCAAGCATACCACTGTAATCTTTACGCTTTAAAGCTCCAAAAAGAATTTGAGCTTGATAACCTTGTTGATTTTTTTCCTGTATAAATTCAACCAAACGCTCCAAGGCTGGTAAGTTGTGAGCCCCATCCAGATAAATGTGCTCAGTGATAGCTTCTAGTCTTCCTGCCCATCTGGTAGCTCGCAAGGCAGCTCGTACTGCTTCTTGATCAACCGTCTCACCTCTCTGATTCATAAACAATAGAAAGGCTTGTATGGCAAGAGCTGCGTTTTCCTCTTGATAAGCCCCTTCCAAACCTAGTTTTAGTTGGTTCAGATTCGCAAGAGAAGAAGAAAAATGACCATCCTTGAAAGAAAAATCTTGGTCAGCTTGGTAGAGAGTTACTCCCAAATTATGAGCAGCCATTTGACAAACGAGCTGAGCTTCCGATGCTAGATTGGCAACAACGGCTGATTTACCTGACTTAAAAATCCCTGCTTTCTGCTCAGCAATTAACTCTAGACTATTGCCCAAGGTCTCCTGGTGATCTAGGCCGATTGATGTAATAACTGCGATTTCTCCAGTTACCACATTAGTGGTATCAAGTAGTCCACCAATCCCAACTTCCAGTAACACCAAATCTACTTCTTGCTCTTTAAAATAAAGCAAAGCAATCAAGGTCAACAACTCAAAAAAAGATAACTGAGCGTGGGTTTCTAGAAGTTTCAGCTCCATTTCCTTAACTTGATCAGCTATACGAATAAAATCGGCATCCGATATAGGTTGACCATTGATACAGATACGGTCATGGATGCTGACAATGTGAGGCGAAGTAAAGGTTCCAACCTTTTTACCATGGGAAACAAAAAGTTCCCTCATAAAAGCAATAGTCGACCCCTTCCCATTTGTCCCCGTCACATGGATAATTGGATAGGTTTGCTCAGGATTTCCCAGCAAATCCACTGCTTTTTGCATCCGTCCCAAACCTGATCTAAAATTCAATCCAATCCGGCTATGGAGCCATTTTTCTACTTCAAACACGCTTATCTCCTTAATCCTTAATAAAAAAGCGAAGATTCTCTTCGCTTTTTACTTCATTTGCTAGAACCTAGCTTGTTTTAATTTCAATATGGGGTAAAAATATCCCCCGGATGTTCCAACTCTTTCTAGTTTCTAGGAGTTGGGCTAAAAACATCCCCCGAACTTACTTACGGTCTTTATTTTTAGCGTAAGGGTAAAAATGTTCCCCAGACGTTCCTGCTTTTTCTCATTTCTAGAAGCAGGGGTAAAAACATCCCCCGGATGTTTTTACTCCTCCATAAAGCTGTTGAAGACTTCTTCAATCATGTTCCATTCGTCGTCTGAATCTTCAGGGATTGGTTGCAATTCGCCTTCTGTTCCGTCTTCATTTTCGATGAATGAGTAAGCTTGGATTTCAACTTCTCCGTTTTCATCTTCTTCTGCATTAACTGGTACAAGAAGGACATAGTTTTTACCAAATTCTTCTTTTCCATCAATAGTCAAAAGGATTTCAAACAAAGTTTCGTTTCCTTGCTCATCTACAAGTGTAATAAGTTCACGTTCTTCGTGATCGTGGTTGTGATCGTGTGACATAGTTTCTCCTCTGTCTTAAAATTTTCTATCTAAATAATTTTGCAAAATCAATTGAGCCGCTAATTTATCAATAACTTTTTTACGCTTATTACGACTAATATCTGCTTGCTCAATCAACATGCGCTCTGCAGCAACCGTGGTTAAGCGCTCATCCTGATACTCCACTGGCAAATCAAAGAGCTCTTCCAGTTTTGCTCCGTATGCTTGACTCGCTTCCACCCGCGGTCCACTGGTATTGTTCATATTTTTAGGTAAACCAACAACAAAGCGCTCCACCTTATAGGTATCAACCAATTCTTTGAGTCGTTCAAAACCGAACTCCCCTTGTTCTTCATTGATTTGGATGATTTCGAGTCCTTGCGCTGTAAAACCTAACGGATCGCTAATCGCTACTCCTACTGTTTTGGAACCAACGTCCAACCCCATAATTCTCATTGGTTATAGATCGACTCCTTGTCCCTTAAGGTAGTAGCGAACCAATTCTTCAACAATCTCATCGCGTTCGTATTTACGGATTTGATTTCTTGCGTTATTGTAGCGAGGAACGTAAGCTGGGTCTCCACTGAGAACATAGCCCACAATTTGATTAATAGGGTTATACCCCTTCTCATTCAAGGAAGCATAGACTTCTGTCAATGTTTCGCTAATCTCTTTTTTATTGGAATCGTCCAATTTAAAACGTACGGTTTCTTCAGTAAATCCCATTCTAACACCCTCTTTCCTTAGAATAGTACTATTATAGCACATTCACAGCCGTTCTACAAATCACACAATCTGATTTTGCCTGATTTTCTGCGACTTCTTTACTGGACAGTCGCACCACTTGCAACTCGACTTGCGATATACTCTTCTGGTTCGTTTTTTAATAGATTTTCCAAGCCAACATTTTTTAAATATTCGCTTTCGCTTGCCTTTTTAACATCTAGAACTTGAAAATCATAACTTGTTTTCGTTTCAATCTCCGTTTCACTTAAGAGAGTGGTTTCAAGACTAAAACCAGGGATTTTACGAGCAGCTTGGACTGATTCATCCTTGTCTTCCTCTTCTTTCAAGGCCGTCTTTGCTTCCTCTAATCCATGCTCGGCAATGTAGTTCTTGAGTTCTTCTGAAACTTGCCGTTTTTGCTGAATCGTTAAGGTCAAGAATTGTTTACCCTTATAGGTAATGGTCTGAATTTGCTGAACTCCATTTTCATCAGTGGGTAGAACAAGTGTCTTGGTTACTACTGTATTGTTATTCGCATTTTCTAGGACTGGTAGAGTTGATTGGAGAGTTTCTGTTGTTGTATCCTTAGCAGGCTCCGCAGATTCTTTTTTCTGACCACAGCCAGCTAGTAAAAGTAGAAGCGCAACTGTTCTGATAACTATCTTCTTCATGTTCATTTTCCCTTATTTACCTATCAAATAAGGCCAGGAGTCACTCCCAGCCTTTATGTTTTATAGTGCTGCACGTAAACGTGCTTCTGCATTTTCTACATTGCGGACAGAGCGTGGCAAGAAGGCACGAATGTCGTCTTCTTTATAGCCAACTTGCAAACGTTTCTCGTCAACAAGAATTGGACTTTTTAGGATACGTGGTGTCTCCATTATCAAATTGAGCACTTCATTGACACTCAAATCTTCGATATCAACTCCAAGAGCTTTAGCGTAGCGATTCTTTGATGATACAATGCTCGCAATTCCATTGTCTGTTTTTGTTAGAATATCTAATAATTCTTCTCTAGAAATCCCCTCTTTACCGAGGTTTTGTTCTTTATAACTTAACTGGTGGGCATTAAGCCAGGTTTTCGCTTTTTTACAGCTAGTACAACTTGAGACTGTATAAATTTTGATCATGTACCTACCCCTTTCGCTACATGTTACTATCAGTTTATTCTATTATACCATAAAAAACATCCGACTTGCGACCTATTTTTAAAAAAATTTAACTTTTTTGCTCGTTTTTATCCTTTTTTCTTAACAAAACACGAACTATAACCACTCTCTGTACTTCTTAATGTAAAACTTCTTAATAACGGTGACGCTAAACATGTACAAGAAAATAATACCGACCAAAAACAAGAAGTATGGCAGTCCCAACGGAGCTAAACGCAGGATATTTACTAGTGGTCCATAAGGTAAACTAGTTACAAAGAAAGCTGCAACCAAAGTTGTAAAAATCACAAGCCAAGCTGGTCTGCTTTGTACAAAAGGAACTTTTGCTGTACGAAGCATATGGATGACCATGGTTTGAGACCACATAGATTCGATGAACCATCCTGTTTGGAACAAGATAATAAACTGAAGGGCAGATTCAGAACCATGAACATAATGATAGCCTGTCACCAAAGGAACAATGATAAAATAGAGGAAAATAAAGGTCAAAATATCAAAGATAGATGAAATTGGACCCATCCAAACCATAAATCGAGTAATAGATTTTGCTTCCCATGTATGAGGTTGTTTGAGGAAGTCTTGATCCACATTATCAAATGGCAATGCCACACAAGACAAATCATAGACTAGGTTTAAAACAATGAGATGAACAGGAGCCATTGGTAAAAATGGCAAGAAGATACTCGCAACAAGGAGTGAGAAGATATTCCCAAAGTTTGAACTGACGGTCATCTTGATGTACTTGGTCATGTTGGCGTAGACCTTACGACCTTCAACGATACCAGTTTCAAGAACCATGAGATCCTTGTCTAACAAAATAACATCCGCTGTTTCTTTGGCAATGTCTACCGCTGTATCTACAGAAATACCGACATCTGCTACCTTCATAGATGGGGCATCATTAATACCGTCACCCATATAACCAACTCCATGACCGTTTCTCTTCAACTGTAGAATGATACGCGCTTTTTGGTCAGGTGACAATTTAGCAAAGACTGTTACTTTTTCAACAACATCTGCCAATTCTTGGTCTGTCATTTGGTCGATATCAGCTCCCAAAAGGATGTGTTCAACATCCAAACCAACCTTTTCACAAATAGCTTGGGTTACTTTTTCGTTATCCCCAGTTAAAATTTTTGTTTTGACACCATGCTCAAGCAGAGCCTGAATAGCTGGTGCTGCAGATGGTTTTGGTGGATCCAAGAAAGCAAGATAACCAGTAAGGATCATGTCTCTTTCATCAGTCACGGTATAAGCATAGTCTTCACGTAGACCTGACTTGTAACCAACACCTAAGACACGCAAACCTTGACGGTTTAATTGACCAACTTCTGCCAACACTTCTTGACGAATGTCTTCAGTAAGAGGGATGACTTCTCCACGGTACTCCACATGTGTCGAAATGTTCAACATTTCTTCTAAAGCACCCTTGGTAACCATACTAACAACATTGCTATCGTCTTTGACAATGACACTCATGCGTCTGCGCTCAAAGTCAAATGGAAGCTCGTCGATTTTTTGGAAACTAGTATCTAAATTTTGTAGGATAGCGTGTTCTTTGGCCTCTTTTTCAGTTCTACTGATGATAGCACGGTCCATCAAGTTTTTCAAACCTGTTTGGAAATGTGAATTTAGATAGGCTCTTCTTAAGACTGCCATATCCAAATCGCCATGGATATCTAATGGGTATTCTAAAACAATCTCATCTTGCGTTAAAGTTCCAGTTTTGTCCGTACATAGGATATCGATTGCTCCTAAGTCCTGGATAGCATTGAGTTTTTTGATGACCACTTTTTCCTTGGCCATGATAATGGAACCTTTGGCCAAGCTGGCTGTAATAATCATTGGTAGCATTTCTGGTGTAAGTCCAACACCAACGCTCAAGGCAAAAACTCCAGCCTCTAGCCAGTCTCCGTCGGTCAAACCATTTGCGAAAAACACAATTGGAACCATGACAAGCATCAAGCGGATCAAGAGCCAAGAAATGCTGTTCATTTCACGTTCAAAAGAAGTTGGTTCATCATAGGTGTTGAGAGTTTGCTCAATGGCCCCCATCATGGTGTCATCACCAACTGCTAGAACCATAGCTATCGCACTTCCTGAGATAACGTTTGTCCCCATGAATGCCAACGATTCTGCTTCTAAAAGACTCTCTACATTTTGATTAGTAGCTTTATTTAAAGCAAGTTTTTCGACTGCATCGCTTTCTCCAGTCAAACCTGACTGTTGAACAAAAAAGTCTCGTGATTCAAATAAGATGACATCTGCTGGAATCATATCTCCAGCGCTCAATTTCACGAGATCTCCCACAACCAACTCATCGATGGGTAACTCTTGTTCAAGACCATCACGAATAACAGTTGCAGTGTTGACAATCATTTTTGAAAGGTTGGTTGTTGCCTTGTCGCTCCGCAATTCTTGGACAAAACGGATGCCTCCTGAAATCAAAACCAAGACAACGATAATGATAGAAGTCGTTGGATCCTCTTGACCAGGTTTGGCAAGCCAGACGTTTGTAACGAGAGAGATAAAGGCAATCACCAGCAAAATGATTGTGAAAGGATTGATAATAGACTCATAAATCTTTTTTAAGATGGAATCCTCTTGGCCCTTGGTGATGGTGTTTTCACCATATAGGTCACGGTTTTCTTCGACTTGTTCTGAATCTAAGCCTTTTAGACTTGTATGGTAAAAAGCTAGACTCTCTTTAAATGGAGTTTGAATAGCTGCTGCTAATCTTTCTTTTGTAGTTTTCATTGGTTTCTCCTATCTGTATGAATGGTAATTTCATACACAGGGACCAATCACTTTATAAGGACAGAACGACACAAATCAGCGATTGGCTGTGTATGTGCGGTTCTGGATGATCGTCAATTTGCATCGTTTGTCTCCTTTCTTTGTTTTAAAACAGCAGAAAATCCTGCCATAAAATGGCAGGACTAAAAAACTTATTATCTGTTTTCGTTCAAGCTTTAACTCCATAGGGCGATGTAATGAGCTTAGTCTTGACCTTCGCGACCAGGACTGTTGACCAACGAGTAGTGTCTCCACTGCTTTGCGGTAGTCATCCGTATCCCTATGGTAGCCTCACCTACCGTTTTCGCCTTTCAGTATAAACCTTTAACTAGTAAAAGTCAACGATTTATCTCATTTTTCTTAGATAATAATCAATTCCTTTGGTGCAAGGGTTAATAACTCACAACTTGTATCTGTAATCAGGATATCATCTTCGATACGAACCCCGTATTTGCCTTCAATATAAATACCCGGTTCATCAGTCAAGACCATACCCGATTTAATAACTTCTGTAGAGGTTTGGCTAAAGTAAGGTTCTTCGTGGATATCGAGTCCGATACCATGCCCGATACCGTGTGTAAAGTATTCTCCATAGCCTGCTTCAACAATAATATCACGAGGGATTTTGTCAAAATCACGGAAACCTAATCCATCCTTAGCTTGGTCAATCAGAGCTTGGTTAGCCTTCAAAACAGTGTTGTAGATTTCTGCTTGGTCATCACTGACATGACCTAGGTAGATAGTACGTGTCATATCACTGACATAGTGGTCGTAAAGGCAACCGAAGTCCATGGTAATAGTTTCACCTAGTTCTACTGGTTTGTGCATTGGGTGGGCGTGAGGTTTAGAAGAGTTGATTCCACTAGCTAGAATCGTGTCAAAAGACAAACCAGCAGCGCCTAATTCACGCATACGGAAGTCCAGGAAGTTGGCAATTTCAATTTCTGTCTTACCTGGCTTGATAAAGTCAAGAGCATCGTGGAAAGCTTGGTCTGAGATGGAACAAGCCTTACGAATAGTCGCAATCTCTGTCTCATCCTTAATCATACGAAGGGCTTCAACAAACTGTGTCTGTGGAACTAGTTCTAAACCTTCAAAGGCGGTTTGCATGCGATGATAATAAGAAACTGAAACCTCATCTTCAAATCCGATACGAGAAAGACCCATATCTTTTGCAATCTTTGCGATAGTTGCCAACTCATCACGTTCTGCAAAAATCTCAAAACCGGTTACTTCTTGCTTAGCAGCGATAATATAGCGAGCATCTGTCACTAAGACCTGACGGTCACGGCTGATGAAGACTGTCCCATTTGAACCCCAAAATCCTGTCAAATAGTAGACATTTTTAAGGTTATTGATAATGATTCCATCTAGTTCTTTTTCTTGCATTTTATCTAAAAATGCTTGCACACGTTTATTCATGATGTAACTTTCCTTTCAAATACTGTCCTGTATAGCTAGCTTCATTGGCAGCTACTTCCTCTGGTGTTCCTGTTGCGATAATAGTACCACCGCCAACACCACCTTCTGGTCCTAGGTCGATAATATGATCTGCTGTTTTGATAACATCTAGATTGTGCTCAATGACGAGAACTGTATTGCCATCATCGACAAAGCGGGACAAAACAGTGAGTAGGCGAGCAATGTCCTCAGTATGCAACCCAGTCGTTGGCTCATCTAGAATGTAGAAGGACTTACCTGTCGAACGCTTATGGAGTTCACTAGCCAGCTTCATACGCTGGGCCTCCCCTCCAGAAAGTGTCGTAGCTGGTTGTCCCAAGGTCACATAACCTAGACCAACATCTTTGATGGTCTGGAGTTTGCGTTGAATTTTCGGAATGTGTTGGAAAAATTCTACTGCGTCATTGACCGTCATATCCAAAACTTGCGAGATATTCTTTTCCTTGTAGTGAACTTCTAGCGTTTCACTGTTGTAGCGAGTCCCATGACAGACTTCACAGGCTACGTAAACATCTGGCAAGAAGTGCATCTCAATCTTGATAATCCCGTCACCCGAGCAGGCCTCACAGCGCCCACCCTTGACATTGAAACTGAAACGACCCTTCTTGTAGCCACGAATCTTGGCTTCATTTGTCTGAGCAAAGAGGTCTCGAATGTCATCAAAGACACCTGTATAGGTAGCTGGATTGGATCTCGGTGTTCGTCCGATTGGACTCTGGTCAATGTCTATCAGACGATCGATATGCTCGATTCCTGTAATGGATTTAAACTTACCAGGCTTGTCTGAATTGCGATTGAGCTTTTGTGCAATAGCCTTTTTGAGGATGCTATTAATCAAGGTAGACTTCCCTGAACCAGATACCCCTGTCACCGCAATGAATTTTCCTAGTGGGAAACGAACGGTGATGTTTTGCAAGTTGTTCTCACGCGCACCTGTCACTTCGATAAAGCGACCATTGCCTACACGGCGTTCTGACGGTACAGGAATCGCGCGTTTCCCTGATAGATACTGTCCTGTAATGGATTTGCTGTTGCGAGCTACCTGCTTAGGCGTTCCTGCAGCAACAATTTCTCCACCAAAGACACCTGCACCAGGGCCAACGTCAATCAGATAATCAGCTTCTCGCATAGTATCTTCATCGTGTTCCACCACGATCAAGGTATTCCCCAAGTCACGCATCTTTTTCAGGCTGGCAATCAGGCGGTCATTGTCCCTCTGGTGAAGACCGATGGATGGCTCATCAAGGATATAGAGAACTCCTGAGAGATTGGAACCAATCTGGGTCGCCAAACGAATACGTTGACTCTCCCCACCTGATAGGGTTCCTGCCGAGCGGGATAACGTTAAATAGTTAAGACCCACGTTATTGAGGAAGGTCAAGCGGTCCTTGATTTCCTTCAGGATAGGACGAGCGATAATAGCCTCATTTTCAGATAGAGTTAGCTGGTCAATAACTTCCAAATGGTCTGCGATGGAGAGGTCTGAAATTTCTCCGATATGGAGTCCCTTCTCTCCTCCTACACGAACAGATAAGGCTTGGTCATTGAGACGATAACCATGACAAGTGCCACAAGTCAGCTCATTCATATAAAGACGCATCTGTGTACGAGTGTAGTCGCTATTGGTTTCATGATAGCGACGCTTGATATTATTGACAACACCTTCAAATGGAATGTCGATATCACGAACTCCACCGAATTCATTTTCATAGTGGAAATGGAATTCTTTCCCATCTGAACCATAAAAAATGAGATGTTTATCCTCCTCAGACAAGTCCTCAAAAGGAGTATCCATGTCCACTCCGAAGGCTGTCATGGCTTGTTCCAGCATATTTGGATAATAGTTAGAAGAGATAGGGTTCCAAGGCGCTAAGGCTCCCTCACGAAGAGTCTTGCTAGCATCTGGCACTACTAAATCCGTATCAACCTCTAGCTTGATTCCCAAACCATCACACTCACTACAGGAGCCAAACGGTGCATTGAAGGAGAAGAGACGGGGTTCTAGCTCTGGAACCGTAAAACCACAGACTGGGCAGGCATAATGTTCTGAAAAGAGTAACTCTGAATCATCCATAGTATCGATAACCACATAACCTTCTGCGATACGGAGGGCTGCTTCGATGGAATCAAAGAGACGACTACGGATACCCTCTTTAATGATAATACGGTCTACCACCACATCGATGGTATGTTGTTTATTCTTTTCAAGTTCAGGAACTTCGGTCACATCATAGACAACCCCATCGACACGGACACGAACATAACCATCCTTTTGAATTTTTTCAATCAGCGTCTTGTGTTGCCCTTTTTTCTTACGAATAACAGGAGCCAAAATCTGCAGACGCTGGCGCTCTGGTAATTCCAAAACCTTATCCACAATCTGCTCTACAGACGAAGCCTTGATGGCTCCATGTCCATTGATACAGTAGGGTGTCCCTACACGAGCATAGAGGAGACGTAGATAGTCGTTGATTTCCGTCGTTGTCCCAACCGTCGAACGAGGATTTTTACTGGTCGTTTTCTGGTCAATGGAAATGGCAGGGCTGAGACCATCGATAGAGTCCACATCTGGCTTTTCCATATTGCCCAAGAACTGACGAGCGTAGGCTGACAGACTTTCGACGTAGCGACGTTGCCCTTCTGCATAAAGGGTATCAAAGGCTAAACTAGACTTTCCAGATCCAGATAGTCCCGTCACCACAACTAGTTTGTCTCGTGGAATTTCCACATCTATATTTTTTAAATTATGGGCGCGTGCCCCATGGATGACAATCTTATCTTGCATATTACTTCTTTCTAGTTCATTGTTGCTTTCCATTATACCAAAAAAAGTGAAATTCTATTACCAAAAAAGCAGAATTTGTAGTATAATAGTACGGTGTCAAAAATCACTGAAACACGGATTAGATTAGGAAAGGATAAGAGATATGAAGCAAGTCTTTCTCTCAACAACAACTGAATTTAAAGAGATTGATACGCTCCAGCCGGGCACTTGGATCAATCTCGTCAATCCTACTCAAAGCGAATCGATGGAAATCGCCTCGGCCTTTGATATTGATATTGCTGACCTCCGTGCACCGCTCGATGCGGAAGAAATGTCTCGTATCACCATCGAAGATGAGTACACTTTGATCATCGTAGACGTCCCAATCACAGAGGAAAGAAATAACCAGACCTACTACGTGACTATTCCCTTGGGGATTATCATCACAGAAGAGGCTATCATCACTACCTGCTTGGAGCCTCTACCACTTCTTGATGTCTTTATCAATCGTAGACTTCGGAATTTCTATACCTTCATGCGGTCGCGCTTCATCTTCCAAATCCTCTACCGCAATGCGGAGATTTACCTAACTGCCCTCCGTTCGATTGAACGTAAGAGTGAGCAGATTGAAAGCCAACTTCACAAATCTACTCGAAACGAAGAATTGATTGAACTCATGGAGTTGGAAAAGACCATCGTCTACTTCAAAGCTTCACTTAAGACAAATGAGCGCGTGATTAAAAAATTGACCAGCGCAACTAGCAATATTAAGAAATACCTTGAAGACGAAGACTTACTAGAAGATACCTTGATTGAAACCCAACAGGCCATCGAGATGGCGGATATCTATGGAAATGTCCTTCACTCTATGACAGAGACCTTTGCCTCAATCATTTCAAACAACCAGAACAATATCATGAAAACCTTGGCTCTCGTGACCATCGTTATGTCTATCCCGACCATGATTTTCTCAGCTTATGGAATGAACTTTAAGGATAATGAAATTCCTTTAAACGGAGAGCCGCATGCTTTCTGGCTCATCGTCTTTATCGCCTTTGCTATGAGTGTTTCTCTCACTCTTTACCTCATCCATAAAAAATGGTTCTAAACAGGAGTTATTATGTCACAGATTGATTTAAAAGAATTAACAAAGAAAAACCAGGAATTTATCCATATTGCAACCCAACAATTTCTCAAGGACGGAAAAACTGACGCTGAAATCAAGGCCATCCTTGAAGAAGTCATTCCTCACATCCTTGAAGAACAACCAAAAGGAGTGACAGCTCGTTCTATCTACGGAGCACCAACTCACTGGGCTCATAGTTTCAGCGAAAAAGAGCAATTCGAAAAAGAACATCCAAAAGAAAACGACGATCCAAAATTGATGATGTTGGATTCAGCCCTTTTCATCACAGGATTATTTGCAGTAGTTAGCGCCTTGATGAGCTTCTTCTCAAACCAACCTGTGGCCTACGGATTGGTAACACTTATCAGTGTAGGGGCCTTTGGTGGAGTTGCCTTTTACCTTCTCTATCACTTCATCTACCGCTACTACGGACCAGATACTGACCGTAGCCAACGCCCTCCATTCTGGAAATCACTTTTGGTTATGTTAGCAACCATGTTTGCCTGGGTCTTCATCCTCTTCTTGAGCAACTTCCTTCCACAAGCCATCAACATCAGCCTCCCACCACTTGTTTTATTGGTGATTGGAGGAGCTCTCCTTGCCCTACGTTTCTACCTCAAAAAACGTTTCAACATCAAGAGCGCAAGTGCTGGACCTGCTAGATATTAAGATAAACAATAAAAGTAGTGTGTTTTACAGACAGACTACTTTTATTATGGCTCCAAAGCTTTTTTTTATTCTCCAAAGAAAAGTAGCTACATTTTCTAAAAACGTTCTAATGTAAAGTCTTTCCTTAGAATCCCGAGGTTTTGTCCTTGAATCCAAGTTGTTTTTCTGTTATACTAATAAAGTAATAAGGAGAAATATATATGACTAAACAGAGAATTAATCAAGTTGTTGGTTCAATTGGTGCCTTTATCGGGATTATTGTATTTATAGCCTACATCCCTCAAATTTTTGCCAATTTACAAGGAAACAAAGCTCAACCATTTCAACCTTTATCAGCAGCAGTCTCTTGCTTAATCTGGGTCATTTATGGATGGACAAAAGAGCCTAAGAAAGACTGGATTCTAATCATTCCAAACTCAGCCGGGGTTATCCTTGGCGGACTGACTTTCCTTACTGCTCTATAAGAATACAACTACTATAAAAAGCAACCACATCGAGCGGTTGCTTTTTTATGTATAGGATTAAGACAAGGCTAAAATAATAAAGGATAGGCTATTGCCTAACATGTGAACAAGTAAGGGATAGTAGATATTCTCCTTTTCTTTCACATAAATAATAGAAAAAGCAAGGCCACCACCTAGGTATCCGACTGCACCGACCCACTCTGATAAAGACAAACTGTGCATATGAGTAAGTGCAAAGGCAAGACCGACCAAAAAGACACTCAGCCAAGTTGGTAGACTCTTCCTTAAATATCTCAATAAAATTTGACGGAAAAAGAGCTCTTCCACTAAAGGGCCTATGACACAGGCAAAAACCGCTATCAGTAGTGGTTGTTCTTTAAAGGCAGTTTGTATATTAGCCTCGTTTAGTCCCTGTCCGCTTAATCCCAACATCTGTCTCAACATTTCCGATAGGAGCCCAAAAAGAATGGTTGAAAGGAAAAGCAAGCCCCAGTCTTTTAAAACCCCAAAGATAAATTTCCTTTTAGAACTTCTAACCTCTTCCCACTTTTGGAGCAATAGGGACTTAAATAAGAAGCAACCATACACAAACATGATGGTATAGACTAAATAAGTCCCTGCAGAAGAAGGCAATGGAGCATCAAATACTCGTATACCATCAAACACAAAGAGAATTGTATATAGGAGCCCAAAAATCAGAACTCCCTTATATTTTGTAGACATCATTTAATTCCCCTTCCATTCACAATCATTCTCATGGTCATCAACTAGCCCTGCAGCCTTCAGATAGGACAAAACAGCGACTGGTCCAGTGAACTTAAAACCACGTTTTTTGAGATCCTTGGATATTTTTTCAGACAAAGGCGTTTTGGCTGGTGCTTGACTGTAGTCCGGGATATCGTTAACGATGGTTTTCCCCCCTACAAAAGACCAGAGATAAGCATCAAAAGAGCCATACTCTTTCTGAACTTGTAAAAAGGCCTGGGCGTTTGCTCGGGTGGCAAATATCTTGGCACGATTGCGGATGATAGCTGAATTATTCATCAGATCTTCCAGTTCTTCATCCGTCATGTCTGCAACAGCTTGAATGTGGTAACCATGAAAAGCTTGGCGGAAGGCTTGGCGTTTATTGAGCACCGTTTCCCAAGAAAGACCAGCCTGATAAGTCTCCATGCAAAGCAACTCAAAAAGTGCTCGGTCATCATGGAGGGCCTGTCCCCATTCCTCATCGTGGTAGGCTACATATAGAGGGTTGTTCATTTTAACCCAGCCACAGCGTTTTGGCATCTTCTTCTCCTATTTCACCAACATCTTAAGGGCAGATTTGATGTAGTTTTCAGCAGTATCTGAAGTTCCTTCAAAGAATTTCTTGATTTTCTTGAGCTCAGTCGCCTTGTAGCCCAGTGCCAACATGGCTTCCATAGCTTCCTCCAATTCTTGATTGTCACTGGTAGATGGAGCTGCAGTCTTAGCAGGAAGATCATCTCCGTCCACAACCACCTTACCTTCTAAGTCCAGTACCATCTGTTGGGCTGTTTTCTTACCGATTTTAGGAAATTTGGTCAAGTAGGTAATGTTCTTGGTCTCGATGGCTTGAACGAGGCCTGCATTGTCATCTGCTGCAATGATAGCCAAAGCTGATACAGGACCAATGCCCGACACCGAAATCAAGCTGAGAAAGAGTTTTTTCTCGTCTTCTGAACGGAAACCATAAAGGAGATGAGCGTCTTCGCGAACAACTTGATGCACATAGATTTGCGCTTCCTGATTGACTTGTCCCGAGTAAGCATAGGGATTTGCTACGTGTAGGATATAGCCGATTCCGTTTGCTTCTAGAACGATGTATTTAGCAGTAATTTTGGTAATGATACCTTTTAGATATTCGTACATAATTTTCCCTTCAATTTATACTCAATGAAAATCAAAGAGTAAACTAGGAAGCTAACCGTAGGCATAACTTAAGTTAGACAAGGTAAGGCTGACGCAGTTTAAAGAGATTTTCGAAGAGTATTAGTATTTTCCTAGTTCTCGTAGACTCGTGTGATTTTCCTGAATGCGACGGAACATCTTTTCCATATCTGACTTGGTAAAATGCACCAAAACAGGACGTCCGTGCGGACAGTTGTATGGGTTGTCACATTTAGAGAGCTGATAGAGGAGCTGTCTAGCAGAGTGGTCATCGATACGATGATTGGCTTTGATAGACCGCTTGCAGGACATCATAATGGCCAACTCTGCTCGGTATTTCTTGATTGAAACTTCCTTGGTCAAAAGGAGCATGTCGCACATCTCATAGATCCCAGATTCGATTTCCTCTTCTGCCATCCAAATAGGATGTTCCCTTAGGATAAATTGGTTCTCCCCGTACTCTGCTAGAAAGACGCCGACTTCCTCTAAGAGAGGCATTCTTTCCTTGAGACGAAGGACATCATCTGCTGGAAATTCAAAGATGTAGGGCACTAGGAGCTGCTGCTGGCTCTGGTCAACATTGCCAATGCTTTCGCGGTACTCCTCGTACTTAACCCGCTCCTGGGCCGCATGCTGATCTATGATGTAAAGCCCATCTCGACCTTGGGCAAAGAGATAGGTGCCGTGCATCTGACCGAAAAATTCCAACTCTGGGAAACTCGAAGACTCTTCTCGTTCCAGCTTGTCATAAGCCTTATCCAAACTAGCTAGATCTAACTCTGGATGGTCCAATTGATCATAGCTGACAGGCTTTCTCTCTGCAAAATGCAGTTTAGCTGGTTTAGTCAGCTGATCCAAGGTTTCCTTAGCAAAGAGGTTCAAATCCTGCTTCTCTTCTGTCAAGTTTACCTGATGGTCTGCTACCTCAGCTTGAGTCGGTCTTGTCGGTTCATTTTTTTCATAGTAGAGCGTATTTTCTCTCAGTGGTAAAGTCGTTTGCTCTACTTTTTCACGATTGCGAACGGTAGATTTGGCAAGATTTTCCAAGGCATCTGGAATCAAGGTCTGTTCCTTGAGACTTTTTGCGATAGCTTCTGAGACCAGCGCCATCAGCTCTCTTTCCTTGGAAATTCGTACCTCTTGCTTGGTTGGATGCACATTGACATCTGCTAGATAAGGATCGATATGAATGTGAATAACGGCCAGCGGAAAACGCCCCACCATGAGCTTGCTCCCGTAACCATCTAAAATAGCACGATTGAGCAAGAAGTTTTTGATATAACGACCATTGATAAAAAGACTGATATAATTGCGATTAGCCCGCGTCAATTCAGGCAATGAGACAAAGCCTGAAATTTCAAAATCTAGGTCAAAATTCTCAATTTCAACCATCTTTTTGGCACTAGCCAAACCATAAATGCCCGCAATGGCTTGGCGCAGTTGACCAGTTCCAGCTGTCCGTGTCATTTCCTTGCCATCGCTAATCAGGCTAAAGGAAATCTCAGGATAGGCCAAGCCTAGACGGTTAACGATATCGATGATATGAGATAACTCTGCCTGCTGGCTCTTCATATACTTGAGACGGGCTGGTGTGTTGAAAAAGAGATCCTCCACACAAACCTTAGTCCCTACAGGGCTTGTCGCTGGGATGATTTCTTCAACTTCTCCCCCACGAGCAACTAACTTGGTTCCGTGACTTGCGCCATCCACCGCTGTCAAAAGAGTCAGTACACTCACAGATGCGATAGAGGGCAGGGCTTCACCACGAAAACCGAGGGTCCGAATCCGAAAGAGATCCGCTTGATTCTTAATCTTACTGGTCGCATGACGGCGGAGAGCCAACTCGACTTCATCGTGGGCAATCCCATGACCATTATCGGTGATTTGGATTTTCTTAAGACCAGCTTCTTCAATCTCAACGATAATCTGGCTTGAGCCAGCGTCGATAGCATTTTCAACCAACTCTTTAACTACACTGGCAGGACGTTCGATCACTTCTCCTGCTGCGATTTGATTGGCCAAGACTTCTGGCAATTCAATAATATGAGACATCTTTCAGCCCCTTTCTCAACGATTTTTATCTATTTCTCTGAAAATAAGCTAGTGCTATTATACCATATTTCACTCGTTTCCAAAAAAGTACAAGCAGCAACTTTCTCCCCTAAGATACTAGGCTATTTCCTGACTTTGTGGTACAATAGGTAGAAACAATATTTTAAAAAGGAGAAAAGACACATGCACATTTTTGATGAGCTAAAAGAGCGTGGTTTGATTTTTCAAACGACTGATGAAGAAGCTTTGCGTAAAGCCCTAGAAGAAGGTCAAGTTTCTTATTATACTGGCTACGATCCAACTGCTGACAGCCTTCACCTAGGCCACCTTGTCGCAATCTTGACAAGTCGTCGTTTGCAGTTAGCAGGTCACAAACCTTATGCGCTCGTTGGCGGTGCTACAGGTCTCATCGGAGATCCGTCCTTCAAAGATGCTGAACGTAGTCTCCAAACAAAAGACACAGTAGATGGCTGGGTCAAGTCTATCCAAGGACAACTTTCTCGCTTTCTTGATTTTGAAAATGGTGAAAATAAAGCTGTCATGGTCAACAACTACGACTGGTTTGGCAGCATCAGCTTCATTGACTTCCTCCGAGATATCGGAAAATACTTCACTGTCAACTACATGATGAGCAAGGAGTCTGTGAAGAAACGTATTGAAACAGGGATTTCTTACACTGAGTTTGCCTACCAAATCATGCAAGGTTATGACTTCTTCGTTCTTAACCAAGAGCACAATGTAACCCTTCAAATCGGTGGTTCTGACCAGTGGGGAAATATGACAGCTGGTACCGAATTGCTTCGTCGTAAGGCTGACAAGACTGGTCATGTCATCACTGTTCCACTCATCACAGACGCAACTGGTAAGAAATTTGGTAAATCAGAAGGAAACGCCGTCTGGCTCAATCCTGAAAAGACTTCTCCATACGAAATGTACCAATTCTGGATGAATGTCATGGACGCTGACGCTGTTCGCTTCTTGAAGATCTTTTCTTTCTTGTCACTTGACGAGATTGAAGACATCCGTAAACAATTTGAAGCGGCGCCACACGAACGTTTGGCTCAAAAAGTCCTAGCTCGTGAAGTCGTAACACTTGTCCACGGTGAAGAAGCCTACAAAGAAGCTCTCAACATCACTGAGCAACTCTTTGCCGGAAATATCAAAAACCTTTCTGTCAAAGAACTCAAACAAGGACTTCGTGGTGTGCCAAACTACCAAGTGCAAGCAGACGAAAACCACAATATCGTAGAATTGCTCGTATCTTCTGGTGTGGTTAACTCAAAACGCCAAGCCCGCGAAGATGTTCAAAATGGAGCTATCTACGTCAACGGTGATCGTATCCAAGACCTTGACTATGTCTTGAGCGATGCAGATAAGTTAGAGAATGAACTTACTGTAATCCGCCGTGGTAAGAAAAAATACTTCGTTCTAACATACTAAAAAACAAACTGGATGCATTTGCCATCCAGTTCTTTTTTTGCTAGACTAAAACTATGAATACAAACCTCAAACCCAAACTCCAGCGTTTTGCATCTGCTAGTGCCTTTGCCTGCCCTATCTGCCAAGAAAATCTGACCTTGGCCGAGAGCAGTCTCAAGTGCGATAATCGCCATTCTTTTGACCTGGCTAAATTTGGCTATGTCAATCTAGCACCCCAAATCAAGCAATCCGCCAACTACGACAAGGAGAACTTCCAAAACCGCCAGCAAATCCTAGAAGCTGGCTTTTATCAGGCTGTTTTAGAAGGCATCTCGGACTCACTAGCGACTAAACCATCCGCAAAAACAGTCTTGGATATCGGTTGTGGTGAAGGTTTCTACTCTCGTAAACTCCAAGAAGTGCACCCTGAAAAAACCTTTTACGCCTTTGACATTTCAAAAGACTCAGTCCAAATCGCTGCCAAAAGTGAATCCAACTGGGCAGTCAACTGGTTTGTTGGCGACCTAGCTCACCTTCCTATAAAAGACGCCAGCATGGATATTCTTATTGATATCTTCTCTCCTGCCAACTACGGAGAATTTCGCCGTGTCTTATCAAAGGACGGTATCTTAATCAAGGTTATTCCTACTGAAAACCATCTCAAGGAAATCCGCCAAATGGTACAGGAACAACTAACAAAGAAGGACTATTCCAACCAAGATATCAAGGAACATTTCCAGGAACATTTCAGCATCCAATCTAGTCAAATCGCTTCCCTGACCAAGCCCATTACAGCAGAACAACGCCAAGCCTTACTCAGCATGACTCCCCTGCTCTTCCACGTTGACCAGAGCAAGATTGACTGGAGTCAATTGACAGAAATTACTATCGAAGCAGAGATTCTTGTTGGAAAAGTACTGTGAATGAACCTAAAAACAAAAAACGCATCTTTTTAGATGCGTTTTTTATAATCTAATGCAAAGAATCTTAGTTCAAGTGCCAGATATCTTCGTTGTACTGAGCGATTGTACGGTCAGATGAGAAGAATCCTGCTTTAGCAATGTTGACGATGACTTTATCCAACCATACGTCACGGTCTTCGTAGTCAGCAAGCATTTGCTCTTTAACCTTGATGTAGTCTTCCAAGTCAAGAAGAGTCATAAACCAGTCTTTGTTGATCAATTCGTTGTAAAGACGTTCCAAGCGTTCTTTCTTACCAACCGCAAGAACAGCGTCGCTGACGATGAAGTCAACCAATGGTTTGATAGCTTCACGTGCGTAGAATTCGCTTGATTTGTATGCTGCTTTCGCGTAAAGGTCGATAACAGTTTCTGAATCTTCACCGAAGATGTAGATGTTTTCGTCGCCAACCAACTCAGCGATTTCCACGTTAGCACCATCCATAGTACCAAGAGTCAAAGCTCCGTTCAACATGAATTTCATGTTACCAGTACCTGAAGCTTCTTTAGAAGCAAGTGAGATTTGTTCTGAGATATCACATGCTGGGATCAAGAAGCTTGCTGCAGTAACGTTGTAGTTTTCAACCATAACCACTTGTAAGTGTGGTGCTACTGCTGGATCGTTGGCAATCACTTCTGACAAGCAAAGGATCAAGTGGATGATGTCTTGAGCGATAGTGTAGGCAGGAGCTGCTTTACCACCAAAGAATACTGTGATTGGACGAGCAGGGATGTTACCAGCCTTGATGTCCAAGTATTTGTGGATGACATACAAAGCGTTCATTTGTTGGCGTTTGTACTCGTGAAGACGTTTGATTTGGATATCAAAGATAGAGTTTGTATTGATTTCCACACCTTGGTGCTCTTTCAAGTGACGAGCCAATTTACGTTTATTGTGAGCTTTGATGCTTTCCAATTTTTCTTTGACAGCAGCCTTGTCTTCGTATGAAAGAAGGTCTTCCAATTTAGAAGCTTCATGGTGCCATTCGCGTCCAAGAATCTCATCCAAGTAGTGAGACAATCTTGGGTTGGCATGCATGAGCCAACGACGGAAAGTAATACCGTTTGTTTTGTTGTTGAATTTTTCTGGGTAAATGTCGTAGAAAGCTTTCAACTCTGAGTTCTTCAAGATTTCAGTGTGAAGAGCCGCAACCCCGTTAACACTGTATCCGTAGTGGATATCCATGTGAGCCATATGAACACGTCCGCTCTCATCGATGATTTGAACTGCTGGATCTTTGTATTCTGCTTTAACACGGCGATCCAATTCTTCGATAATTGGTACCAAGTGAGGAACCACTTCTTCCAAGAATTCAAGAGGCCATTTTTCAAGGGCTTCAGCAAGGATTGTGTGGTTTGTGTAGGCAGTCATGCTACGAACGATAGAAATTGCTTCATCAAGTTCGATACCACGTTCAGTCAAAAGACGGATCAATTCAGGAATCACCATTGATGGGTGAGTATCGTTGATTTGTACAACTGCGTAGTCAGCAAGGTCATGCAAATTGCTTCCTTTTTCGATTGCTTCATCGATGATCAATTGTGCACCGTTTGAAACCATGAAGTATTGTTGGAAGATACGGAGCAATTCACCTTGTTTATCGCTATCGTCTGGGTAAAGGAAAAGAGTCAAGTTGCGAGCGATATCTGTCTTGTCAAAGTTGATACCATCTTTGATGATTGAAGAATCAACTGAATCCAAGTCAAACAAACGCAAACGGTTTTTGGTAGCTGTTTTGTAACCAGGTACATCGATATCGTAAAGAGTAGAAGTCAATGTGAAGTGTGCAAATGGTACTTGGTAGCTACGGCTTGAGCGAACCAACCAGTTTTGGTCAGTCAACCAAGCGTTAGGAATTGTTTCTTGTTGGTTGTTTTTAAGAACTTGTTGGAAAAGACCAAAGTGGTAGTTCAAACCAACACCGTCACCGTTCAAACCAAGTGTAGCGATTGAGTCGATAAAGCAGGCTGCCAAACGCCCCAAACCACCGTTACCAAGTGATGGTTCCAATTCTACTTCTTCGATTTCGATCAACTCTTTACCTGCGTCAGCAAGTTCTTTCTTAACATCGTCATAAAGACCAAGGTTAATCAAGTTGTTTGACAAGAGTTTACCGATCAAGAACTCAGCTGAGATATAGTAAACTTTTTTCTTACCAGTGTTGACTGGTTTTTGGCTGCTAGCAAGTTTGCTGTAGTTAAGAAGAGCAAGGTAAAGCTCTTCGTTGCTACATTCTGCGATAGATTTATTGTAACGATTATGTACAAATTCTTTTAATGGTAACATTTTTATGTCTCCTGATATTGTCTTATTTCTTTAATTCTACCAAATTTTCATTAATTCGGCGATAAATTGTAGTCAAGTCAAGCAAAGTTTCTTCGACAGCAGGAGTCAATTGATCCTCTGTCATACGCCATGACCAGTTTCCACCAAGAGTAGATGGGAAGTTCATACGAGCTGAACCATCCAACTCTAGCAAATCTTGCATAGTAGCGATAGTCATAAAGCTTACTGATGAAAAGGCTGTACGAAGCATAGCATGTACTACTGTTTCGTATTCCTTGCGGTTTGTATAGCGTGCCATGTACTCACGTGTTGGATCGTCAATCTCATCACGGTACCAACCAAGAACAGTGTTGTTATCGTGTGTTCCTGTATACATAACTGAGTTTGCTGGTGCCAAGTGTGGGCTGTCGATACTTTCATGTTCTGGGTTGAAGGCAAATTGAAGGACTTTCATTCCTGGGAAGCCAGTGCGCTCACGAAGCTCGATAACTTCATCAGTCATGAATCCAAGGTCTTCTGCGATGATGTTCAAGTCACCAAGCTCTTCTTTAACAGCTGCAAAGAGTTTGTAGTCAGGTCCTTTCACCCATTTACCAGGTGCCGCTGTTTTAGAACCAGCAGGGATTTCCCAGTAAGACTCAAATCCACGGAAGTGGTCGATACGAACGATATCGTAGATTTTAAAGCTTTCACGCAAGCGTTCAATCCACCATTTATAGCCATCTTTGTCCATTGCTTCCCAGTCATAGATTGGGTTCCCCCAAAGTTGACCGTCTGCAGAAAACTCATCTGGTGGGCATCCTGCAATGTGTGTTGCTTTTCCGTTTTCATCTGTTTTAAAGAGATGCGGATTAGCCCACATATCGCTTGAGTCCTCAGCCACATAGATAGGCATGTCTCCAACGATTTCGATGTGGTTGTCATTAGCGTATGCCTTTAATTTCAACCATTGTTGGAAGAAAAGGTATTGGGTTACGCGGTGGTAAACAAGCTTGTCAGCTAATTTCTCACGGTAACTTTCAAGAGTTGAAGCTTTGCGAGCACGAGCATCTGCATCTGGCCATTCTGTCCAAGCAAGGTTGTCAAAATGCTCTTTGATCGCCATATACTCTGCAAAGAGTTCAAGCCATGATTGATTTTCTTGCGCAAATTTTTCGAAGTCTTTGACATTTCCAACTTCAAGGAAACGTTTGACAGCTTTCTCTAAAAGCGGACGACGTGCATAGTAGATTTTAGCGTAGTCTACTTCTTTTGGGTTGCTACCAAAGTCCACACCTTCAAGATCACTTGCTTCCAACAAACCTTGCTCTACCAAAATATCAAGGTCGATAAAATGTGTGTTGCCAGCAAAGGCTGAGAATGATTGGTAAGGAGAATCCCCATAGCTAGTTGTTCCCAAAGGAAGGATTTGCCAGTAGCGTTGCTTCGTGCGAACCAAGAAGTCAACGAAATCATAGGCGCTTTGACCAAATGATCCGATTCCGTATGCTCCTGGAAGTGATGAGATGTGCATCAACACACCGCTTTGACGTTTTTTCATATTAGCACCTCAAGTGTTTATATTGTTAATTACTTCAATTTTTGCGCAAACGTTTGCGCTAATTAAAGTATAACCCATTTCCAAAAGAAATGCAAGCGTTTTTAAAAAACTTTTTTTGGATTTATTCATATTATTAAAAACAAAATTTACTATATCATCTTCTCTGCCCTTGATAATTTTTTTAAAAAAAATGAGCAATCGTTTCCATTCATTCCATTTCCGAACATTTTTCCTTGATTATTTATCTTTTCTTCCTATTATAGGGACCGTTTTCTGTTTTTCTTAACTTTAAGCTTTTTAAAAAATTTTTATAAAAAACGCTTGCAACCGTTTTCTGTTTGTGCTATACTATGGTCATAAGGGAAAACGTTTGCGTTTCCTCGAAATTAAAATTTGTTATTCTTTAGGAGGAATACACTATGTCAACTAAATTCATGAAGAGCGCTGCCGTACTTGGTACTGCTACTCTTGCTAGCTTGCTTTTGGTAGCTTGCGGAAGCAAAACTGCTGATAAAGCTGCTGATTCTTCTACATCAGGAAGTCAAGAAATCACTTTCTACGTTGAAGATCAATATAAAGCCTTCGCTGAATCAGCTGCAAAAGCTTACGAAAAAGAAGCTGGTGTAAAAGTTACTATTAAAACTGGTGACCAATTAGGTGGACTCGACAACCTTTCACTTGATAACCAATCAGGTAAAGCTGCTGACGTTATGATGGCTCCATACGACCGTGTAGGTAGCCTTGGTACTGACGGACAACTTTCAGAAGTAACTTTGAGCGACGGTGCTAAAACAGATGACACTACTAAATCTCTTGTAACTGTTGGTGGAAAAGTTTACGGTGCTCCAGCTGTTATCGAGTCACTTGTTATGTACTACAACAAAGACTTGATTAAAGAAGCTCCAAAAACATTTGCTGACTTAGAAAACCTTGCTAAAGATAGCAAATACGCTTTTGCTGGTGAAGAAGGAAAAACTACTGCTTTCCTAGCTGACTGGACTAACTTCTACTATGCATACGGACTTCTTGCAGGTAACGGTGCTTACGTATTTGGTGACAACGGTAAAAATCCTAAAGATATCGGTCTTGCTAACGATGGTGCTATAGCAGGTATCGAATACGCTAAGACTTGGTACGACAAATGGCCTAAAGGTATGCAAGATACTGAAGGTGCTGGAAACTTGATCCAAACTCAATTCCAAGAAGGTAAAACAGCTGCAATCATCGACGGTCCTTGGAAAGCTCAAGCATTCAAAGACGCTAAAGTAAACTACGGTGTTGCAACTATCCCAACTCTTCCAAACGGCAAAAACTATGCAGCCTTTGGTGGTGGTAAAGCTTGGATTATCCCATCAAGCACTAAGAACCTTGAAGGCGCTCAAAAATTTGTAGACTTCCTTGTTTCAACTGACCAACAAAAAGCATTCTACGATGCTACTAACGAAATCCCAGCGAACACTGAAGCTCGTGCTTACGCTGAAGGTAAAAACGATGAGTTGACTACAGCTGTTATCAAACAGTTCCAAAACGCTCAACCAATGCCAAACATCTCTCAAATGTCAACAGTTTGGGACCCAGCTAAAACAATGCTCTTTGACGCTGTAAGCGGTAAGAAAGATGCTAAAACAGCTGCTAATGATGCTGTAACATTGATCAAAGAAACAATCCAACAAAAATTTGGTAACTAATTGATTGCTTCAAGGGGGATTATTTAAAGATCCCCCTTAATTTTTAGATATTTTGACAATGTTTCGGCAGCCTTGCTGATTATCATCGAGCCCAGAGCTCGTATCTTATGAAAGGAGCACTCATGGAACAACAACCAAAAAAAGCAGCCTTGCTTTCATTGATTCCTGGGTTGGGACAAATCTACAACAAACAAAAAGCTAAAGGTTTTATCTTCCTTGCTGTAACAGTAGCTTTCGTCCTCTATTTTATAGTACTTGCAGCACCTGAATTGAGCAACTTAATCACTCTTGGTGAGAAACCTGGTCGTGATAACTCTCTCTTCATGTTGATTCGTGGTGCATTCCACTCTATTTTTGTAATTGTTTACCTAGCCTTTTATATTTTCAATATTAAAGACGCTCATACGATTGCAAAACGTATTAATAATGGCATTCCTGTCCCATTGACATTGAAGGATATGATTAAAGGAATCTATGAAAATGGGTTCCCATACTTACTCATCATCCCATCTTATGTTGCCATGACATTTGCTATCATCTTCCCAGTTATTGTAACCTTGATGATTGCCTTTACCAACTATGATTTCCAACATTTACCACCAAATAAATTGTTGGATTGGGTTGGATTGACTAATTTCACAAACATCTGGAGCTTGAGTACTTTCCGTTCAGCCTTCGGTTCTGTTCTTTCTTGGACTATTATCTGGGCTTTATCTGCATCTACTTTGCAAATCGTACTCGGTATCTTTACAGCTATTATTGCTAACCAACCATTCATCAAAGGGAAACGTATCTTTGGTGTTATCTTCCTTCTTCCTTGGGCTGTTCCAGCCTTCATCACTATCTTGACATTCTCAAACATGTTTAACGATAGTGTCGGGGCTATCAACACCCAAGTATTGCCTATCTTTGCTAAGTTTCTTCCTTTCTTAGATAGCGTTCTTATTCCTTGGAAGACAAACCCAACTTGGACTAAAATTGCCTTGATTATGATGCAAGGTTGGCTTGGATTCCCTTATATCTATGTCTTGACTCTCGGTATCCTTCAGTCTATTCCAAATGACTTGTATGAAGCAGCTTATATCGATGGTGCAAACGCTTGGCAAAAATTCCGCAACATTACTTTCCCAATGATTTTGGCTGTTGCGGCACCTACTTTGATCAGCCAATACACCTTCAACTTCAACAACTTCTCTATCATGTACCTCTTCAATGGTGGGGGTCCTGGTAGTGTCGGTGGTGGAGCTGGTTCAACCGACATCTTGATCTCATGGATCTACCGTTTGACAACTGGTACAGCTCCTCAATACTCTATGGCAGCTGCCGTTACCTTGATTATTTCAATCATTGTCATCTCTATTTCTATGATTGCATTCAAGAAACTACACGCATTTGATATGGAGGATGTCTAAGATGAATAACTCAATCAAACTCAAACGTAGACTGACTCAAACCCTCACTTACCTCTACTTGATTGGACTTTCAATCGTCATTATCTATCCGCTTTTAATCACGATTATGTCAGCCTTCAAGGCTGGTAACGTAGTGGCCTTTAAACTCGACAGCAATGTCAACTTTAGTCTTGATAACTTCAAAGGACTCTTTACAGAAACCTTGTACGGTACATGGTACCTTAATACTTTGATCATTGCTTTAATCACAATGGTCGTTCAGACAAGTATTATCGTACTTGCTGGTTATGCCTACAGCCGTTACAACTTCTTGGCTCGTAAGCAAAGTTTGGTCTTCTTCTTGATTATCCAAATGGTACCTACAATGGCCGCTTTGACTGCCTTCTTCGTTATGGCACTCATGTTGAACGCCCTTAACCATAGCTGGTTCCTCATCTTCCTCTATGTCGGTGGTGGTATCCCTATGAACGCTTGGTTGATGAAAGGTTACTTTGACACCGTACCAATGTCTCTTGATGAGTCTGCAAAACTTGATGGTGCAGGACACTTCCGCCGCTTCTGGCAAATCGTTCTCCCTCTTGTTCGCCCAATGGTTGCTGTACAAGCACTCTGGGCCTTCATGGGACCTTTCGGAGACTATATCCTCTCTAGTTTCTTGCTTCGTGAAAAAGAATACTTTACAGTTGCCGTTGGTCTACAAACCTTCGTCAGCAATGCGAAGAACTTGAAGATCGCCTACTTCTCAGCAGGTGCTATCCTCATTGCTCTTCCAATCTGTACACTCTTCTTCTTCTTGCAAAAGAACTTCGTTTCAGGACTTACAAGCGGTGGCGACAAGGGGTAATATACCCTCGCCACCCTTTTTCTTTTTGAACTTGTAACTAGATTGTCTGATGAGAAATCGAGCTTATCGAGAAAGCCTTCTTGTTTGTTTGTGAACAGATGTTAACAAACATTCACTTTTACCAAGGATTCTACTATCCCCGCTTGAAATAAAACCCATTTCTCTATATAATACTCGTATAGAAAAATGCCTATAGAAAGAGATTTATGTTACCATATCCGTTTTCTTATTTTAATAGTATTTGGGGATTCCGTAAGCCCCTCTCTCATCGTTTTGGTCTAAACTGGTTTCAACTGATTTTTACCAGTATATTCTTGATTAGCTTGTCTATGGTTCCTATTGCCATCCAGAATAGCTCTCAAGAGACTTATCCCTTAGAAACTTTTATCGATGATGTCTACGCTCCTTTGACGGACGAAGTCGTTCAGGATCTAGCTAAGAATGCTCAGATTGTAGATGGTAAACTAAGCTATACGGGCTCAACTCCTCATCAAGCCTCTGTTCAAATTGGAGATACTTCTAGTTCAAGTTTCCCTGAGGAATTGCTCCTTAGCTTTGAACCCGAGAATCTCGTCATCAGTAAGCAAGGAAAAGAACTAACCAGCATTCGCTATCACGCTATCACGACTGAAAGTTTTCAAAACAAGGAGAGCTTGACTCAGGCCAGTTCTAAAGACTGGTATCAACAGAACCGTGTCTATATCAGCCTCTTCCTGGTCTTAGGTGCTAGTTTCCTCTTTGGACTTAATTTTTTCATTGTAGCTTTAGGTGCGAGCCTTTTGCTCTACTTCACGAAAAAATCTCGTCTCTTCTCATTTAAGACCTATAAAGAGTGCTATCATTTTATTTTGAACTGTTTAGGATTACCAACTTTAATTACCCTGATTCTAGGTCTTTTGGGACAGAATATGGCAACTTTGATCACTGTTCAAAACATTTTATTTGTTCTATACCTGGTCACTATCTTTTATAAGACTCATTATCGTGATCCAGACTACCAAAAGTAGGAGATTATTATGCCTGTTACGATTAAAGACGTGGCCAAGGCTGCAGGAGTTTCACCTTCAACCGTAACCCGTGTTATTCAAAACAAATCAACGATTAGTGACGAAACCAAAAAACGAGTTCGAAAGGTAATGAAAGAACTCAATTATCATCCTAACCTTAATGCTCGAAGTCTTGTTAACAGTTACTCACAAGTTATTGGTTTGGTTCTTCCAGATGATTCAGACGTTTTCTACCAAAACCCTTTCTTCCCTTCTGTTCTTAGAGGGATTGCACAGGTTGCCTCAGAGAATCACTATGCCATTCAGATTGCGACCGGCAAGGATGAAAAAGAGCGTTTAAATGCCATTTCACAAATGGTCTACGGAAAACGTGTAGATGGGCTTATCTTCTTGTATGCTCAAGAAAATGATCCCTTGGTGCAATTAGTTGTCGATGAGCAATTCCCCTTCCTCATTCTTGGAAAATCGCATTCCCCTTTTATATCGCTTGTTGATAATGATAACATCCAAGCCGGATTTGATGCGACCGAATATTTCATCAAAAAAGGATGCAGTCGAATTGCCTTTATCGGTGGTACCAAGAAGCTCTTCGTTACCCAGGACCGTCTGACAGGTTACGAGCAAGCACTTCAAGAACACGATCTACCTCTTGATAGTCAACGTACCTTCTTTGCAGACGAGTTTCTAGAAGAAAAGGGCTATAACTTTAGTAAACAACTCTTTAAACACGACCCTCAGACCGATGCTATTATCACAATAGACAGTCTCTTAGCTGAAGGTGTATGTAACTATCTCAACGAACACCAGCTTGATGTTCCAGTCCTCAGCTTTGACTCAGTAAATCCAAGATTGAATCTGGCTGCCTATGTTGATATCAATAGTCTTGCTCTTGGTAGAACTTCATTTGAAACCATTCTTCAAATCATTAATGATGTCAAAGAAAATCGTCAAATCTGCTATCGTCAGGTGATCGCACACGAAATCGTCGAAAAATAAAACCCAACTCTCTTTTTGAACTGCACCCCAAAAGTTAGACAGAAAAAATCTAACTTTTGGGGTGCAGTACATTTTCGAGTTGGGTTTTTGTATTCTATTTATCTGAACAACTAGTTTTCAACTTCGACAAATCGGCCTAAAATATGTACATTCTCAGATACAGAAACAAAGGCTGTTGGATCAACTTGTTTCATAATCTGTTTAAAATCATTGAACTCTGCACGAGTGATAACCGTAATCAAAACTGCCTTACGTTCGTGGTTATAGGTTCCTTCAGCATCGTGAATCATGGTCGCACCACGGTGTAATTTATTGTGAATTTTCTCAATCACAGCATCTGGATTACTAGTAACAATCATAGCCTGCATGCGTTTTTGTTTGGTGAAAACTGCATCTGTCACACGACTTGAGACAAAGATGGTAATCATGGAATAAAGGGCATATTTCCAACCAAAGGTCAAGCCTGCAATCAGCATGATTGTCCCGTTCACTAGGAAGGAGATGCTTCCGACGTTTCGTCCTGTCTTCTTACGAATGGTAAGACTGACAATATCCGTTCCACCACTGGAAATGTTATGGCGTAAAGCAAAGCCGATACCAAGTCCCATGACTACCCCACCAAAGAGAGCATTGATGATGGGATCCTCTGTCAAGACCACCACTGGCACAAATTGGATAAAGAGCGAGCTCATGGATACCGTGATAAAGGTAAATATCGTGAACTTATGCCCAATCTGGCGCCAAGCTAAAATCATGAGTGGTATATTGATACAATAGAAAGCTACAGAAATTGGAATATGGAAATTAAACCAGTAGTTACTAAGGCTTGAGATAATCTGAGCTAAACCTGTTGCTCCACTTGAATAAACGTGTCCTGGTTGGAAGAAGAAATTGACGGCTACTGCTGATAGAAAACCATATACCAGAGAAGCTGAAATTTTTTCATCGTATTTTTCTCGGGAGATACTTTGCAAAACACGTAAAATCTTCACCCGATAAGCAAAGCGGCGCAGATAATGATACCACTTTTTAGTTAGTTTCGTTTGTTTCATCTTGTTCTACTTGTAGATTAAGTTCCTCTAATTGTTTAAGAGCTACTGTTGATGGTGCTTGCGTCATTGGGTCAGTTGCTTTGTTGTTCTTAGGAAAGGCAATCACTTCACGGATATTTTCTTCGCCTGCTAAGAGCATTACAAAGCGGTCAAGTCCGATAGCCAAGCCACCGTGTGGTGGGAATCCATAGTCCATAGCTTCCAAAAGGAAACCAAACTGGTCATTTGCTTCTTCTGTTGAGAATCCAAGGGCCTTGAACATACGTTCTTGAAGTTCTTTTTGGTTGATACGAAGGCTACCGCCACCAAGTTCATAACCGTTCAAGACGATGTCGTAGGCAATAGCACGAACCTTAGCCAAATCACCTTCAAGCTCATGAGTAGTATCTGCTTGAGGAAGAGTAAATGGATGGTGGGCGCTCATATAACGACCTTCTTCTTCAGACCATTCAAACATTGGCCAGTCAACTACCCAGAGGAAGTTAAATTTGTCGTTATCAATCAAGCCTAGTTCCTTGGCAATACGTCCACGAAGGGCACCAAGTGTTGCATTAGCTACTTCAAGCGTATCTGCTACAAAGAGAACCAAGTCCTTATCTTCAAGACTAAGTGCTCTTGTCAAATCTTCCTGAATACCAGTCAAGAATTTAGCAACTGGACCGTTTAATTCACCGTCAACAACCTTGACCCAAGCAAGACCTTTAGCCCCATACTGCTTGGCTACTTCTGTCATCTTGTCGATGTCTTTACGGGAGTAGTTATCTGCTGCGCCTTTGACGACAATGGCTTTGACGGCAGGTGCTTCTGAAAAGACTTTGAAATCAACACCCTTGACAACTTCTGTCAAGTCTTGAAGCAACATCTCAAAACGAGTATCAGGTTTGTCAGAACCATAAAGAGCCATGGCATCATTGTACTTCATACGAGGGAATGGCAGTGTCACTTCGATGCCTTTTGTTTCCTTCATCACGCGCGCAATCAAGCCTTCTGTAATATCTTGGATTTCTTGTTCAGTAAGGAAAGAAGTTTCCAAGTCGACCTGAGTAAACTCTGGTTGGCGGTCTCCACGCAAGTCTTCATCACGGAAACATTTAACAATTTGGTAGTAACGGTCAAATCCAGCATTCATCAACAACTGTTTTGTAATTTGTGGACTCTGAGGAAGGGCATAGAAATGCCCTTTATTGACACGAGATGGCACTAAATAGTCACGCGCCCCTTCTGGTGTTGACTTAGAAAGGAATGGTGTTTCCACATCGATAAATTCCAACTCATCCAAGTAGTTGCGGATAGAGTGAGTCACCTTGGCACGAAGTTTAAGGTTTTCCAGCATCTCTGGACGACGAAGGTCAAGGTAACGGTAACGTAAACGCGTATCATCGTTTGCTTCAATGCCATCCTTGATTTCAAATGGTGTTGTTTTGGCGGTATTAAGCACAGTAAGAGCCGTTACATCCAGTTCAACCGCTCCAGTCGCCAACTTGTCATTTGCTTGCTCACGTGTAGCAACTTGTCCAGTTACCTCGATGACAAATTCACTACGAAGGCTTTCAGCTGTTGCCATCACTTCTGCTGATACTTTTTCTGGGTTGATGACCAACTGCATGATTCCTTCACGGTCACGAAGGTCGATAAAAATCAAACCACCAAGGTCACGACGACGGGCAACCCAGCCTTTCAAAGTAATTTCTTGTCCGATGTGCTCCTCACGAACACGACCAGCATACATACTACGTTTCATGTTTTCTCTCCTCTTTTATTCTGTTACTATTTTACCATAAAAGCGCAGGCTCTTCATGAAAATCATCAGAAAAGTTGAGAAGAATCCTGCTATAAATGAAAAAATCCAGCAAAGTTATTCGCTGGATTTAGGTTTTCTTTATTTTTTACGCTTTTCCGCAATCTCTGCCGCCTTTTTAGGGAGAACAATCTCCGTTGCATAGGCTGTCGCAAATCGCATAATCCCTGCAATTGGTGCAAAGATAACTGCTAGATAGTTATAAAAGAAATCCCCTTTTAAAGCATAGGCAAACGCTCCAATGATAAAGAAAAGAACAACTGCCTGAATCACTGCTAATAATATCACTCGTTTCATGACTTCCTCCTGAGTCTATTATAGCATGAGAATCATTAAAAATCCGATTAAATTATTTAAAGCATGTAAAGCAATGCTGTAAGCCAGTCCACCCTTGCTGATATAAGCCAACCCCAAGCTCAAACCGAGGGAACCATACACTAGGAATTGTTGTGGAGTTCCAGGGAAATGAACGAGGGCAAAGATGATGCTTGTTACTAGTAGAAAGAGAGCTGTCTGCTTGATGTTATCCTGTTGAGGGAAGACATAACGAGCTAGCATACCTCTAAAAGTTAACTCTTCTGTCAGGGGCGCAAAGACAACTATCATGAAGAAAGCGAAGAGAGGTTGATTATGAGTCAATTCTTCTGCCGTCTGTTGATTGACTGATGGATCATTTGGCAAAAAGAATTGGGCAACAATGACAAGGGCCCATACCAAGGCAGGCAACCAGATGTATTTGTTAAGACCTGTTTTTTCAATCGTAACGGTTCCTGTCTTATACCACTTGTAGGTAACAAAGGTGAAAATTCCTGCTAATAAGACATATGCCGGAACAAAAACGTAGTCAGGTGCTCCCAACTTCATCGCCGCCACACCTACACCCTGAATAAAACTATAAATCATAATAAATGATAAGAAAGTAAGGCTATACCAGCCGATATTTTTAAGTGTTTTCATAATATTCTCCTATTTGAAATAACGTTTTGTTTTGCGCAACTGTGCAACATTTGTATACAAATGGATGACAACTGCCACCAGCAGAGCAACCAACTGCACTTGTCCCAATACTAGAGATAGTACGACTAAGACAACATAGATACCAGGAATGAGGAGCTGATTGACCTTGAATAAGATCAAGTAAGCTTCTTCCATCTCAGCCTGCTTTTCTCCCTCATCATAAGTATCCAGGTATTCCAAAACTTCCTTTGGAGTCGCCATAACAGAAAGTTTATAGTTACGGATCTTGCTAGTGATTTTGAGACAGTAAGCACCCGACCAGATACCTACAACCATCAAAAGTAAGGATGCTGCTGATGGGCCTAAACCTCCCAAATCTATCAGTAGGCAGGCTAGCATACTAATTTGGCAAACATTCCAAGCTACCGTACCATAATCCAAGAAACGATACATAGCAAGGTAGTCTTGCTCATTTCCTTCGTCCTCTTCCTCTCTTTGGTAGTTCTGGTAAGCCTGATGACTTTTTCTAGTGAAATAAAATGTTAGGATTGCCGTAATCAGCCCTAGACCAAGAAAAATTGAGTACGAGGCAATGATTACTTGCTCTTGACTGATACCTAAAGGATTAAGACCAAGGAAACCAGCAAATATTCCTAATAAAACACTTGCAATAATAATCTTCAGTGCAAAAATAATATGTTTCTTTTCCATCTTTTAACCTCTTTCTAAAACAGGCCAGACAACCATTGACCAAAGGCTTTACCTGATTCAAAAACAGCTGTCAATCCCTCTGCTCCAAGTGATACCAAAAGCAAACAAACAACAAGTAAGAGAACCGCTTGGTTTCTTGCTTTCTTCGCTCCATCTCCCAAGGGTTCATTGCCAAGCCAACCTGCTAGATAAGCATAGGCTGTAACTGTTATAATCCCAATCTCCGTCGAAGAGAGGAACAAGAAGACTGTCACCAAACGAACAATGTTGGCTTGAATGTTAAAATAATTTCCTAAGCCTGCACAAACACCTGCAAGTGCTTTGTTCTCAGTATCTACTTGAAAACCTGCTAAAAACTCTTTCATAACTTTTCTCCTTTTAGGATCTCTTTAAACTTTATTTTTTTCTCTACCCATCTAAAGACTAATAGTAAAACTATGTTAATCCAGAAGAGGTATTTACTTTCAACAATTGTAAACCAACCAAATAGGCTTCCAATCATAGCCAAAAGATTTACGATAAACACAACTATAGATAGATAATAAATCACTTTATACTTGTTCATCACTCATCCTCCTCTAAGCGAAAGACCGACTCGACCGGCTCATGGAATATCTGAGCAATCTTCAGGGCAATGACGATGGATGGGGTGTACTCATCCCGTTCTAGCAAACTGATGGTCTGCCTGGACACGCCAGCTAGTTTGGCCAGCTCGGTTTGATTCAGACCATCGCGAGCCCGAAGCTCTTTTAGACGATTTTTTAGCATGCCTTTTTTCTCCTTTGTTCTTTATCTTGATTTCATTGTAACACATCTTTTTATTTTTGACAAGTATATTTGTCAAAAAGTTTAAGATTTTTGTCATTTTGTAAAAGAAAAAGGTCAGGAATGGTATCCTGACCGTATTTTTTATAGTTGATAAAAGATTGCTTATTGCTTAGTCAGCTGATGGAGCGTCTTGACTTTCTTTCAGCTGGTTTTTATCATCCTTTTTGTAATCTCTTCTGATGATATACAAAGTTGATAGACTGATGAGAGTCAGTAGAGCTCCTGTAATCCTTCCTTTTTGAGAGAAAACAAATTCTACCTTATGTTGTCCGGAAGTAATCGGGAAGGAAATAAAACTGTTCCAAGCTTTTGTCACAGGAACATACTTACCGTCAACTTTCACTTTCCAACCTTCACTATAAGGGATGGAAGTCATCATATATTTACTGTCGTCCGTGATATTCACTGAACCGACGATATAAGTATTTGAGAATTTCTCAACTTGTAGGCCTTGTGCCTTCCGTTTTTCTAAAGCACTTTGAATTTGACTGATCTCTGCACGATAAACACCTGCGTTTGAAAGGTCAACTTTATCAGTTTTAAAACGGAACTCAAGTACAGATTCTTGATCAACTGCATTATCTGCGATTTGCCAGAGTTGACGTTGCGTGTTTCTCTTAGAATGAGTAAACCACTTGCCATTTAAGAGGACTGAGTAATCTTTTTCTGAATTTAGACTTGCAGGCACAAAGAAGTAATAAGTCAAGTCTGTTCGAGGAGTAATTCGGTAACGAACCACTGCATCTTTAGAAGAGTCCACACGCTTGTAGACTGCAGTTCCCTTTTCTTTGTCAACATTTTCCTCTGTAAGATTTTCTGTCTCAACATCTCCGTAGGCTAGAGGTTTGAAGTAGTCGAGGTAGTTTTCCTCGCCTTTTTTCACACCTTCCATGGAGTTGAGGATGATGTTTTGATTTTGAATAGCGTTATTCTTACCAAAGTTGATATTTCTTACCAAATCATTTGTTCCATAGGCTAATGGGAAAGAATTTGGATTTTCGTACACAATATAGCGCTCATCTTCATAGACCTTACTCGTGAAATAACGGCGCATGTCAAAACGGCTGGCAAAACGAGTGAAATACATTCTCTCAGGATGAGCTTCTTTCTCAGCAGGTTCCAGATCCTTGATATCCATATAATAGCGAACCCCGTATAAGGCATCTGTCAGAGGAGTTCCATTTTCGTATTCAATTGCTTCATCGCCCGCTTGATCCCCCATATAGGCAAAGTGATTCATAGTGGACCTCTCCAAATTTGAACTAAAAGTACTCAAACCTGGATAACCTATCAGAGATGGAGTTGTTCGAGAATAGGCAAAGGTCGTTGCAATTCTATAGAAAGGCTGATCTGCGTTTTCTTGGATTTTATCCGTCACACGTTTAACCGAAAGCGTTCCGTCCACAAATTCATCAACATTTGCATAACTAAAGGTCACTTGTGATAGATAGGCATTGTATCCTAGCTCAAATACTGTCAGAGTTGATAACAAGATAACAGCTAAGCGAATCATTCCTGGACGTAGCAAGGCCAGTACAGCTAAGTAAATGAGTAGAGTTAAGACTACACGAGAAAAGAGATAACCTGTTTGTAATAATAACAGCAATACCACTACAGATCCAGCCGCAATCACCAATACCCTTTTCTTTTCTTTCTGGGACTTGGCAGAGCGTTCCCAGTATAGATAAAATCCTGTAGCTGTAGCTGATACAACCAGTATCACAATAGCAATAAAATGGCTATTGATAAATAGAGTTAGAGCCTCAGGTTGTTTTTTTGGTAGATAGGTAAAGTCTTTAGTATAGAGGTAGATTGCCGATAAGACTAGGGCTACAACTGATAGCAATTTCTCTCGGCGAGAGATTTTAAATTTCTCTTTTAATGCTTGATAGGCTAGAAGTAGCATGAAGAAAGAGAATAACCATGAGAAGCGGAAGAAGAATCCGGCAGGGTTTTGTCCCATATGCCAAATCTTACTCACAAATTCATTGACAAAGGAAGTAAAGAAAATGAGAGTAACCACTCCCGCAGCCCATCTTCTTTCTTTGACTATCTTTCTTGATGTAAAGTACAATATAAAGCCGATAAACCCGAGAGCTCCAATATAGATATTTGGCAGGTTTGGTCCAGCTGCCCAACCTGATTGCTCATCAAAGCCCCCGATAGTTAGTTTGGATAGAATGTCTAAGGGGTTAATCTGAAAGGCCATGGAAAATGTCATGGCTCCTCCTGCTTGTCCCTTACTCTCAAGAAGATTATAAAATACTGGTACGATCAATATCGAAGCTGTTGCAACTCCAATGACGGAGAAGGCAAATGTTTTTACCAAAGGACTCAAGAAGTGTTTTAGTTTTTGTTTCAGAGTTCCCTGGATAGAGAGACGTGGCGAAACATAATAGCAAGAGTATAGGACGATAAAAATCGAAATCATATACCCCATATAGAATTGAAGGAATACCGTTAAGCCTAGTACAAAGGCATATGGATAAGCCGCTTTGCCATCTAATAACTGCTCTAAATATAGGATGACGAGGGGAAGCATAAACATAGCATCATAAAAGATAACATTCATCTGGTAGGATACCAACATACCAGACAGGGCATAAGCTGTCGCAAACAAGGGAACCATCCATCGTTTTGACTCTGCACCCTTATAACGTTTAATTAAGAGATGAGCAAAGGAAAGTCCAAAAGCTCCATATCTAAGCCAGATTGTTAGAAAAACAGATAATCCTATATATTTTAAAGGCAGAAGAACATAAATAAAATTGAAAGGGCTCATCAAATAATAACCCAACTCACCAATCATATCTCCACCTATAGATTTAGTAAAGGAATATGTCAGACTACTTAAATCACCAGATAGAATGGCATTCTTTAGCAATCCATAAAAACTAATGTACTGTTGATCAAAGACAACGGTCATTAAACTTTTATTTCCAAAAGGATAACTCCCCATGAAAAACCATACCACCAGCATGATGGTCATCGGTAGCAAGGCACTACTGACATAAAGGACACCCTTCGGATATTTTTCCTTTAATTTCTGCCATTGTGTCAACCAATTTTCCATTATTGATTTCTCCTCTATGTTTTTAACCAACTTCTGTTTGCTGTTTGCTATCGGCTACGTTAGCTAGTATTGTAATGTTGGCTTTGTGACTTCGTGATAAGTGGGGTTTCCCCTTGAAAAGGGAAGGATAGGTATCTACTACTCCATCATTTTAACATTTAAAAAAGAAGAGAGCAATGCTCTCTCCTCTCTAAAGTAATTTATCTAATGTTATTTAGAAAATTTACGTTTCATAACTACAGTACCTGACAAGATTACCACACCTGCCAATACAAGTACTAGGCTTGTAGCTTCACCAGTAAATGGAAGAGTTGGTCCTTCTTCTGTTGTTGTTGAACGACCTGGTTCTGGAGTTGTAGTTGTTCTACCAGCACCATCTCCATCTCCGTTTCCTGGACGACCTGGTTCTTCAGTAGTAGTGGTTGTTGTAGTTGTTGTTGTAGTGCTACCGTCACCTCTACCATGTGGGTTATGATATTCTGTCGTTGTAGTAGTTTCTGTTGTTGTAGGAGCTTCTGTTGTTGTAGGAGCTTCTGTTGTTGTAGGAGCTTCTGTTGTTGTAGGAGCTTCTGTTGTTGTAGGAGCTTCTGTTGTTGTAGGAGCTTCTGTTGTTGTAGGAGCCTCAGTTGTTGTTGGAGCTTCTGTTGTTGTAGGAGCTTCTGTTGTTGTAGGAGCTTCTGTTGTTGTAGGAGCTTCTGTTGTTGTAGGAGCTTCTGTTGTTGTAGGAGCTTCTGTTGTTGTAGGAGCTTCTGTTGTTGTAGGAGC
>NZ_JBQJJH010000003.1:0-206597 GCF_052077995.1 Streptococcus sp. V728 | reverse complement strand
GTTGTAGGAGCTTCTGTTGTTGTAGGAGCTTCTGTTGTTGTAGGAGCTTCTGTTGTTGTAGGAGCTTCTGTTGTTGTAGGAGCTTCTGTTGTTGTAGGAGCTTCTGTTGTTGTAGGAGCTTCTGTTGTTGTAGGAGCCTCAGTTGTTGTTGGGGCTTCTGTTGTTGTAGGAGCTTCTGTTGTTGTAGGAGCTTCTGTTGTTGTAGGAGCCTCAGTTGTTGTTGGGGCTTCTGTTGTTGTAGGAGCTTCTGTTGTTGTAGGAGCTTCTGTTGTTGTAGGAGCCTCAGTTGTTGTTGGGGCTTCTGTTGTTGTAGGAGCTTCTGTTGTTGTAGGAGCTTCTGTTGTTGTAGGAGCCTCAGTTGTTGTTGGGGCTTCTGTTGTTGTAGGAGCTTCTGTTGTTGTAGGAGCTTCTGTTGTTGTAGGAGCCTCAGTTGTTGTTGGGGCTTCTGTTGTTGTAGGAGCTTCTGTTGTTGTAGGAGCTTCTGTTGTTGTAGGAGCTTCTGTTGTTGTAGGAGCCTCAGTTGTTGTTGGAGCCTCAGTTGTTGTTGTTGGGGCCTCAGTTGTTGTTGTTGGGGCCTCAGTTGTTGTTGTAGTTGTGGTTGTAGTTGTAGTCGTAGTCGTAGTTGTGGTTGTAGTTGTAGAAGTCTTATCACCACCACCATCACCTGAACCAGTTTCTAAACGAGCTTGTTCAGTGATAGAAGTCTCTTTAGGGAAATTAGTAGCTTTCCACTTCAAGGTGTTAGCTACTTTAGTTCCTTTTGGAAAATCTTGAGTAAGTTCAGTTGAATACTCGATCCAAACTGACTCTTTGTCGACATTCCCAAGGTTATAGCTAAATCCTGTAATTTGACCTGCCGCATTTCTTGTGAAGACTGCTTTCTTAGTGAGGATTTCAGTTGGTTTTAACTTGTACAATTCGTCTACATTTAGGATTTTACTTGGTTGAGTTGGGTAACGGAAAGCACGGAATGAGTCTTCTACAAGGACTTGACCATGATCACTAAAATCATCTGTGATTACTAAGTTATCCAATTTATCTTGAACAGCATTCAAGAGAATACGCCACTTGATACGTTTAGGATTTTGTTTATCTTGGTAACCGAGTTTGTATTCACGATCTCCTGGAACCCCTACGTATTTCTCATACGTCACATTGTAAGTCTCGTTTCCGAACTTAAATGTATACTTACCAGAATCTTTCCAAGTGTTTGCATTTGGACGAACTGAGTATTGCAAAGACATAACTTTGTTTTGGGGATTTTTAGAGAAATAGTCCGTGAAAGTAATTTTTACTTTCCCTGTAGTCGGATCAGTTACTGCATTTCCGACTATTTGACCACTACTGTGTTTGATTGGAAATTCAAGTTTCGTAGTTAACTCCAATTCTTTTGGAAGGTCCAAAGTCAGTGTATCCCCAGCATTAATGTGTTGTGAGTCTGGGAAAGTAAGTGAATTTGTTGCTTCCAAGACACGACCAGTCGTAATCTTAGTATCTGCAGTTAATGGTTTCCCATCAACCTTAACTTCTGTTTTCAAAGTATAGTTGGTAACATCAGTAGCAAATACGGTCGTAAGGGTTGCCAAAGAAAGAACCAAAATACTTATGAACGCTAAAATACGCGTTACGCTAAGCTGTGATTTCTTCATCACATAATCTCCTTTTTAAAATTAGTCAATTGTATCATAGCATTTTTTATAGGCTTTTACAAGATTTTTTTACGTTTTTTCTTGCTTTTTTAAAAATATTTCGTTTTTTTATTCATTTTTGGATAAAAACAGTCTTTAATGATCGTGTTTTTTATCTATAATATCGATAAATGTCAAGAATGACATCAAGCTTCCAAGTAGACCTAACTATGATTGTTCTCCTGTTTCTGATAATATCTTATCTTGACATATAGCAGTTTCCTGAGTTCTTGAGTTGTGCCTACTAACGACTTTTTCGTTCTGCTTAGGTGGTAGAGCTATCGGGGGGAACCTTATCTTGTTGTGCTTTTGCTACTCAGTGACTAGTTTTTCTCAGGCAAGTTACTCGTTTGATGGATTTTCTTCAGCAACTTCCTTATCATAACGAAACTTGCCTGTTTATTTTTCTGCTACCTCCATTGTAGAAGTAGAATCTTCCAGTATTAAAACTGCAGACTTTTCCTCATCTGTTACCACCTTTTTTTATATTAGTTATAGTTTCACTATTTTAATTGTATTCTTATTTAATGAAGGAACTTTCTTATCCTGATTTTGAATAACCGTATTATTTGAAAAATCAATTGTATCAGTTTTGACATACCCTTGACCTAATTGGAAGGTAGTTAAAATTCCAACTGTCAACAGTGAATACTTTGTTCGTTTTTATACACAAAATTATTATAATATTTAAAAAAAGAGAGGGGTTGACTCTCTCTTTTTTATCTGTTATATCTACGATTCAACACAACTATAGCTGATAAGATAAAGACACCTGCTGTTACTAAGCCAGCTTCCACTGTTTCCCCAGTTTTAGGAAGCTGAGGTTTATCATCTGTTGTTGTTGTTGATGAGACTTCTGTTGATTGCGTTGAACCTTCAGGAGTTGTCGCTGTTGAGCTAGTCGTTGGCTCTTCTGTTGTTGAAGTTGTTGAAGTCGTTGTTGAAGTTGTAGTTGTGGTTGTTCTATCACCACTTCCTTCACCTGAACCAGTTTCTAAACGCGTCAAAGCTTCAATCGAACGTGACTTGTTAAAGTTACTTGCTGACCATTCCAAAACATTGGCAACTTTAGTACCTTTTGGAAGTTCTGAAGTCAACTCCGTTGTGTACTCAATGTACATAGCCCAGTTCCAGTTGTCACCAAAGTTAATGGTAAACCCTGTGACTTTACCATCTGCATTTCGTGTAAATTCAGCTTTATTGCTAAAGTTATCAATTGGCTCCAATTTAAGAAGAGCTGCTTCGTTTGGAATTTTCTCTGGTTGAGTCGCATAACGAACTGCACGGAAGGAGCTTTCTACCAAGACTTGTCCACTATCACTAAAGTCATCCTTGATAACCATGTTGTTCAACTTATCTTGAACAGCATTCAAAACAATACGCCACTTGATCCGGTTAGGATTTTCTGAATCTTGGTAACCATACTTCATTTCATAGTCACCAGCTTCACCATCTGTTTTATCATAGTTCAATGTGAAACTATCAGTACCAAACTGGAAAGTATATTTCCCAGACTCTGGCAAATTCGTTACGTTAGGGCGAACAGCATATTTCAAAGTCATGACCTTATCTTTGTAATTCTTAGAAAAATAGTCTGTAAAGGTGATGGTCACTTTTTGTGTACTTGGATCTGTCACTGCATTCCCAATTACCTCGCCACTACTATGTGTGATTGGAAATGCAAGCTTGGTAATCAATCCCAATTCTTTTGGAAGGTCAAGTACAAGCACATCTCCTTCATTAATTTGTTGAGTGTCTGGGAAAGAAGTGTTATTTGTTGCTTCTAAAGCTTTACCAGTGCTGATTTTGGTATCTGCTGTTAACGGCTGACCGTCAACAGTGATCGTTGTTTTATTTGTGTAATCTATAACATCTGCTGCAAACACCGTCGTAAGCACCGTCAAAGATAAGACAAGTATACCCACAAATCCAAACATACGTATCGCATTCTTTTTAAAGTTCTGCATAATCGACTCCTTTTCTTACTTAGATATATCATAGCACTTTTGTATCCGTTTACAATATTTTTGAATAATGTCATCCCTTTTTATCCAAAATTATCAGCATTTTCCTGACTATTTTTAAAAATATCAGTTTTAATAATCGGCTTCCTTATAAAGTGATACATGATAAGTATAAAAAAGCCGGGACCTGCTTCCCGACTTTACTTTTACTGTTAAAATCCTAGTTTTTCAAAGACTTCTTTGAAATTCTGACCGATGGTATCAAGAGAAACTTCTACTTCTTCTCGAGTTTGGTTGTTCTTGACCGTCGCTTGTCCGCTTTCGACTTCGCTCTCTCCTAAGGTGATAAGGGTCTTAGCTCCAAAGACATCGGCTGACTTGAACTGGGCTTTGAGTTTACGGTTGAGATAATCTCGCTCTGCCTTAAATCCTTGTTGGCGAATATCTTGTACCAACTCTAAAGCCTTTATATTTGCTTCTTCACCAAGAACAGCAATATAGACATCTAGAGCGTTTTCGATAGGCAGTGCCACACCTTGTTTTTCAAGGACCAGAAGGAGACGCTCCACACCAAGTCCAAATCCAAAACCAGCAGTTTCAGGGCCACCAAAGTAAGCAACCAAACCATCATAACGACCACCTGCACAGACTGTTAATTCATTGCCTTCAATCTCTGTGATAAACTCAAAAATCGTGTGGTTGTAGTAGTCCAAACCACGCACCATGTTGGTATCGATGATATAGTCTACTCCAAGATTTTTCAACATTTGACGAACAGCATCAAAGTGGGCTTGGCTTTCTTCATCGAGGTAATCCAAGATAGATGGTGCATTCTCCACTGCCACCTTGTCTTCTTTTTCCTTCGAGTCCAAGACACGAAGAGGGTTTTCCTCCAAACGACGCTGGCTATCTTTAGACAAGCTATCTTTGAGCGGTGTCAAGTAGTCAATTAAGGCTTGGCGGTAAGCCGCACGACTTTCAGGATTTCCAAGAGTGTTAAGATGTAGTTTCACACCTTGAACACCGATTGCTTTCAAGAAGTGAGCTGCCATAGCGATCGTTTCCACATCTGTGGCTGGATTACTTGATCCAAAGCACTCCACACCAATCTGGTGGAATTGGCGCAAGCGACCTGCTTGTGGACGCTCATAGCGAAACATTGGACCCATGTAGTAGAACTTGCTTGGCTTTTGCACTTCTGGTGCGAAGAGTTTGTTTTCCACATAAGAACGGACGACTGGAGCAGTTCCTTCTGGACGTAGCGTGATATGACGGTCACCCTTGTCGTAAAAGTCGTACATTTCCTTGGTTACGATATCGGTTGTGTCCCCAACAGAACGACTGATGACTTCGTAGTGCTCAAAAATAGGGGTACGCACTTCTGCGTAGTTGTAGCGTTTGAAGATTTCACGCGCAAAGCCTTCAACGTACTGCCACTTGGCAGACTCAGCAGGTAAAATATCCTGCGTTCCTTTTGGTTTTTGTAATTTCATAGGGAATCCTCTTTATAACTTAATAGTCCTATTTTACCATAAATGAAAGGATTGGGACAGTCAGAGGAGTAAAGAAATAGCTTTAGTCTGTTCCTTTTTCATCTAGTTTACGGACAAATAGCAAATGTCGGCCAGCATTTACAATCTGAGCTAGGCATGATACAATGAAAACCATCAGATATACGAAGGAGAACTTATGAAAAAGAATATTTTAACGACCCTTATAGCTGCCCTTGTCTACTTTCTCTGTATCGGAGTGGGGGTTCTACTAGGAAACCTTGTCGACCACACTGGAAATATGTTTTACGCCCCTGCCTTTTCTGCTCTTGTGGGCGGTAGCGTCTATATGGTCCTTTTAGCAAAAGTGCCTCGTTTTGGAGCGATTACTACGATTGGGCTCGTTATCTCTCTCTTTTTCCTCGGGAGCAAGCATGGTGCCGGAGCCTTTCTTCCAGGAATCATCTGCGGGCTTGCAGCGGATGGCATCGCTCATCTAGGTCACTACAAAGATAAGATCAAAAACCTTCTTTCCTTCCTAATCTTTGCATTTGGTACTACTGGCCCTATCCTACTGATGTGGCTAACTCCTCAGGCTTATATAGCAACTCTTGTAGCTCGTGGCAAATCTCAGGACTATATTGACCGCGTCATGGTCGCACCTAACTCTGGCACTATCCTTCTCTTTGTAGCAAGCGTCCTTATCGGTGCTCTACTTGGTGCCCTTATTGGACAAGCACTTAGTAAGAAGTTGGCACATAAAAGTTAGATAATAAAAAAAGAGCCAAATGGCTCTTTTTTTATTTATGACTTAATTTCTTGGTCAAGAAGTCGCCCAAGAACTGAATTGTAAAGATAATCAAGATAATGATAAGCGTCGCAAGGACTGTCACATCATGATTGAAACGGTTAAATCCATAAGCGATAGCTACGTTACCGATACCACCTGCTCCGACCGCTCCCGCCATAGCTGTTTCACCGACTAGTGAGATCAAGGTCACAGTTGTCACACGGATCAAGTCTGGTAGACCTTCTGATAGGTAAACACCTACGATGTCCCAGAAAGTAGCTCCACTAGCTTGAGCTGCCTCGATGACACCTCCATCAAGCTCTGATAAAACTACTTGAACCTGACGAGCGAAGAAAGCAAACACCGCAAAAGATAGTGGTACAATAGCGGCATTCGGCCCAATACTTGTTCCTACAATTAGATGTGAGAAGGGCGACAAGACTGCCAAGAGAATGATAAAGGGAACCGCACGGAAGATTGAAGTAATCTTATCCAAAACCCAAAAGACAAATTTATCTTCTAAGACACCACCAGGAGCTGTCAAGACAAGGAAAAGTCCTGCAACTAGTCCTAGGAATCCTCCAATGATAAAGGAAAAAACTGTCATATAAAGCGTCAAATAAATAGCTGTTCCCCAGCCTGCTTGACCTAACCAGCCCATCTTGTAGACGTTTGGTAAGTATGTTTGAATCAACTCTGCCATCTTACTGTCCTCCCTTCAATACTTTTAGTTGCACACCAGCCTGACGAATAGCATCTTGAGCGTTCGCCAGCGCTTCTTTTTCTCCAGATAAAACAACCACAAGTTCCCCTACAGGAGTGCCATCCAAAATTTCAATATTCCCGTATAGGATATTGGCTGTTACTTGGTAGTGCTTGTACAATTCATTCAAAAGTGGCTCATCTGTAGAGGCTCCTGCATATTTGAGTTGTACCAAAATGCTGTTTTCAGATAAATGCTCTACAATTTCTTGCTTCTCAATCTTAACCATAGCTTCATCGATACCTGTCGCAGTTGAGATAAAGTCCTGAGTCAATGGTTGTTTAGGATTTGAGAAGATTTCAAGAACGCTACCTTCTTCAATCAGACGCCCATCCTGCATCACTGCCACACGGTTAGCAATGTCTTTGACAATCTGCATCTCATGTGTAATCAAAACAATCGTCAAACCTAGTTTACGGTTCAATTCTTGCAAGAGCGACAAGATTTGTTTCGTCGTCTTTGGATCAAGAGCTGAAGTCGACTCGTCCGAAATCAAAATTTTTGGATCATTTGCCAAGGCACGCGCAATAGCCACACGTTGTTTTTGGCCTCCAGATAATTGTGAAGGATAGTTTTCGGCACGATCTGCAAGACCAACCAAATCCAACAACTTAGCTACTTTAGCCTTCTTTTCTTCCTTGCTGAGCCCAGAGTGTTTGAGGGCAAAGGCTACGTTTTCCTCTGCTGTTTTCTGGCTCATTAGGTTAAAGTGTTGGAAAATCATCCCGATATCTTGACGTTTATGGCGTAATTGCTCAGCAGTTAAGGTAACCTTGCCATCAAAAATTACATCATTATCTACAGTAATTCGACCTGCAGATGGTTTTTGCAAGAGGTTAATAACACGAACTAGGGTTGATTTCCCTGCTCCAGAATATCCAACGATTCCGTAGATATCCCCTTCTTGGATGTGAATGGTTACATCCTTGACCGCTGTGATGGTTCTTTTCTTTTGGTGAAAAGTCACATCGATCTGATCTAATTTGATAATATCTCTACTCATAGCTTCTAATCAGCTCCTCTACTAATTCAATATGGGTGTAATAATCGGCGATTCGCACATTTTCGTCTCCACCATGGTCTCGGCTATTAGCATTTCCTAGACCAAAGGCAACCATGGGTACTTCTAAGGCATCAAAGACTGTATGCATAGGACCTGTCCCAGCCGTTGTCGGCAAGACCGATACGCCCTGTGGATAGAATTTCTTGGCCAGCTCAATAACATTGAGAATAGATGGTGCACTCATATCACTTCGATAACTCATCTCACCCAAAGTATAGTACAATTCTACCTTATCAAAGCCGTTTTTGTCTAGTTGTTTTCGGATTTTCTCCAAAACATCATGTGGTTCTAAGCCAGGAACCAAACGAACTTCTAGTTTGGCTCTAGCTTCTGCTGGCAAGATTGTTTTGACTCCTTGCCCTTGATATCCTGACTGGATCCCTTCGATATTGAGAGCTGGTTCAAAGAAGAAACGTTTTAGAAAGGCGGGACGTTCCTCTTGTAAAAGTGGTAATTCCAAACCATAAATCTGGCTGATTTCCTCTGGATTTCGTTGTGCATAGGTTTCAATCAAGGCTAACTCACGTTCATTGGCCTCCTGCACATGATCGTACAAACCTTCTACCAAGATACGCCCATCCGTAGCTCGTAAACTGTTCAAGGCTTGAATGAGATACCAAGGAGCTGACTCTACAATTCCGCCATAGCTCGAGTGGATATCCACATCGGCACTCTTAACCTTGGCATCAAAGGTCACAATCCCCTTGTTCCCACCAGAGATTTCTAGCTGTTCCAAAGCATTTTTAGTTCCTTGTTCCCAGACCAACAAATCTGCACCACGAAGCTTGTCCGCATGTTTTTCTAAATATTTATCCAAGTCCATAGAGGCAGATTCTTCGGCGCCTTCCATGATGAAGCTGATATTGACTGGAAGGTCATCATGATGTTGCATGTATTTTCTCAGAGCGCTCAAGCGAGCAGTGATATGCCCCTTGTCATCATCAATCCCGCGTCCATACATAATGCCATCACGCACAGAGAGTGTAAAAGGATCCTCTGTCCAGATCTGGTCACTATCCGCTGGTACTGTGTCATAGTGGTTGTAGAAAATGATAGTCTTGGCATTTGGTCGTGAACTTTTGAAATGTGCCATGACAAAAGGCGCCGTATAGCTCTCGTCAATCTCAACTTCTGCGCCAACACGTTTAAAAATCTCACCTAGATAACGAGCCACCTCTTTCAGTCCGACTTGTTGGGCAAAGACTGATTTTTTAGAAATCAAGGTACGCAAAACTTCAAAATAATGTTGTGCTACATGATCCTTTTCAAACTTTTCAATTTGTTCTTCTTGGCTAGGAAAAACCATTTTCTCTCTACCTTTCTACTAAGACTTGTACTTTCAGAATCAATACAAGTGGATTTCGTTTGTTTTAAGCTCTATACAAAAGTAAGAGGTGGAAAATATCTCTCCCACCTCCCTGTATTTATTACCAAACTGGTTGATCCAAGCCGTCTGAAGTTTCTTCGATAACTTTTTTCACTTCATCAGTGTGGTAAGCAGCGATAATTTTCTTGATTGCTTTAGCTTTAGGCGATGATTCCCAATCTTTTTTCGTAACGATGATGTTGTACCATTGTTTTGAGTTTTCGTCAGCTTGCTCTTTAAAGAGTGCTTTCTTGTAGTCCAATTTTGCTTCTGTAACAAAAGTGTTGTTAACAACAGCTGCATCAACTGATGTCAATGAACGAGCCGTTTGGCTAGCGTCCAATTCAGTGATTTTCAAGTTCTTTGGATTTTCTGTGATGTTTGCGATTGTAGCAAGTGCAGTTCCTGAAACATCTAACTTGATCAAACCAGCTGATTGAAGAAGGTAAAGGGCACGGCTTTCGTTAGTAGCATCGTTTGGAATTGCGATTTCACCCTTATCTGGGATTTCTTCCACTTTAGTGTACTTGTTTTCTTCTCCGTTTTTACCTGAGTAAAGGCGGATTGGTGAGATATAAGTATCTGCAATCGCTACAAGATCTTTTCCGTTTTCTTTGTTCCAGTTATTCAAGAAGTTGTAGTGTTGGAAAGCGTTCAAGTCTACTTCACCATCAGCAGTTGCCTTGTTTGGCTGTGAGTAATCTGTAAACTCTGTGAATTCTAATTTAATGCCGTCTTTTTCAAGCAATTCTTGGACTTTATCCCAACGTGCTTCTTCTGATCCACTACGGTTAACAGTCGCAATTTTAACTGTAGTTGCATTGTCTGCTTTCTTGTCTGAATTTCCGCAAGCTACAAGTGTAAGACCTGCTACTGTAGCGATAGCTGCTACGCCTAACCATTTTTTGATTTTCATGATTCTTTCTCCTTTAAAAATAATACCGTAATAGTATCTCATACTTTATTTGATTTCGCAAATTGTTAATAGATAGGAAGACCTATAGTTTGAAACTATATACCTACAGAATGGAAAATCATCCATCTACCAGAGAATGGATGATTTAAAAATTTATTTAATATCAGCTTCTGCTGGCAGATAAGAACCGCCAAAGAACTGTTGAGATAGCTTTTCAAGGGTTCCATCTTTATATAATTCTTGGATGCGTTTGTCCACAAATGCCTTCAACTCATCTTGACCTTTGGCAAGAAGTGGGTATACGTAAGGTTGTTGGTCGCTTGGAAGTTCGATAACTTTCAAGTTATCCAAACCTTGGTCCTTGATGACTGTCTCTACACCGATTTTATCAAAAATCTTGTAGTCAAATCGGCCATCACTCAAACGTACCATGATTTGTTGGAAGTCCCCTTTAACGTAGTTAAGGATAGTTGGGTTATCTGAGTGTTGTTTGTTGTAGTCTTCTAGCTGTTTAGCAGATGTTGTTCCTTGAACAACTTCTGTTGATTTTCCACCGATATCATCAAACGATTTGATGCTAGAGTCATCTTTTTTCACTACAAGAACGTTAGGGTTTTTAGCAGTTGGAGCTGCATAAAGGTATTTTTCAGCACGTTCTTTAGTGTAGCTGATGTTGCTAACAGCCATTTGGTAACGATCAGCATCAAGTCCTGCAAAAACACCTGACCACTCTGTCTTCTCAAACTTGACAGTATACTTGTCAGAATCTTTAAAGATAGCGCGAACCACTTCAATCTCGTAACCAGTCAATTCGCCATTTTCTTCATAGTTGAATGGTTTTGGTGTAGCATTGGTTACAACGATAATTTCTTTTTTACTAGATGTTGCTTCACCAGATGCAGCATCTTTCTTTTCACCGCCTGAGCAAGCTGCCAATACACCTGCGGCTACAAGCCCTAGGGCAGCAAGTGATGAATATTTAACGATTTTTTTCATGATATTTCCTCCAAAATAGAATACAATCTTATCTTAACAGAAAAAAAGGAATTACGCTATTATATGATTTCTATATTTGTGATAGGTTTTCTTTATGGCTGATTAAAAGACCAAACGTAGGACTGCTATCAAGACTACTCCAAAGAGAACAGTCCCAACCAGATTGCGGTAACGAAAGGCTACAAAAGCCGTTGGAAAGACTGCTAAAAAGTCTAACCACTTTATCTGCGGAAGGCTTCCAACTTTTCCTGTCACCACACTTGAAAGAATCAAGGCAAAGATAATAGAAACTGGTAGAAATTTCAAAAAGCGCTCTACGATAGGCGGCAAACCCTTGTACTTGGCTAGAATAAAAGGAATCATTCTTGGAATCCAAGTCACCAAGCCAGAAAAGACAATTGCTAATAAAATATACTTACTGACCATCCAAGACCACCCCCATGGTACAACCTAGCAAGGTCGCAAACAGAACAGCTAGCGACTGAGACACTACTGTCAAGATTACAAAAAAGGAAACAGCAACAACTCCCAGAATGATGAAGAGATTGCGCAAAGGAATCCGTTTTTGCATAATCTGAAACTGGGAAGTAAAAATTCCAATAAACATCCCCACTAGGGCAAAATCTAAGCCAAAAATTTCTGGATTTGGTAGAAGTCCACCTAGAGCAGTTCCGACAACAGTTCCGACAAACCAAGCTACATAGCTGTTAAGGTTGTTCCCGTGCATCCACATAGGATTGACCTTATCCGTATGCACCAACTCGCCCATCAAAACGCCATAGGTCTCATCGGTCAAGAGGCTGGACATTCCGATATTATGCCATAAGCTAGTATGACGGAAATAGGTCGACGCATGCAAACTCAGCAAGAAGAGACGCAGATTAATCAAAAAGACCGTCATAGCAATGGCTGCCACAGGGGCTTGAACTGCTATCAAGGCTATCATGGCAAACTGAGCACTCCCAGCATAGACAAAGAGGCTCATCAAGCCCATCTCTACAGGGGTTACATAAGGGGAACCGATAATGCCACAAGCAAGACCAATGCTAACATAGCCCAGAGCCGTTGGCACCGCAGCCTGCACACCATCCCAAAATCCTTTTTCTTTCATAAACCTCCTCACTATTCATTCCTTCATCAACTGCTTTCCAGACAGTCACAGCAAAAATTATTATAACACATTCAAAGAGGAGAAAACAGTCTGGAATTTGAAACTAATAGCAAGTATCAGACCCTGAACAGTATGGTTCATTATGGATACATGAGAAATTGATCAATTCGAATTCTATACTTATAACCTTCATTTTTTTCAGTATATTCATCTTCTATCGGGTAGACATCAACCCAGAGCTCTCTCCTTTCTCCTTTCAATTTGACTTTATAGCGATAACCGTCGTCGTATAGTCCTACTGTCTCGGTAGTTACAGATTGGAAAGTCGGAAGAGCTTCAATTTCTTTTTTTATAGTCTGGGATAAATTGTAGAGCGCTACTTGTTGCTCCATTTTTGAAGCTACAGGAATATGAACTGTCACTTCTTCCAAGCGATGTGATTTTGAAAATGTGAAATCCGCTCGACCTGTATAACCATTCAATGCAATATTTTCGTAATGATAGAAAAGCCGGCCTGTTTTATAGAAATAAGGATCCCTTGCATGCCAAGTGTCCCGAAAGGCGGTTCCCGTTTCTTCTATCACTTCATCAGCTTCTCCAAACACTTTTTCAAGAGATTTGAGGGGCATATTGAATGACAGTGACTCAAATAGAATCAATTGTATCTTTGGAATATGCTGGCAAGCTGACATACAGAGCAATAAAGCTCCAAGAGCAAGCACAACACTCATTGTTTTTTTAAATCTCATATTTCTACTATACTAAAAAACTCGGGCATTTGTCCAAGATAAAAGAGCTAACCCTAGGCTAACTCTTTATTCCATGGTATCAAAAGCCAGGCTAGGTTTGGCATTTAGCTCCAAGCCTGCAAAATTTTCTTTGTTCCACTCGCTAACGCTAGCATAAGCAATCATTCCCGCATTATCTCCGCAAAGTCGCAGAGGTGGAATGATAACCTTGACGTCGGTGATTTCGGCTGCTAGGCGTTCTCTCAGGCCTTTGTTGGCAGCTACACCACCAGCCACGACTAGGGTTTTAACAGGGTATTTCTCTAAAGCTTTCTTGGTTTTTGCCATGAGAATATCCATGACTGCTGCTTGGAAGGAAGCAGATAGGTCTTCCTTGGATAAGCTTTCTCCCTTTTGCTCGGCATTGTGGTGCAGATTGATAAAAGCAGACTTCAAACCTGAGAATGAAAACTCCAGATTATCCTCCTTAATCATGGCACGAGGGAAGTTATAAATATCCTGACCTTGGTGGGCTAACTCGTCAATCTCCCGACCTGCTGGATAGGTCAAGCCCATGACACGACCGACCTTGTCATAGGCCTCGCCAACCGCATCATCACGCGTTTCTCCAACAATCTTATAATCACCAGCTTCAGAAACATAGACCAACTCTGTGTGTCCACCGCTGACTAGAAGGGCTAGCAAAGGAAACTCCAAGGGTTCCACACTTTGAGCCGCCATGAGGTGACCAGCCATGTGGTTCACAGGAATCAAAGGAAGTCCATGTGCCCAAGCAAAGGCCTTAGCAGCTGACAAGCCAACTAGCAAGGCTCCGACCAAGCCTGGTCCATAGGTAACGGCAACAGCTGTCACGTCCTCTTCGGCAATCCCTGCTTCTGCTAGAGTTTCCTCGATACAAGCTGTGATAACTTCGACATGGTGACGACTGGCGACTTCTGGCACTACACCACCAAAGCGCTTGTGACTTTCAATTTGACTAGCAATGACGTTGGACAAGAGCTCATCGTCGTTTTTTAAGACGGCGACACTGGTCTCATCACAGGATGTCTCAAATGCTAAAATATATCTATCCTTCATCTATTTCTCTCTTCATGATAATGGCGTCCTCAACTGGATCATGGTAGTAGGCCTTTCTCTCAGCGATGACCGCCATTTTTTCTTTCTTGTAAAATGCTTGTGCTCGTTGATTTGACTTTCTGACTTCGAGGAAAATCTCCTTGTCCGTCGGTAAAGTTGCAAACAAGTCTGATGCTATCCCCTGTCCTTGATAGGCTTTTTTGACAGCGATTTGCAGGACTTCTGCTTCAAAAAAATTCTCCTGAACTGCTAGAAAACCAATCACTTCTACCCCATCAAAAGCAAGAGCATACCAGGTCTGATCTTGAGATAGGTCTGCTTGGATTTGTTCCAAGTTCCAAGGGCTAACTGTGTAAACATCCGTCATGACAGCGTAAATTGCCTGTACCAAGTCAGGTTGCTGTTGGATTCGTTTGATTTCAATCATAGGCGTTTGATGTAAGATTCGCCAGACTCAGTGTGATTTTTGAGCCAATTTTCCTCAGCTTCGACACGTTTGAGATAGTTTGGTACAAAATCGTGCAAAGAGTCGACTTCCTTGTCCCAAGCCCAGAGAGCTAGATTCGCTGCATTTGGTAAGGTTTCCTGATAGTTAGCCTGTGGTAAACGCTCTTGGATTTGCTCAGCAAAGGCTCCCACTTCTCCGACAAAAGTGACTTGTTCAGCATCCTTGACTTGCTCTAAAACTTCCGCAAAAGACAAGTGGGCTTCGGGAAGGACATGTTGGGCATTTTCATAAAAACCTGCATAAACATTGTTACGACGTGCATCCATCAGAGGGACCACCAGACCTTCCTGCTGGCTTGGTACTAGAGCTAAAAGACTAGACATCCCCACCAACTCAATGTTCAGGGTATGTGCCAAGGTCTTGGCAGTTGCTACTGCGATTCGCAAGCCAGTATAACTACCAGGCCCCTCTGCCACAACGATTCTATCCAAGTCCTTTGGTGTCAAATCTAGACAGGTCATCAAAAAATCGATGGCTGGCATAAGGGTAATACTGTGATTTTTCTTGATATTAATTGTGGTCTCGGCAAGAAGCTGCTTGTCCTCTAAAATGGCTAGAGACAGAGCCTTGCTAGACGTATCAAATGCTAATACTTTCATAACACATTCCTATCTTTTTGTCTGTTTACTATTATACTACAAAAGCCCCCGCATGGGAATTTTCTTTGCCCCGAAACAAAATTGTCCTGCCAAACAGACAGGACAATCGCCTAAGCATTCAAACCGAAGTAAAACACAAGCCAGACCACATAGGTCACCAAAAGAAGGAAAAACGAATACAGAGTCACGAAGCCAATCTTCCATATGAGTTTGGCTTTCCGATACTCTAGCCGAGTATACAAAACATTTCCTCCGTAAACACAGGCAACAAATACCGTAAAGGCCAGAAGACGAATGACAATAGCTAGTTGAAACATATCCTGCCCTCCTTCATAAGGAAAACCTCTTTTCTAACTTTATTATAGCACTTGATTCCAAAGTCTTCAAATACTTAGACAAGGTAAAATGAAACGCATTTCAAGCTCCTTACTTTCATGTTTCCTGCTTTTACTAATTCCCCTTTTTATGTTATAATTGAGATAATTGTAACGAATCAAGGTCAATCCAGACAGAAAATGAAATGGAAACAAACAGCTTCAAGCTGGTAATTTTTTGAATACCGCTGACCTGAAAACAGAAAGGAAACACATGATTTACAAAGTTTTTTATCAAGAAACTAAAGACCGTAGCCCACGTCGTGAAACAACACGCTCACTTTACTTAGACATCGATGCTAGTTCAGAACTTGAAGGACGCATTATTGCCCGTGAACTTGTTGAAAAAAACCGCCCAGAATATAACGTAGAATATATCGAGCTCTTGTCAGACAAATTGCTAGACTACGAAAAAGAAACTGGCGCTTTCGAAATTACGGAGTTCTAATATGGCCTATACTCTTAAACCAGAAGAAGTGGGCGTTTTTGCCATTGGTGGTCTAGGAGAAATCGGTAAAAACACATACGGAATCGAATACCAAGACGAAATCATCATCGTTGATGCAGGGATTAAATTCCCTGAGGATGACCTTCTTGGTATCGACTACGTTATCCCTGATTACTCTTACATTGTCGAAAATATCGACCGCGTCAAGGCTCTCTTGATTACCCACGGACACGAGGACCATATCGGAGGGATTCCGTTCTTGCTCAAGCAAGCAAATATCCCTATCTATGCAGGACCTCTAGCTCTTGCCTTGATCCGTGGCAAACTCGAAGAGCACGGACTTTTGCGCAACGCTACACTTCACGAAATCAACCACAACACTGAGTTGACCTTTAAAAATCTTAAGGCAACCTTCTTTAGAACAACCCACTCGATTCCAGAGCCTTTGGGTATCGTTATTCACACACCTCAAGGGAAAATCGTTTGTACGGGTGACTTCAAGTTTGACTTTACACCAGTTGGTGAACCTGCAGACTTGCACCGTATGGCAGCTTTAGGCGAGGACGGAGTACTTTGTCTTCTCTCTGACTCGACAAATGCTGAAGTCCCAACCTTTACAAACTCTGAAAAAGTCGTTGGCCAGTCTATCATGAAGATTATCCAAGGTATCGAAGGACGGATCATCTTTGCATCCTTTGCCTCAAATATCTTCCGTCTCCAACAAGCAACAGAAGCTGCTGTTAAGACTGGTCGTAAAATCGCTGTCTTTGGGCGTTCTATGGAGAAAGCCATTGTCAATGGGATTGAACTTGGCTACATCAAGGCTCCTAAGGGGACCTTCATCGAGCCAAATGAAATTAAAGACTACCCTGCGAGTGAGATTCTTATCCTCTGTACAGGTAGCCAGGGTGAACCTATGGCGGCTCTCTCTCGTATCGCTAACGGAACCCACCGTCAGGTACAACTCCAACCTGGTGATACCGTTATCTTCTCATCTAGCCCAATTCCAGGAAATACCACTAGCGTTAACAAATTGATTAACATCATTTCTGAAGCTGGTGTTGAAGTAATCCATGGTAAGGTTAATAACATCCATACCTCTGGACACGGTGGTCAGCAAGAACAAAAACTCATGCTCCGCCTCATTAAACCAAAATACTTCATGCCTGTTCACGGTGAGTATCGTATGCAGAAAGTTCATGCTGGACTAGCTGTAGATACTGGAGTAGAGAAGGACAATATCTTTATCATGAGCAATGGTGATGTGCTTGCCCTCACCGCAAACTCTGCTCGTATCGCAGGTCATTTCAATGCTCAGGATATCTACGTCGATGGTAATCGTATCGGTGAAATCGGTGCAGCAGTCCTAAAAGATCGTCGCGATCTATCCGAAGATGGTGTCGTCCTTGCTGTCGCAACCGTTGACTTCAAGTCTCAAATGATTATTTCAGGTCCAGATATCCTCAGCCGTGGATTTGTCTACATGCGCGAGTCTGGTGACTTGATTCGTCAAAGTCAACGTATCCTTTTCAACGCTATTCGTATCGCATTGAAAAACAAAGATGCCAGCATTCAGTCTGTCAATGGTGCCATTGTCAACGCTATTCGACCATTCCTATACGAAAACACTGAACGTGAACCAATCATCATCCCGATGATTCTCACACCAGATGAAGATGAAGAATAATAAAAAAATTCTCTGAAATCCTATGATTCCAGAGAATTTTTTTATTTAACGACAATTTCGTAACGTGTTTTGCTTGTGAAAGTTTCACCTGCTTTGAGGATGACTTGATCTTTAAGATCACTATGAATAGCATCTGGTAAAGCTTGCGCCTCAAGAGCAATCCCATTATGTTGAATCATTGGTTGACCAGCGATGATGACACTCTCATCCACAAAGTTAGCTGTGTAGACTACAAAGCAAGGAGCTTCTGTTTTAAAAAGCAGGAAGCGACCTGATCCTTGGTCATAGAGGAAACCAGCATTATCATGTCCTACAGGAAGAGCAAATGGATGGTCCAATCCAGATACGAGTTGAATCTGCTCATCTTCGTCTGCAAAGATATCTTTCAACAAGGCACCATTGTAGATATGCTTAACCACGTCACGATTAGCATCTGGAGTTTTAGCTGGCACACCGTCAGGAGCGATTGGGTAGATGCCTTCTGTATTCAGCTGGAAAACATGGCGGTCAACCGTCTGAGTGAAATCCCCAGACAAGTTAAAGTAACTATGGTTGGTCGGATTGACCAAGGTATCCTGGTCCGTCGTCACCTTGTAACTAACTTCGTAAGCACCATTTTCTTCCAAGTGGTAGCTGATCCAGATTTTAAGATTTCCAGGGAAACCTCCTGTACCGTCTGTTCTTTCTGTGTAAAGAGTCAAACCATGGTCGCTGACTTCAACCAATTCAAACAAACTAGAATCCCAACCTGTCGAACCGCTGTGGTTACAGTTGCTAGCGTTGTTGACTTCGAGTTCATAGGTTTTCCCATTCAATTCGAATGTCGCACCTGCGATACGACCTGCAACTGGACCTACACTCGCTCCATGTTTAGGACTGTTACCTACATAGCTGTCAAAATCATCAAAGCCTAGGATAACATTGGCAAAATTACCAGCCTTATCAGGAGTTACATAGCGTAGAATCGTTGCACCATAGGTCATGACTTCTAGTTGGTAGCCTGCTTCTGTTTCAAAGCGATAGGCTAGGACATCCTTACCATCCACTTTTCCAAATACACGTTCTGTGTATGCTTTCATTCTTCTCTCCTTACTGTTTAAATTCGTGAATAATGACACCTTGAACAACACGGTTGACTGTACCTGTAGGTGATGGTGTATCAGGTCTATTTCCAACCTTAAGCGAAGTCAAAAGGGCAAATAATTGACCATAAACAATATAAGGGAATACACGGTAAACGTCATTCAAAACTCCACCACAGCCAAGTGCTACTTCCTTAACGTTTTCAAGACCAAAGGCTTGATCACTCAAGAGAACAACGCGACGAGCAATTTTGTCACCAGCAACTTCACGAACCAAGTCTAAATCATACTGACGAGTATAATCTGTTGTAGAACCAAAGACTAAAACAACAGTATCTTCATTGATAAGAGATTTTGGCCCGTGACGGAAGCCAACTGGGCTTTCATACATAGTCGCAACTTGACCAGCAGTCAATTCCAAAATTTTAAGCTGGGCTTCGTGAGCAAGTCCGAAGAATGGACCTGCACCTAAGTAAATCACTCGATTAAAGTCTAAGTCAACCAATTCTTTCACATCTGCCACATTGTCAAGAACCTTACGAGCAAGACTAGTTAGCACTTCAAAACGTTCAGCCTTAACAGCAAATTCAGTTGGGTCAAAGACCAAGAGAGCTGTCAACATCATAGAGGTAAAACTAGAAGTCATGGCAAATCCAGCATCGTTAGAAGCCGCTGGTTGCAAAAGCAAGAGGTTGCGGTCATCACCGTGGGCTTGAAGTGCTAATTTCCCTTCAGCCGCACATGTGATTGTTACTTGATAAAGATCATCAACCAAAGCCTTGGCCAAGTCAACTGTTGCCACACTCTCAGGTGAGTTCCCGCTACGAGCGAATGATACCAAAACAGTCACTACATCTTTTTTCAAATAGGTTTGTGGATTGGCAACAATATCTGTTGTCGCAATGGAGTTGAAATTCCATTTACGTTCGTCATAGACTTCCTTAAAGTATGGAACCAAGGTATCACCTACATAAGCTGAAGTCCCAGCACCAGTCAGGATAACCTTGATGTAGTCATGTTTATCTGCAATTCCTTGCAAAAAGGCTGCAATTTCATCACGGCGGGCTTGATAAGATTCAAAAGCTTCCTTCCAAACATCTGGTTGTTGATAAATTTCTCGTGTAGTAATCTCTGCTCCCAACTCAAGCAAATCTTCTTTTGTATAATCTAGCATTGAAAACCTCTAATCTAATATTATTTCTTGATTGAAAACATGGGAATGGGAGCTGCTCCCATTCCCATGTATATTCTCTATAAGATGGTTTATGACATCTTATTCATCTTCATCGTCATCGAAGCTAGCTAATAAATCATTAACTTTCACAATGCTTTCTGAAGCACGACTCTTATAGTCCGCATCCATGCCTGTTAGGCTTGCATTGATAAACTCAATGACCATTGGAAGGTTCATCCCTGCATAAAGTTCAATGTCGCGACCTTCCATAATCAAACGGCTCACCACGTTACATGGTGTTCCACCAAGAAGATCTGCAAAGACTAGGAAATCATTCAAACCTTCAACAGCAGCTTCAAATTTCGCAGCAAATTCTTCTGGTCCATCTTCTGGAAGAAGAGCTACCGCATGAATGTTTTCTTGTGGTCCCATAATCATTTCTGTGCTACCTTTAAGTTCTTCACAGAAACGACCGTGACTCACTAAAATCAATGATTTAGTCATAAATTATGCGCCCATTCCAAGTGCAAATTTACCAAAGGCAGAAAGAGCCAAGGCAAGCACGATAATGATACCGATAGCTTTTGTAGAGTTCATACCTTTCTTACCAAGCAACCAGAAGATGAATGCAGTGAAGATTGCTGGAAGCAAACGTGGGAAGATTGAGTTCAAGATGTCTTGGAAGTCAATCATCTTTTCACCGATTGGCAATTTGTATGAAATTTCAAAGTTGATCATTGTTGCTACAAGAGCACCCATCATGAATACACCAAGTACAGATGCAGCTTCAATCAAAGCTGTCAAAGTACTTTGCATGTTGTTGATAAGGTTAACCCCTTCTTTGTATGCAAATTCCAACTGTTTCCAACGGAAGATGTCATACGCTACTGCAACTGCGATCCAAAGGAAGATACCCCAAGGTTGACCAGCGATAGCCATTGTTGCAGCGATAGATCCCATGATAGCAGGTACAAGTGAACCAAAGATTGTATCTCCAAGAGGAGCGAATGGTCCCATCAAACCAGTCTTGATACCGTTAACCGCATCTTTAGAGCCAACGCCATCTTTTTCTTCCATCGCAAGGTCGAAACCAGCGATGATAGTGTGGAAGAATGGTGAAGTGTTGAAGAATTGAGTATGAACTTTCATCATTTCTTTCAACTCAGGAGTTCCATCTCCATACATTTTACGCAATTGTGGCAAGATCATGTAAAGGTAACCTGATGCTTGCATACGCTCGTAGTTCCAACCTAATTGGAAAGTGAACAAGCTACGTTTGTTAATTTGATTAAAATCTTCTTTTGTTAATTTGTAATTAGAATTCGTCATCTTCAATTTCCCCACTTTCTGATGGTGTAGAAGGTGCTGCTACAGCAACTTTTTGGCTGTTCTTGAAGTGAACAACTGCAAGGAAGATACCCACGATAGAGATACCGATCATAGACAATCCTTTGAAGTTGTTAACAAAGCCAATTTTTTCAGCAACTTCAGCAGGAAGAGTGCCAATGATTCCAGCAACTGCTCCACCAAGACTTGTTACGTTTGAGTAAAGTACAGTCAACATAGCTGTCAAACCAAATCCCATAGCAAGGTAGTGAAGGTTACGTTTAACTGGAAGGTAACGAAGCAAGATAGCGAATCCAAGACCTGGAAGCATACGACCTGCAAGAGTCAAACCGTCTGCAACCCATTGGTATTCTTTAACAAGGTTTACAACACCTTGTACGAATTCTCCACCGAAAGCAAGGGCGAAGAATACTGGAAGGGCACGAGATAGAGCCCAAGGAACTGCACCAAGAAGATAGTTGCGTTCGATTCCTTTATAGTCAAAGCGTTCGATCGCAGCATCAATACGGTGTGCAAAGAATGTTGTAGTCATACGACCAAGTACGTCGAAGTAAGTCAAAAGTGCTGCTACTGGTACAGCGATTGTAGTGATCGCAAGGTCTGTTTCGATACCTTGTGAAACTGAGAAAGCAGTCGCAAGAACCGCACCAGAAGTTGCGTCGATACGAGAAGCACCACCGAAGGTACCTACCCCAAGTACGAACAACTGCAAGCTACCACCGATAAACAAACCAGTTGTCAAATCTCCCATGACTAAACCAGTAATGAAACCAGCGAATACAGGCGAACCTGCAGAAGAAACGATCGTCAACTCATCACAGATTTGATAAGCTGAGTACAAAGTGAGAAGTAAAATTTGCCACCATTGTATCATAACAATGACCTCCTAAAAATTTTTCCTATTTTAATAAGCTCAAAAAGTCTGAAACTGGATCATTTGGAACCATTTGAGCAGTAAGTTTAACACCTTTTTCCGCCAATTTGTGGAAATCTTCCACGTCTTTATCTACAACGTTGATAGAACGTGTGATAGCACGAGTTTCTGGTGTTTGAGACATGTTGCCGACATTGACTGTTTCAAGTGGCACGCCTGCTTCAACCAAACCAAGAAAACGATCAGGTTTGCGTGCTACAATCAAGAGACGTTGGCTATCATATTTACCAGCAAGGATATTCGCTGCTGCTTTATCAACTGGCAAAATACTAAGTTTTACACCTGGTGGTGTTGCAAGTTTCAAGCCACTTTTTTCAACGTCGTTGTTCACAACTTCATTGTCAACGACCATGATACGTGAAACATTAAGTTTAGCAGACCAAAGGTTTGCGACTTGTCCGTGAATTAAGCGCCCATCGATACGGCATCCTACAATTGTCATAAGTTTTCCCCCTTTATGTGTTTGAGTGTAGGTTTACGAGTTAAATGTATGTGTCCCTTATACTCCCCTTCTGTTTCAAAGATAATGATGCGGTTCGCACCTTCCTTGAGATAGCTATGCGGAATATAAAGCGATAAGGTTGGACCGACATTCCAGAAACGACCTAGATGATGTCCATTGATATAAGCAATCCCTTTCCCAAACTCAGATAAGTCTAGGTAGGTATCCTTTGGCGCCTCAACTTCAAAGTCATAGGCGTAAAAGGCAGGTTGCCCTTCTGTCCATTCTTTTGAAAAATCAATCTTCTCAGGATTATCAAGCGGAAGCGGATATTGTTTCCAGTTGAGCAAGAAATGCAAATCTTTACAAACACCTGTGCGAATTCCTTTTCGCTGGGTATCAGCTAAGAATTTGTGCCCATAGTTGACACGTCCCATATTTTCAATGAGTATATCAATGTTGGAGAGCGCTTTCTTTTTTCCTTGACAAAAGATATCTTCGCCGATTTCTGTCTGGTATTGAGTAGCAATCCACTTGCCATCTACAAAGAGCTGTGCTCTATCTCGTCCATCAATAATTCGAATGCGTTCTTCATCTGCATCCCAACTAGCTTCTGTACGATAGAGTAGGTAGCCATAACTTTGCCCAAGTTCTTCCATTTTCTTTGGATAGAGACTTTCAATCGGACTTGATAGGTCATCCAAGGTTTCAAATAGAGAAACCTTCTCGACTAGCGGAATTGCTTCAACTTCCATACTTTCCTTGTAAAGTGGCTCAGATTGCAGATACTCAGGATAGTGAGTCGCCATCATCTCTTTCACTGCGAAATATTTAGCAGTTGGATTTCCAGCTTCGTCTAAAAGACCGTCATAATCATAAGAAGTTACTTGTGGTAAATCAATCGTTCCTCGAGCTGAGCAACCATTCATAAAACCAAAGTTTGTTCCACCGTGGAACATGTAAAGGTTGATAGAGCCTAGCTCCAAAACCTCGCGAACTGCTTCTGCTAATTCTTCTGGGTCACGCTTGATGATAGGTTCTTTCCAACGATTAAACCAGCCATCCCAGAATTCCATACACATGAGTGGCCATTTCTTGCCATACTCATCTAAGAATTCTTGCATCTGTGAAAAATTATAAGTAGCTTTGGAACCAAAGTTCCCAGTCACAAAGAGATCATCCTCAATTAAGGTACCTGCCTTAAGAGTTGCTCGCCATGGACCATCTGATGTGAAAAGCGGACAAGTAACTGCTCGTTCTTCTATCAAACGTCGAATTTCCCTCAAGTAGGTCTTGTCTTCACCATATGAGCCATACTCATTTTCGACTTGCATCATGAGAATGTTCCCACCGTTTTCCAATAATCTCGGAACTAGACGTGGAAGCAACTGATCATAGTAGTGGCCAACCATTTCAATGAAAGCTGGATCAGACGATCGAATTCTCATATCCTTGGTCAAGAGCCATGCAGGTAAACCACCGAATTCCCACTCTGCACAGATAAATGGAGAAGGACGTACAATTGCGTATAAGCCCAGATCTTGTGCAGTTTGAAGAAATTTCTCTAAATCAAGATTTCCTTCAAAGTTAAACTCTCCTTCAGCAGGTTCATGCATGTTCCAAGGAACATACGTCTCAACTGTGTTAAAACCTAAAGCCTTGAGGTTATACAATGAATGATGCCAATCTTCCGCAGGAACTCTAAAATAGTGAATGGCACCGGACAAAATCTTGAATGGTTTTCCATCCAGATAGAAATCATCTTTAATTTCAAATCTCGCCATTCTTCCTCCCCTAAAAACGAAAAAGTTTGCGCTTTCATGTATTGTTATATCAACTATAAACTAATCGGGGGGTAATGTCAATACCTTTTGAAATTTTCTTTAAAATTTTTCTATTTTTTTACTGAATCTTTTCTAAAAACCTTCTCAAAGCCCGTTAAATCAACATTTTGAAAAAACAAGCAAAAATAAGGAATAAAACACGAATTATTTATATGTATTCTAATTTCTTATTCCGATATTTTAAATTTTTTCAGTGCTTTTCTACTCTTTTTTTCGATTTTATGTTAAAATCATAAATGGAGAAGGAAAAAATGAGGTGAAAATATGGCCATTCCAAAGTATCAATACATTAAAGATGAATTGAAAAATAAGATCATTTCTGGTCAATTTGCTAGTGGAGATAAATTCTACACTGAAGCAGAATTGATTTCCATGTATGATGTTAGTTCAATCACAGTAGTTCGTGCCTTGAATGACCTTGCTAAAGACGGATACATTGTTCGTCAACAAGGTAAAGGAACATTCGTAGCTCGTGCTCGCAAGCATAAACTCGTTGAATTTTCTGATGTAGAAATCTTCGAGACCAAAGACGATAAGGTAACTGTTCTTTCTATCGAACGCGGGAACGATCTTAAATATCTAGAAAAGCTCGGCCTACGTGGTGATCAATTCTACTACAAGATTGAACGTGTTCGTGAAACAAACGGCATCACCTATATCTATCATAGTTCATACATCCCTGAACAATACATCAATGCCAACTATCCAAACCTTGAATACTATAGTTCTATCTATACTCGTTTCAAATTGGACTACCACATTCACATGAATGACGAGCATTTTGAAGAAATTAATGAAATTGTATTTCCAACTCCAGAACATGCCGCTTCCATCCTAGGAATCGACACTCAATTCCCAACTGTTTTCCAAACTAGGACAACTAAGCTTGAAGCAACTGGTCAAGTTTTGGAATACATCGAAACTTATAAACGTTCTGATTTCTACAAAATTAAATTCATCTCTTGTGACCGTGGTCACTAATGTTTAAAAACCTGAGACAACTGTCTCAGGTTTTTTATATACCCATTATAGCATCAGCTCCCTTTCCTGAAAATAGCATTTCAAACAATTCTATAATTAGTAACCTTTTTACTAAAAAATAGTCAAAACTTGGAAAATATATCTTAATTTATAATTTATTCTATTTTTTATAGTAATTTCCTCAAAAACTTGACTTTATTTTTGTTTGAACATACAATAAAGCCAGCATGTGAAAACGCTATCAAAAGTGCGAAAAGGAGGTTTTTAATGAAACCAGAAAACAAACAGCGCTTCTCTATTCGTAAGTACGCAATCGGAGCAGCGTCTGTATTAATTGGATTTGCTTTTCAAGCCCAGGCTGTTGCGGCTGACGGAGTTGTACCTGTCACAACAGAGGATCGGCCTACTGTCCAAACTACTGGAGAATCCGCTCCACAAACGAGTGAAGAAAAATTAGAGACTGCTCCATCAACAGAAAATGTAGCTCCAACTGCTCCAGTAGCAACTACAACTACTGAAGCTCCAAAAGTTGAAGTTGCTCCTGCGCCTACTGTAGAAGAACCTGTTGCAACCGAGGTAGCTCCAGCTAAACCAGTAGTAACTGAAGAAGCTAAGAAGATAGAATCTGAAAAAGAAGAAAACAAAGAAGCTGCTCAAGTCGAAGCCCCTTCAGCCAAAGAATATAAACTTCCTGAAACAGGAAACCAAGATTCAGAATGGTTGATTGCTACAGGTTTGATGGCTGCACTCACAGCTTATGGACTTAGTAAGAAAGAAGATTAAGCACAAATAAAAAAGCGAGATACAATCTCGCTTTTTTATTATTATGATTAATCACCCAAACCGATGCGTTCGAAGATTTCATCAACACGTTTAGTGTAATATGTTGGGTTGAAGATTTCGTCGATTTCTTCTTGAGTGAGGCGTGATGTTACTTCTGGATCTGCTTCAAGAAGTGGTTTGAAGTCTACTTGGTTATCCCATGATTGAGCCGTCTTTGGTTGAACAAGGTCGTAAGCTTGCTCACGTGTCATGCCTTTTTCAATCAAAGTCAACATAGCACGCTGGCTGAAGATCAAACCAAATGTAGAGTTCATGTTGCGGATCATGTTTTCTGGGAAGACTGTCAAGTTCTTAACGATGTTTCCGAAACGATTGAGCATGTAGTCAATCAAGATGGTTGTGTCTGGTGCGATGATACGCTCAGCTGATGAGTGAGAGATATCACGTTCATGCCAAAGGGCTACGTTTTCATAAGCTGTTACCATGTGACCACGGATAACACGCGCAAGACCGGTCATGTTTTCAGAACCGATAGGGTTACGTTTGTGAGGCATAGCTGAAGAACCTTTTTGACCTTTGGCAAAGAACTCTTCCACTTCACGTTGTTCTGATTTTTGAAGACCACGAATTTCAGTCGCCATACGCTCGATAGAAGTTGCGATGCTCGCAAGAACTGCAAAGTACTCAGCGTGAAGGTCACGAGGAAGGACCTGTGTCGAGATTTCTTGGGCACGGATACCCAATTTGTCGCAGACGTATTTTTCAACGAATGGTGGGATGTTGGCAAAGTTACCAACCGCACCAGAAATCTTACCAGCTTCCACACCAGCAGCTGCATGCTCGAAACGCTCGATGTTACGTTTCATTTCGCTGTACCAGGTCGCTAATTTGAGACCGAAAGTTGTCGGCTCAGCGTGCACACCATGGGTACGCCCCATCATGATGGTGAACTTGTGTTCTTTCGCTTTGTCAGCGATGATATTGAGGAAGTTTTCAAGATCCTTGCGGATGATGTCGTTGGCTTGTTTGTAGAGGTAACCATAGGCCGTATCCACCACGTCTGTAGAAGTCAAACCATAGTGAACCCACTTACGCTCTTCACCAAGCGTTTCAGAAACCGCACGTGTGAAGGCAACCACATCGTGACGAGTTTGCTGCTCGATTTCCAAAATACGGTCGATGTCAAAGTCCGCTTTTTCGCGAATCAAAGCCACATCTTCCTTAGGGATTTCTCCCAATTCAGCCCATGCTTCATCAGCCAAGATTTCCACCTCAAGCCAAGCACGGTATTTATTTTCTTCAGTCCAAATGTTCGCCATCTCAGGGCGAGAATAACGTTCGATCATTGTTTTTTCCTTTCTGTTGATGTTTCACATCGGTTAGCAAGTAATAGTCGTTTTATTCAAATTCTTCTTTCCCAATCCACACAGATGGGTAGTGATCTAGTGTATTCAAATTCGTATCCAGCGGGACATCATAGATAGCTAAATAGTTTTCAGGATATTGAGCCGTTAGCTCTTCATACTTAGCTTTTACTTTTTCGTGATCGCTACTAGCATACAAGACCTCGACTACTGCTCCAGTCTTCTCTTTTTCGACAAATGCGTTGACGATGAGTTGTATCATAGGCACGTCCTAAAAATCAATTCCTTTCCCAAACTCTTCAACCTCATCCGGCACATCACTATACAAAGTCACATGTCCCATTTTGCGATTTTGCTTCGCTACTATTTTACCATACAGGTGGAGGTGGGCGCTTGGATTTTCTGTGACATATTTTTCAGCGGCCTCGACATGCTGGCCGAGAACATTGAGCATAACGGCTGGCGCATGGAGTTTGATAGCTGGCAATGGTGCTCCGAGAACACCCAAGATATGAGTATCAAACTGGGAGAAGTCGCAAGCTTCGATTGAGTAGTGGCCTGAGTTGTGTGGACGTGGCGCAATTTCATTGACGATGATATCATCAGCTGTCGCAAACATCTCCACACATAGAGTTCCAGACAAGTTGAGTTGTTCTGCAATTCGAACCGCCATAGCTTTGGCCTTGGCTGCTAGACTTTCTGAAATGCTAGCAGGCACAATGGTTTTTGAAAGAATGTTGTTACGGTGGATATTTTCCTGAACTGGGAAAACCGTCATGTCCTTGCCATTTCCAGACACGATGACAGAAATTTCAAGGTCAAAGTTGACGAACTCTTCTAAAACGCAGTCTGCTGAATCAGCTAACGCATAGGCTTCTTCCAAGTCTGCTTCTGAACGAATAACCTTTTGACCATGCCCATCGTAACCACCGGTCGCAGTCTTGAGGACATAGTTTTTCGAGAGGTCGATATCTGCCAAATCCTGGCTTGAGGTCACGACCTTGTAAGGTGCAACAGTAACTTGTGCCTTGTTGGAAAGAAAGTCCTTCTCAAAAATCCGGTTTTGGGAGATGCGAAGTAGGTCGGTCCCTTGAGGGAGCTGACCTGCTTTGATAACAGCATCGAGTCCATCAGCATCCACATTTTCAAATTCATAAGTGAGAACATCACAGCGATCTGCCAACTGACGTAGAGCATCCACATCGTTGTATGGAGCCACGATGATTTCCGCCACACGGGAGGCTGGACAATCAGCTGCTGGATCCAGCGCGATAACCTTGTGCCCCATGTAGATAGCTGAGATAGCCATCATCTGACCGAGCTGGCCACCACCGATGATGCCAATGGTTTTAGTTGAGCTCATTTGTAGACTCCTCTGCAATTTTTCCTTGTTCTTCAGCAAAATTAGCAAGTGCAGTCGCGATGGTTTCGTCTTCTACTGAGAGGAGACGGAGGGCAAAGAGGGCAGCGTTAGTCGCACCCGCTTCACCGATAGCCATGGTTGCGACTGGCACACCACCTGGCATCTGAACGATGGAATAGAGCGAGTCCACACCGCTAAGAGCACGTGATTTGACTGGTACACCAATGACAGGAAGGGTTGTTTTCGCTGCGACCATCCCTGGCAAATGGGCTGCGCCACCCGCACCGGCGATGATAACCTTGATGCCACGGCTACGTGCTTCTTCGGCATGTTTGAACATGAGGTCTGGTGTACGGTGAGCGGAAACGACTTTCTTTTCGTAGGCTACACCGAAGCGGTCTAAGACTTCTGCTGTTTTTTGCATGGTTGCCCAGTCGGATTTTGAGCCCATGATGATGGAAATTACTGGTTTAGTCATAATTTTTCCTTTTTCTTTTTTTGATAATGGTCTTAAGTGGTGGGGACGGAAGCAAACCTTCGGTTTCATTCCTAAACTTTGAGCCTAAGGTCTCAAAGTTTCCCCCCGACCAGAACAGATCCTGCTCTGGTCCTTTCACCACGGCGACCAATATCGTGTTTGGCGACTTCGTCGCGTTATTCTTATATCTTTACTTAATTGCCTTGCTTCCGATATCTGTTCGGTAAAAGAGGCCTTCTGTTTTTTGTTGGGAGAGTTCTTTGTAGATGATATCTTGGGCGTCTTTGACAGTGTCTGCTGTGGTAACCAGCATGTAGACGCGTCCTCCGTTTGAAAGAAGGTCTTGACCATTTTCAGCGAATTTCGCTCCAGCATAGTAGGTGATGATGTCACCGTTTGTCTTGGCTGGAAGCTTGACACCCTTCTCATAAGCGAGTGGATAACCGTTTGATGCTACAACCACGCCCAGTGTCACACCCTTGTCCGTCCACGTGATGGCTGGCTCTTTGCCATACAAAATGTCGGTGATATTTTGTGCAAAGTCAGATATCAAACGAGGCAAGATGATTTGTGTTTCGGGATCTCCAAAACGAGAGTTGAACTCGATGACTTTCGGTCCATCAGTTGTCAAGATAAGCCCCGAGTAAAGAACACCAAGGTAGGGACGTCCTTCTTTAATCATGCCTTCGAGAACTGGCTTGACAATGGTGTCAACCGCTGTGTCAACCACGCTCTGTGGCAAGTGAGGAACTGGCGCATAGGCACCCATCCCACCAGTGTTAGGACCCTTGTCGCCATCATAAGCACGTTTGTGGTCCTGCGCTGTTGGCATGATGTAGAACTTATCCCCATTGACAAAGGCAAAGAGTGAAAACTCTTCCCCGTCAAGGAATTCCTCGATGACGACACGCGCACCTGAATCACCGAATTTATTGTCCAAAAGCATCTCGTGAGCGGCTTCAACGGCTTGCTCAACTGTCTCCGCAACGACGACACCTTTCCCTAGGGCCAAGCCGTCTGCCTTGACGACGATTGGAGCGCCTTTTTCTTCGATGTAGGCCTTGGCTTCCTCGAAATCTGAAAATGTGCCATAGGCTGCTGTCGGAACGTCGTATTTGACCATGATTTCCTTAGCAAAATCCTTAGACCACTCAAGCTCAGCTGCAGCCTTGGTCGGACCAAATGCCTTGAGACCAGCTGCATTGAAGTCATCCACGATCCCCGCCGCAAGGGCATCATCTGGACCGATAAAGGTCCAAGCAATATCGTTGACTTTTGCGAAGTCAATCAGCTTAGAATGTTCGGAAATAGAGATATTCACCAAATCAAGTCCATCCAAGGTCATTCCGTCATTTCCAGGAGCTACAAAAACTTTTTCAACGTCTTTAGACTCTAATAACTTCTTGGCAATCGCATGTTCACGACCACCCGAACCAACAACTAACAGCTTCATCTCTCAACCTCTTTTGCGAATTATTTACTAATATTATATCACAAACGTTCGTTTTAATCTTGTTTCGTTTCGCTTTTAAAGCAAAAAAAGGAAAGAAACTGTTTTCTTCCCTTTTCTTTTCTTAATGTCTAAAATGTCTCACGCCTGTGAAGACCATAGTCAAGCCGTATTTATCAGCAGCTTCGATAGACTCTTGGTCACGGACTGACCCCCCTGGCTGGATGATGGCCTTGATACCTGCCTTGGCGATTTCTTCCACATTATCCGCAAATGGGAAGAAGGCATCCGAAGCAAGGACAGCGCCGTCAAGGCGGTCTTTAGCTTGGTCAATAGCGATGCGAACTGAAGCCACACGATTGGTTTGCCCAGGGCCAACACCAAGTGTCATGTGGTCGTTGGTCACGATGATCCCGTTTGATTTCACATACTTGATAGCCTTCCAAGCAAATTCAAGAGCAGTCGCTTCTGTCTCGGTTGGCTGGCGCTTAGTCACCACTTGCCAGTCAGCTGGGCTTTCCTTGACCACGTCTTGATTTTGAACAAGGAGACCACCAACCACACCTGTGTATTCTGCCTCTACCTCACTAGCATCTTGAGCATCAAATGGCAATGCAAGGATGCGCAAGTTTTTCTTTTTATTGGTCAAAATAGCTAGCGCTTCATCCGTATAGCTCGGTGCGATAATGATTTCAAGGAAAACACCGTGCATTTTTTGAGCTGTCGCAGCGTCCACTTCACGGTTGAGAACGACAATACCACCGAAGATAGAAACTGGGTCAGACTCATAAGCGTAATCCCAAGCAGTTTCGATATCGTCAGCTTGACCAATACCACATGGGTTCATGTGTTTGAGAGCCACAACTGTTGGACGATCTTTGAAGTCACGGATGATACGGATAGCAGCATCAGCATCACGGATATTGTTGAATGATAATTCTTTACCGTTCAACTGTTTCGCTGAAGCGATGGAGTAATCCGTTGGCAAAGCTTTTTGGTAGAAGTCTGCGTCTTGTTGAGGGTTTTCACCGTAACGCATTGGTTGCTTAAGGTCATAGGTCAAAGTGAGTTTTTCAGGTTTGCTTTCACCCACTTGAGCTGTGAAGTATTCTGCAATCAAAGCGTCGTATGAAGCTGTGTGACGGTATACTTTTGCTGCCAAACGTTGACGAGTTTCGTAGCTTGTTTCACCGTTGGCTGCCAATTCGTCCAAAACCACAGCATAGTCAGCAGGATCTACAACAACTGTGACGCTAGCGTGGTTTTTAGCTGCTGAACGAAGCATAGATGGCCCACCAATATCGATATTTTCAACCGCATCCGCGTAAGTCACATCTGGTTTAAGGATGGTTTCTTTAAATGGGTAAAGGTTGACCACCACAAGGTCAATGAGCTCAATCTTGTTGTCCTTAGCAGCCTCTAGGTGGCTATCCAAGTCACGACGAGCGAGGAGACCACCGTGGATATTTGGGTGGAGAGTCTTCACACGACCATCCATCATTTCTGGGAAACCAGTCACATCGTCAATGGCGATAGTATCCACCCCAGCATTATCAAGGGCAACCTTAGTCCCACCTGTCGAGATGATATCCCAACCAAGTTTTTTGAGTTCTTGGGCAAATTCAACAATGCCCGCTTTGTCTGAGACTGAAATAAGTGCTCGTTTAGTCATTTTCTTTCTTTTCCTTTTTTAAAAAAGTTCTTTCTCTGCTACAGTCGAAAATTTTCTTTCAGCTCTAGCACTTCCTTATTTGCGTGCAACTCCCAAACTATCCAAGACTTCTGGATAGAGCTTGTACTCTGTTTCGTGGATGCGAGTCTCGAAAGTATCAAGGGTATCCCCTTCAAGGCGGGGCACTCGGACTTGTTTGATGACCTTCCCAGTATCAACACCAGAATCCACCCAATGGATAGTCACACCGCTCTCAGCAACGCCTGCATTCCAAGCATCCTCAATGCCATGAGCACCTGGAAATTCAGGGAGATAAGCCGGGTGAATATTGATGATACGACCTTCATAAGCTGCTAACAAGGCTGGCCCGACGATTTTCATGTAGCCTGCGAGACAAACGAGGTCAATCTGGTGTTCATCCAAGAGTTCGACGATGGCTCCTTCATAGTCTGCCTTGTTTTCAAACTCCTTGAGTTCAAAAGCGTAGGATAATACCCCAAGATTCTCTGCACGCTCAAGTACATAGGCATCCCGATGATCTGAAAAGACAAATTCTACTGGAAATTGTTCTGCAATCACCTGAAAGTTTGAGCCGTTACCAGAGGCAAAAACAGCAAGCCTTTTAGTCATTATTTAATCACCACACTTGCATCTGTCTTCTTCACAATACGACCGATTTCATAAACTGGTTCGTCAAGAAGTTCTTTAACACGTTCCACATTTTCTGGCTTCACTGCAAGCATGAGACCAATTCCCATGTTGAAGATTTCAAACATTTCTTCATGCTTGATTTGGCCATATTTTTCAAGGGCTTTGAAAATTGGAAGAACTGGCACTTTGCTTTCGTCAATTTCAGCAGCCAAGTCATCTGAGAACATACGTGGTACATTTTCGATGAAACCACCACCTGTGATGTGGGCAATTCCGTTGACCAATTCTTCTTTGATGAGTGGCAAAGCTGCTTTGACGTAGATACGAGTTGGTTCCAAAAGAACGTCTTTAAGTTTCTTCCCTTCCAATTCTGGGAGAACTTCCTCACCTGTGTAATCTGCAAAGACACGACGAACAAGTGAGTAACCATTTGAGTGGATACCGCTTGAAGCAAGTCCAAGAATCACATCCCCTTCAGCTACTTTTGAACCGTCAATGATTTGAGATTTTTCTGCAACACCGACAGCAAACCCAGCCAAATCATAGTCATCTTCACCATACATACCAGGCATTTCAGCTGTTTCGCCACCGATAAGGGCTGCACCAGCCTGCACACAACCTTCTGCAACACCAGCAACGACTTGCTCTAATTTAGCTGGTTCATTTTTACCAGTTGCGATATAGTCAAGGAAGTAAAGGGGCTCCGCACCTGCAGCGATGATATCGTTAACACACATGGCCACACAGTCTTGACCGATCGTATCGTGTTTGTCGTACTTAATAGCAAGCATGAGTTTAGTACCGACACCATCTGTACCTGAAATCAAAACAGGCTCTTTGACACCTGTTTTTGAAAGGTCGAACATACCACCGAAGCCACCAAGAGCTCCCATAACACCTGCACGCTCCGTACGTGCCACGTGTTTTTTGATCCGTTCAACAACTTCATAACCCGCTTCAACATCCACACCAGACTGCGCATAAGCATTTTTATTTGTCATTTGTTTATTCCTTTTCCTTTCCTTCAATGGGGAATTTTATTTGTAAAAACTCGTTTTTTCTTCCAAACTTCTACGATATTCTTCTTCATAGTCATAGAGAGGAGTTGGATATTTCCCATCAAAGTAAGCCACACAGAGGCCGCCATTTGGTGCATCTGTTTCAATCCCAATAGAGTCAATCAAGCCATCAATCGAAAGATAAGTTAGACTATCCGCACCAATGATTTGGCAAGTTTCCTCAACGGTATGATTAGCCGCAATCAACTCCTGACGTGTCTGGATATCAATCCCGTAGAAACATGGATAGGCAAGAGCAGGACTACCAATGGCAACGTGTACTTCTGAGGCCCCTGCTTCTTTCAAGAGTTGGACAATACGACGAGATGTTGTTCCACGTACAATCGAGTCATCAATCATGACCACACGTTTGCCTTTGACGACACCAGAAACGGCAGAGAGTTTCATACGAACTCCTTGCTCGCGCAATTCTTGAGTCGGCTGGATAAAGGTCCGTTGCGTATATTGGTTCTTGATGAGACCCATTTCATTTGGCAAACCTGATTCTTCCGCAAATCCCATCGCTGCGCTGAGTGAGGAATTTGGTACCCCAACTACGATATCGGCTTTATGCTTAAACTCACGTGCCAATTGAGCTCCCATTCTCTTACGAGCCGTATGGACATTGACACCATGGATATTCGAGTCAGGACGGGCAAAGTAGATATACTCCATGGAACAGATTGCCAGTTGAGTATCGTTTGTATAACTGTCATACTGGATGCCATTGTCATCAATAATAACAATCTCGCCTGGTTTCACATCGCGAATCCACTCAGCACCGATGACTTCAAAGGCACAGGTTTCAGAGGAAACCACAACTGCTCCATTGGCCATTTTCCCGATTGACAGAGGACGGAAGCCGTTTGGATCAAGCGCTGCAATTAGCTTGTCTTCAAACATTAAGAGATAGGCAAATCCACCTTTGACAAGGCTGAGCGCTTCTTTGACTTTCCCCAGCAGGCTAGGATTGTGGCTTCGGCGAATCAAATGAGCCAGAATCTCTGAATCAGAGGTCGAGCTAAAAATTGCTCCTCTTTGTTCTAGTTCTGTCTTAAGAGATGCAGCATTTGTCAAATTCCCATTATGAGCCAAACCAAACTGCATATCATGAAAGCGAAAAAAGAAGGGTTGAATATTGTCAACAGACGCTTCTCCCGCAGTCGCATAACGCACGTGTCCAATCGCTCCAGTTCCTGTCAATTTATCCAAATTAGCAGGATTTTTGAAGACTTCTGATAAAAGCCCCATATCACGATGGCGTTTCAGTTTTCCTTGATCATTAGAGAGAATACCTGCCCCCTCCTGACCACGATGTTGAAGACTATGGAGGCCAAAATAAGTTAATTTAGCAGCTTCGGGATGGCCCCAGATACCAAAAACACCACATTCTTCATTAAGAGATTTTACTTCGTATGTCATTTTTTATACCTTTTATTTTCCAGTAAAGTATTTCACAGCTGATGCAAAGAGATGCTGGTCTTTATTTCCTGGAATATTTTGGAAGAGACCGTCTTCGAAACGTTCTGAGTGACCCATCTTACCAATAATTTGACCGTTCTTACTTGTGATACCTTCGATCGCATTAACAGAACCATTTGGATTGTATTTAGAATCCATGCTTGGTTTACCATCAAAGTCAACATATTGGGTAAAGATTTGACCATTGTCACGAAGCTCTGCAAATTCCTCAGCTGTCACGACAAACTTACCTTCACCGTGTGATACTGGGATAGCATGGATGTCACCAATTTCTACTCCCGCAAGCCATGGTGAGTTCGTGTTGGCAATACGTGTTTCCACCATCTTAGCCACGTGTTGGTTAGCATCATTGTAGAAGAGGGTTGGACTCGTGCTACTTGCATCTTCAAAGTTACCATATGGAAGAAGGCCTGATTTGACAAGAGCTTGGAATCCGTTACAGATACCGATGATCAAGCCACCACCTTCGATGAAGCTATCAATGGCTTCACGTACTTTTTCATTGAGCAAGATGTTAACGATAAATTTAGCGGATCCATCTGGTTCATCGGCTGCTGAGAATCCACCTGCAAAGAAGATAATGTTAGCTTTTTCAATATTGTCAACCATGGTGTCAACAGACTTGACAATCGCTTCTTCGTTGAGTGTTACAAATGGTACCAAGTTGACTTTGGCACCTTCTTTTTCAAAGGCCTTAGCTGAATCGTACTCAGAATTAGTACCTGGGAATACTGGGATGTAAACCACTGGTGTCTCAACTGTTTCTTTAGCTTTGATCACAGCATCTGATGCCACAGCAGGTACTTCTTCCAAATCAGTTGCTTGTGCAAATTCCGTTGGGTAAACTTCTTCCAATTCACCTTGGAAAGCATTGTCAAGTTTGTGTCCATCAAGCGTTACACCATTGACAGTAAGTGTAAAGTCAGCTACTGTTTGTCCGATCTTGGCAATCCCTGAAATTTCTTCAGGCGATGTGAAGACGAATCCACCCAATTGAGCTGTCAAGGCAGTCTCAAGATTTTCAAGGGTTACAGTGGCACCAATATGGTTACCAAATGTTGCAAGGGCAAGAGCTTCAACCACACCACCATATTTGACAGCCGATGCAGATGTGACTTTATGGTCAGCTTGGATGGCTTCAAATTGAGCAAAGTTAGATTTGATAAGATCGAAGTCAATTTCTTGTGCCAAAGCTTGACCAGGAATGTAGTAAATATTTTCACCAGCCGCTTTGAATTCTGGAGAAAGAACCTTACGGCTATCTGCAGTTGTTACCCCAAAAGCAACCAAGGTTGGGGGTACTGTCAATTCTTCAAAGGTACCAGACATCGAGTCTTTACCACCGATAGATGGCAACCCAAGTTGAATCTGAGCTTCGATTGATCCAAGGAGAGCTGCTACTGGTTGACCAAAACGCTCTGCTTGTTTATCCATACGCTCGAAGTATTCTTGATAAGAGAAACGAGCCTTAGACCAGTTGGCACCAGCAGCGACCAAACGAGCAGTTGCTTCAATGACCGCATAAGCCGCACCATGATATGGAGACCATTCTGCTACATAAGGGTTGAATCCTTGCGCCATGACAGAAGCAGTTGTAGTCACGCCATGTTGGACTGGCAATTTCTGTACAGAAGCTTCCGTTGGTGTGATTTGGTAGCGACCACCGAGTGGGTGATTGACTGTTGAACGACCAACTGAGCTATCAAAGATGGTTTGTAAACCTTTTTGACTGGTATGGTTAAGGTCAGCCAAAACTTCAAGAGTATCAGCTTCAAGGGTTTCAGCAGATGTTTGACGTTCTTCTGGAAGCTTGACATCCTTGTCAACCACCTTAGCATCTACAACCACACGTACACCGTTTGTATCAAGGAAACGACGTTCCAAATCAACGATTATTTCGCCATTCCAGTGCATGACAAGATTTGGTTTTTCAGTCACTGTAGCAACGACAACAGCATCAATATTTTCTTTATTACATGCTGCAATGAAGGCATCTACATCTTCTGGACGGACCACTACGGCCATACGTTCTTGAGATTCAGAGATAGCAATTTCTGTACCGTTCAAACCTTGGTATTTCAATGGTACTTTGTCTAGATCAATTTCAAGACCATCTGCCAATTCACCAATAGCTACACAGACACCACCGGCACCAAAGTCATTTGATTTCTTGATAAGACGTGTCACATCGCCATTACGGAAAAGACGTTGAATCTTCCGTTCTTCGATGGCATTCCCTTTTTGAACTTCAGCACCAGCTGTTTCAACAGATTCAACTGTTTGAACTTTAGATGAACCTGTCGCACCACCGACACCATCACGTCCAGTCTTACCACCGAGCAAGATAATCACATCACCTGCTTCAGGTTTTTCACGGACCACATTTTCCTTAGGAGCAGCACCGACAACGGCACCTAGCTCCATACGCTTAGCAACGAAACCTGGGTGGAAGTACTCACGAACATAAGTTGTCGCAAGACCAATTTGGTTCCCATATGAAGAATAACCATGAGCCGCTGTTTTAGAAATCACTTGTTGTGGCAATTTACCAGCGCGAGTTTCTGAAATTGGAGCTGTAATATCACCAGCACCTGAGATACGCATGGCTTGGTAAACGTAGGAACGACCTGACAATGGATCACGAATGGCACCACCGATACAAGTAGCCGCTCCACCAAATGGTTCGATTTCCGTTGGGTGGTTGTGGGTTTCATTTTTGAACATGAGAAGCCATGGTTCTTTGACACCATCGACATCTACTTCAATTTCAACAGAGCAGGCATTGATTTCATCAGACACTTCCATGTCATCCAAACGACCATTGGCACGCTCATAACGACCAAAAATAGTCGCCATATCCATCAAGGTTTGAGGTTTCTCGGTACGTCCCAACTCATCACGCATGGCAATATACTTGTCATAAGTCGTTTGCAATTGTTTTTCAAATTTAGAAGCTGAGAAGTCGATATTTTTCAACTCAGTCTCGAAAGTGGTATGACGGCAGTGGTCAGACCAGTAAGTATCCAACACCTTCAACTCAGTCTCAGTTGGCACACGTCCAATAGACTTGAAATAGTCTTGAATGAAGAGAAGGTCATCCACTTCCATGGCCAATCCTTGCTCCGCCTTATACTGTGCAAAATCTTCTGCCATATAAGTTTCAAAGAAATCCAAAGTCGGAATAGTTTTGTCGGACTCAGAGAAATCCTGTTTCGCAATGCCGACAGTGATATCTTTGAAACGAGAATCCACTGGGTTCAAAAGGTAGTTTTTGACAGCCGCCAACTCATTTGCATCAATATCCTTGTTAACCAAGTACAATTGTGCTGTGTTCACTGTTACATCATTTGAACTCCCAAGCAAAAGCAAAGCTTCTTGCGAAGATGCTGCACGTTGGTCAAATTGACCAGGCAAGCTTTCGATCGCAAAGAAAGCATACTTCTCAAGATCGGCCTTAACCGCAGCCTCGTCCAAAACAGTATCAGTCACTTGCTCAGAGAAGATATGTTTTTCCGCACGCGCAAACAAGTCCTCTGCCAAACCAAAAACATCGTAAACCTGAACAATACGAAGATCCTTCAACGTTTTCAACTGAAGATTATGCTGCAATTCTTTTACTAAAGAGTCAGATTTTACACGAAAATCAGCTTTTTTCTCAACGAAAATACGTTTATCCATTTTATTTCCTTTATTTCTATTCAAATAGGTTATCGAAGACGAAGGTTTTCCGTTTCAATCAAGTTACTTCAAGCCCTGCAATTTCTCCAACACAACCTGATATACATCCGTTAAACTGCCCAAATCTCTACGGAAAACATCCTTATCCATATGGTGCCCTTCCGCATCCCAAAGACGGCAGTTGTCTGGTGAAAATTCATCTGCCAAGATAATCTTACCGTCCTTATCAAAACCAAATTCCAATTTGAAGTCAATTAAGCGAAGACCAATTTGTGCAAACCAATCTTTCAGCAATTCATTGATACGACGCGTTTCTTCCTTTATATAAGCAATTTGCTCATCATTGGCAATATCCAAGAACTTCACATGCTCATCATTGATGAATGGATCATCCAAATCATCGTTCTTGTAGTAAAATTCAACGATTGGAGTTTTTAAGTCCAAACCTTCTTCAACGCCAAAACGTTTAGAAAAAGAACCCGCAGTCACATTACGGAGAACAACCTCCAAAGGAATAATTTTTACTTTCTTGTTGAGTTGTTCTGTATCAGAAATACGTTCGATAAAGTGAGTAGCTACACCAGCAGCATTCAATTTTTCAAAAATAAGAGACGAAATCTGATTATTCAGCACACCTTTCCCCTTAATAGTCTCTTTGCGAGCTCCATTCAGCATGGTGGCCTGGTCCTTGTAGACCGACTTAATCACATTTTCGTCTTCTGTAGTATAGATATCTTTAGCTTTTCCCGTATAAATAAGTTTACTGGACATTTTCTTGTTCGCCTTTCGTATTACTTTACATCATTCTAACATAACAAATACCAAAAATCAAATATTTCACGAACTATATTTGATACCATATTTGAAAAAGTACAGAAAAATCGCAAACGATTTTTCATTTGCGATTTTCTAATATTGATTTGAGTTAAAATGAGAACTTTATTCTTGTTTCAAAAAAACAAAATATGTATTCAAAATCACAACGTGGATATCAAGAAAATATTTTAACCTATTTTTCAATCCACTGCTTAATTCTTATAATTTCTTTTCGGTAGCGTATGTCAATCTCACCATTACTCACTATTAAAATCTAAATTGAAACAAATTACTACTAATCAATTTATCTTAATCAATTAAGGAAAAAATAAAAATTGCACTCTAAAAGTTAGATATAAAAATCTAATACTTAGAGTGCAATTCATTTACTTTGTTTTTAATTTTTAGTTATTCAAAGCTGCTGCCATTGTAGCTGCAACTTCTGCTTCAAAGTCATTTGCAGCTTTTTCGATACCTTCACCAACTTCAAAGCGAGCAAACTCAACTACTGTAGCGTTAACTGATTCAAGGTATGCTTCAACTGTCTTGCTGTCATCCATGATGTAAACTTGTGCAAGAAGTGTGTAAGCTTGGTCAACTTTAGTGTTGTCAAGCATGAAACGATCCATTTTACCAGGAATAATTTTATCCCAGATTTTTTCTGATTTACCTTCTGCAGCCAATTCAGCTTTAATATCTTCTTCAGCTTGAGCGATGACTTCATCAGTCAATTGAGCTTTAGAACCATATTTAAGGTGTGGAAGAGCTGGTTTACCAACCATTGCACGGCTTTCGTTATCTTGGTCGATAACGTGGTTCAATTGTGCCAACTCATCTTTAACAAATTGCTCATCCAATTCTTTATATGAAAGAACTGTTGGTTTCATTGCAGCGATGTGCATTGAGATTTGTTTAGCAAGCGCTTCGTCTCCACCTTCGATTACAGAGATAACACCGATACGTCCACCATTGTGTTGGTATGCTCCGAAGTGTTGTGCATCTGTTTTTTCAAGCAAAGCAAAACGACGGAATGAGATTTTTTCACCGATTGTAGCTGTTGCAGATACATATGCAGCTTCAAGAGTTTCACCTGAAGGCATTGTCAAAGCAAGTGCTTCTTCGTTGTTAGCTGGTTTACCTTCAGCGATTACTTTAGCTGTAGCATTTACCAACTCAACGAATTGAGCGTTTTTCGCAACGAAGTCAGTTTCAGCATTTACTTCAACTACTGCTGCAACGTTACCGTTAACAAATACACCAGTCAAACCTTCTGCAGCAACACGGTCTGCTTTTTTAGCTGCCTTAGCCATACCTTTTTCGCGGAGCAATTCGATCGCTTTTTCGATATCACCTTCAACTTCAACCAATGCTTTCTTAGCGTCCATAACACCAGCACCAGATTTTTCACGCAACTCTTTTACAAGTTTAGCTGTAATTTCTGCCATTTTGATTCTCCTATATTTTTTTAAAAATAGGAGAGCTGGGCTAAGCCCCGCCCTCCTAGGTAATAATTACTTATTTGAATTAAGCGTTGTCGCCTTCTACAACTTCAACGATTTCTTCGATTGAGTCTGCTTGAGCTTCTGAAGCTGCAAATTCAGCTTCAACTGCCGCTGCGTCTTCACCTTGACGACCTTCGATAACAGCGTCAGCCATTTTCGCAGTGATCAATTTAACAGCGCGGATAGCGTCATCGTTAGCTGGGATGATTACATCGATATCATCTGGATCAGTGTTTGTGTCGACCATCGCTACAACTGGGATACCCAATTTTTTAGCTTCTTTAACAGCGATTTGCTCTTTATGTGGATCAACTACGTACATTACGTCTGGGATACGAGGCATATCTTCGATACCACCCAAGAATTTTTCAAGACGTGCACGTTGTTTATTAAGAAGTGCAACTTCTTTCTTAGGAAGAACGTCGAAGATTCCTTCTTCTTCCATACGTTTGATTTCTTTCAAACGAGCGATACGTTTTTGGATAGTTCCCCAGTTAGTAAGAGTTCCACCCAACCAACGGTGGTTGATGTAGTATTGACCTGAACGTTCTGCTTCTTCTTTAACAGCGTCAGCAGCTTGTTTCTTAGTACCAACGAACAATACAACTGCATCGTTAGCTGCAGCATCACGCATAAAGTCGTATGCTTGGTCAGCGTATTTTACAGTTTGTTGCAAGTCGATAACGTGGATTCCGTTACGCTCAGTGAAGATGTACTTAGCCATCTTAGGGTTCCAGCGACGAGTTTGGTGACCAAAGTGTACACCAGCCTCAAGAAGTTGTTTCATTGAAATTACTGCCATGAGTATTTCTCCTTTTTTGTTTTTTCCTCTTCTTGATTTCAACTTGCAAAACAACCAAAAGGCAACAGTTTCACAATTCATCAAGAATGAGTATTATCGTTCACACGACAAGTTTCATTTTATCATAATTGGAGCTTTATTTCAAGTAATTTTGTTATTTTCTCCTTATTAAATTACTATTTAAAAGCTCTAAATTTAAAACATCTCAACATATACTGCTGAGATGTTCTAATAGATAATTTTTTAAAATTTAATGTAGGGGTGTTTATGCTATCTACTTCGAAGTTTCTTACGAATCTTATAAGCTAGATTAAACAAGAAATATAATGAACTAGTTGGATAGTTAAACTCACCAGCAAACTCCTCAATAGTGGGATTAAACTTAGATTTAAAATTAAATAACCCGCCTTCTAAGTTGTTTTCAATTCCACCCATATTATGAGTCTCTGCCCCACGTTCAAATGAATGTTGAGCTGTCTCAAACCATGTAGGAATAGCAGGTTGATAATGTCTAAATTCCTCATTCATTCCAGCATATAAGTTCTCAGAAGTTTTCCCAAATTCGATGGTTAAAGTTCCAGACAATGGAACGACACTGTACCCTCTATCAATATGGCTCTTAAGAAAAGAAATTTCTTCCTCTAATCGTTTTCTCTCTTGCTGATTCTCTGTTATTTTGCCTTCTTTCGTTTTATCAGTAAATTTCTGCGCTATTTTAAGATTCTTTTCGAGTTGCTGCTCAACTTCTTTCAGTCTATTAGGTAAATCTAAGTAGCTCAGTGTGATAAAAGAGTGATTAGGATAAGTAGTCAGTAACTTTTGATAATAATCTTTGCCTCGTAAACTGATATTCTTACGAGACTCTGTTTTCTTCATTAAAAATGAAAATTCATCTAATAAATCAATTCCACCGAATTTCACTTCCAATCCTTTATTCCTTGCAGTTCGGATTGCCTGTCTAGTGGACTTGGATAGTTGATCCAACGAGAAGTTCTCTTTGTGAATATTAGCTTGAAAACGTGGTTGTATATTTTCTGCCATATCCTTTGTTAAGCCTGTCCAATAAACTTTATTTTTTTTCAGTTCTTCAATAGTTTCTAAAGTCCTAGAATTTTGGACAGTTTCTTGCCCAATAAGGCCTCTACTGATAAATAAACTTGGATCAAATTTAACCATTATTGCATGGCTTTTTTTAGCAAGTTTTTTCAATGTTAAAAGCACAAATTTCAGAAGTTCTTTATCTTTATAATCAATAACTGGACCTCGTGGAATATAGAACATAGAAAGTCCTAATGGTAGTGGCTGAATTAAGATATTCGCCACTCCAACTAGTTGATCCTCTTTATAAAAGCCAACTCTTTCATTCCCCCAAGCATCCTTTATCTTGGACCAATCACTACTCTGCAATAAATTTCCTTGAGGATGATTTTGTAAAAATAAATCCCACTCTTTGACATCAACATTTGTTTTATAAGTAAACATAATTCCAGTACCAATTCCCTTTAGAAACCATTTTTTATTAACAAGCTACACTCGTACTAAATCTCTAAATTTCATCTAACTTTAACTAAATAATTATTAAGAATAGAATACAAAATAAGTTCAAGTAATTATATAATGAAATTTATTTTTCAGCACTATACAAAGGGTGAGATTAATAAAACCTCACCCTAAATTTAGTAATAATCAGTATATTAGTTTGGATAAATGTATCTTACTGTACCACGTGATGCTGTAGGATTAAACCATCCACGATAATTTCCAATTGGTTGAGTTCCACTACCATCATAGTTACACTCAGAAACTTGAATACGCGTTGTTGATTCAACAGCTGTAACAACCGCTACGTGCCCATAGCCACCATCATCCCAACAAGCAATCGCACCAACTTGTGGTGTAGAACCTGTACGGAAACCTGCTGCTGCTGCACTAGTAGCCCACTGACCACCATTACCCCAATAATCACCAGCCCATGGAGCCAAGGTCTTAGCACCCCATGTACATTGACCTGTAGGGTAACTTGAAGCATTTGAACTATAAGTTGGTCGTTGACTTACAGTAGTTACTGCAGGTGTGTAGCTTGAATCATCATCTGATGATGAAGCTGATGAAGAACTTGAAGTTGCTTGTACTTGTGCAGCAAAAGTTGTGTTGGCTGAAGCTGCAAGTGTTTGTTGTTGACTTGCTTGTTTAGCTTTATAAGCCGCCTCAGCTTCTGCTGCTGCTTTCGCTTCAGCTTCTGCTGCTGCTTTTTGTTCTAACAAAGTAACTTTTTCACTCTCTGCTGATGCTTTTTCAGCTGCAAGATTCAACTCAGCTACTTTCAATTCAGCTTGTTTTGTTGTCAAAGCTTGTGCATCGTCAGCAAGCGTTTGTTGATTCGCAATAACTGTGTTGATTGCATCATTGTTTGCAACTTGTTTTTCAGAAATAGCTTGCTTATCTTCTTTTTGTTGTTGCAACATTTTATTGTTTGCTGACACAATCTCACTCATAGCTGCTACACGAGAAATTGCTTCTGTGATTGAGTTAGAGTTAATAATTGTGTTAATGTAGCTTGTAGCAGTTCCGTTAGTTTGAGCACTACGCGCTTGATTTTCAAGTGATTCATTACGTGCTACGATATTTTTTGAAAGCTCTGCAATTTCACCTTCAAGTTTTTTAGATTCTTCTTGAAGTTTTTCGTTTTCAGATTGTAATTTTTCTTGTTCTGATTGAATAGCTGAAACTTTAGTTTGAATTTCATCTACTTGTTTTTGAGCTTCTTTCTGTTGAGCTGTCAAGTTACTAATTTTACTATCTTGAGCAGCAATTTTTTCATCTGTTGTATTGGCTTGAACACTTGAAAGAACAGCTCCTTGTGAAACTAATACTGTACTTAATAAAAGTGATGCTAGAATTTTTTTCTTCATAAGTGTAAATACTCCTTCTTTAAAAAGACAATACTAGTATATCAAAAAAAGGCCTAATAAATATTACGCCTTTATTACAGTTTTGTTTCTTTCTTATAGATATATTTTTTCAAAAATATATTGGAAAACCAACATCCATAAACAGTTCAATATCATAGTAGGCACAAGACTATAAACCATAAAAACGGATAGATTTTCAGCAGTTAGCCCGACCACCCCTGCCAACATAAAGCTACCAAACTCAAAAATGAAAGTCATCATTAAGACAGCTAGCGATCTGGTCCATCTATTTAACAAAATGACAGAGTTACTTTTATAGACAATTGCTCCAATAATCACAAAAAGGAGACTTGCTATTCCAATCAAATGGAAGAAGTAAATATCGTATACAAGTCCTAGAACCAAACAATAAGCTAAAAACAGATACTCAGATACTTCTATCGTTTCAAATAATAAGAAGATAAAGATAAAGTGGCTAACAATTTGTATATGTGGGAAAAAGCTATTTACAAGCTGCCCTAAATGGCTATCGATCAAGACAATCAAGGGTAAGAGTAAGAACATTCCTATCTGCTTAACAAGTCTCATGACGCATTCCCCACTAACTCTACAACCTTAAGATTCATTGGATCAGCGTGTAGCTTAACCATAACTTCTCTAGTTAGATAGTCAGTACTATGTGTCACTGATACGACTTCTCCTACAGGGATATCTGTAGCATTAAAGTTTCCCAAACCTCCAGTTACCACTTTGTCTCCCTGACTAATGTCGCCATTGCTATTTAATTGACTAATTTTTAGAAGATCCTTTTCCTTATCATAACCGATAATAATACCATAAATGCTACTAGAACCGTGCTGGATTTTAACGGAAATCTTCTCTGTATTCTCAGCGTTTGTCAATAAATTGACCACAGTTGAGTTGTCTTCTACTTTTTCAACACTTCCAACCAATCCTCCACCAGCAACAACAAGCATGCTTGTTGTTGCTCCTTGTTGAGAACCAATGTTAACTGTTAATTCTTGTTTCCAGGTTGATGGAGTTCTCATGATGACATCCGCAGCAATTAACTTGGTCGCATTTAATTTGGACTTCATATCTAATAACTTACGTAATTGCTCATTTTCTTCCTTCAGACTGTCTGCTTCATTCGTTTCTTTTTCCATTTGATAGAGTTCTTTTTTAAGAGTTTCATTCTCATTATAAGCTCTCGTCAAATTTCCTAAATCAGACTTTGTAGATTCTAACCATTGGAATGGCTTTTGAACAACTCTATCTATCAAAGAAATGCCATCTCCAACTTTTGTCACAACCGCACTTGATTTCGTCATCACTAAAAAAACTGAAACCACTAATACAACGACAAATAGAACAATGATATATTTTGATTTTTTAAAACGGTTCATACCTTTACCCTATCTTATTCTATACTTCACTCTAGGATTTTAACAAAAATAGAATACCGCCCAAGACACAAATAAGTAATAGAGCTACACTATCTTTATTCATCCATTTCAACTGTCGATACTGACTACGTCCATTTCCGCCTTGATACCCTCTAGCTTCCATAGCTGTAGCAAGAGAATCCGCTCTTTTCAAACTGGTAGCGAACAAAGGTATCAAAATAGGTATCATAGCCTTGACTTTTTGGATTACATTCCCTTCTCCAAAATCAACACCACGCGCCTTTTGAGCATTCATAATGCGAATCGTATCATCCATCAAGGTTGGTACAAAGCGCAAACTCATAGACAACATAAGCCCAATTTCATGAACAGGAACCTTGAATCTTTTCAAAGGTCCAAGCAAGGATTCAACTGCTGTTGCCAAACTTAGTGGCATGGTCGTCAAAGTAAGCAAGGTTGAGAAAAAGATAATCAACACAAAGCGACAAAAAATGATCCCTGCCTGTTCAATACCATGACTCGTGATTTTTATAAATCCCATCTCGAACAAGACATCTCCACCTGAGATAAAGAACAGTTGAAAAAGGGTTGTAAAAGCAATTAGAAAAAACATAGACCGCAAACCTTTTATGAAAAAGGATAAGGGAACCTCTGATAAAGCTACAAATATACCTGTTGCAACGAAAAGGATCAAGTTTGTTATTGGATTATTGGCCCAAAAAACAATCAGAATTAATAAAATCATTGCCACTAACTTACTACGAGGATCCAGACGATGAACAATCGAATTTCCTGGTATGTAACGACCTAAAATCATATTATCCATTGATGAACTCCTTAAACTCCTCTATCGTTATCGGCAATTGTTTAAAAGAAACTCCTCTGTTAGCTAGTCTTTGAGCAAATCTTGTAATTTTTGGAACACCCAATTGGATTTTTTCCATAAATTCGACATTTTGAAAGACAAGACTTGGTTTCCCACTCTTAACTAATTTCCCTTTTTCCATTACGTAAACTTGGTCAGCAAATTCTGCTACATCATCCATAAGGTGAGTCACCAAAACAATCGTGATACCATCTTGATGAAGCTTTTTAAACAAGGTCATCAACTCTTTTCGGCCAATTGGATCCAAGCCCGCGGTTGGCTCATCTAAAACCAAGATTTTAGGTTCCATTGCTAAAATCCCAGCAATAGCAACCCTTCTCATTTGTCCTCCTGAAAGTTCAAATGGACTACGTTCAAAAAGTGACTCGTCAATTCCCACTAAAGCTAGTTTTTCACGCGCGATAGCTTCTGCCTCTTCTACAGAAACTCCAAAATTTTGAGGTCCAAATGCTACATCTTTTAAGACTGTTTCCTCAAAAATTTGATTTTCAGCAAACTGAAAAACCAAGCCTACTTGTTTGCGAATTTGACGAATTTGCTTATTGACTGATGTTGATGTAATCAATGTATCAAAGACACGAACACTTCCCTCTGTAGGAACTAGCAAACCATTCAAAAGTTGAAGGATTGTAGACTTTCCGCTTCCTGTATGCCCAATAATCGCAGTATAAGAGCCATCCTCTATTGTCAAACTGACATCAGACAAGGCAACTGAGGCAAACGGCGTTCCTTCTTGATACGTATAACTAACATTGTCTAGAATAATTCCCATAAAGCCTCCTCAAGTTCCTCTTCTGTAAGATAGAACTCTGGCAAATTCAAACCACTAGTACGTAATGATTCTTTCAATTGGTTGACAAAGGGTTGATCTAAACCAATTTGATCTAAATCTGACCTAGAAAATAATTCTCTAGGAGTGCTTGTTGACTCGACTTTCCCTTTTTTCATTACTAAAACACGGTCACTCATAGCAACCTCATCTAAATCATGCGTAATAGAGATAACTGTCATCTGGTGGTCTTGGCGAATCTTCTGGACTATCTTAATCAACTCTAGTCGCCCTTCTGGATCCAACATACTTGTAGCCTCATCCAAGATTAAAATATCTGGTCGCAGAGCTACAACTCCTGCAATTGCCACTCTCTGTTTCTGACCTCCAGACAAGCGAGCTGGTTCTTTTTTTGTAAATTCCGCCATCCCAACTAATGACAGTGCTTCAGAGACTCGTTTCTTCATCTCTTCAAGTGGAATCCCTTGGTTTTCTAGGCCAAAAGCTACGTCATCTTCAACAGTTGCTCCTACGAACTGATTATCGGGATTTTGAAACACCATACCAATCTTACGTCTTTTCTCCCAGACATTTTCTGGTGTTAGGCAATCACCATCTATCCAAATTTCTCCAGATTCAGCCTCGAGTAAGCCATCAATCAAGCGAACTGTCGTTGATTTCCCACTCCCGTTGTGACCAACGATTGACAACCATTCTCCACGTTTCACGTGAAACGAAATGTTATGAACATCATAATGTTCTTGATCTGCCTGGTATCGAAATGACAGATCCTTAATTTCAATAATCGATTCCATATCTAGCGAAAGGTTCCTTTAAATAAATATGCGCTTCCCTTGAAGTAATCATAACCAGAATAAACTGTGAAGAACAAGGCAATATAAAGAGTTATCTGACCGAGCAAATTCCAATGGAATAACAAGAAGATAATCGCGAACATCTGACTAAATGTCTTGATTTTTCCTGGCATTGCTGCAGCTAAAACAGTACCTCCGGTTTCAACTAAAAGCAAGCGCAAACCAGTAACTGCAAGTTCACGACAAATGATAACAGCCACCACCCAAGCAGGAGCCATATCGAGGCCAACTAGCATAATAAAGGCCGACATTACCAATAGCTTATCCGCCATTGGATCAGCAAATTTCCCAAAATTGCTAACTACTTGCCACTTTCTAGCTAAATAACCGTCTAAATAGTCAGTGATACTTGCAATGGCAAAAATAATTGCTGCTATTTTATGTAACACAGGAGATGGGCCAAATGATAGAAGGAGAACAAAAATCGGAATAAATAAAATTCTACCAAGCGTAAGTATGTTAGGAATATTTTCTTTTTTCATATTATCCTTCCTTAGTTTGAACTCACTGTTAGTCTAATCCAACCAGTTTGACCAGTTAATTTTGCAGTGTCAATTTCTTGATTATCAATTTTAATTTTAACGCCTTTTACAACGCCTAATGTGATTGTTACCGGAGAGCCTTTAGAAATTGTTGTTTTAGCTGTTTTGTTATTTGGCTCGAGAGTAGTTCCTCCAGCTAGATCCGTATCTGATACACTTATCCAACTTGTTGCATCCGTCACAGATAATTGAAGTTCAGCAGTATCTTTAGAAGTTTTATACTCTACTGATATCACATCTCCCTGACCTGAAACAGTCACAGTTGATGCTTCACTCGAACTTGATGGACTAGTGGTTTGGTTGCTAGTTGTTGTTTCACTAGTTGTTGCATTTGTAGTAGTAGTTACAACATTATAGTTAGCTGAAGTTGTTTCTGTTGGTTGTGTTTGAATATAATTCCAAACATAATAGGTTACGAATACTAAAATTGATAAGGAGAATAAGACGAAGTAAAAAAGTGGAAGCAGGGAACGTTTCTTTCGATTAGAACGTCTACGACCTGATAATTCTATCTCATCAACATCAACTTCTTCATAGGTAATCATACTACCTGAATCATAAGCATCTAGAACTATACTTTCATCCAATTCAACTGCCCAAGCATACTTTCTCAAAAAAGAGCGAACATAAAAGGGACTAGGTAATTTATCAAAATCATCTGACTCTAAAGCTTCTAGCATATCCAGTTGAATATCTGTCTTGCGCTGCAACTCCTCTAAACTCAACCCCTGGTTTACTCTTGCTAAACGTAATACTTCACCGATTGTTTTTTTTCTCATACTTATCATTCCTTCTTTCTAGTCTCATTTTTTTCAATTATTATAGCGGAAAAATCGTAAACTCAACCATTTCACTATTATCAATAAAATGATGACCTACCTCAAGAACATCTTCTAAGGTCATTTCCTGTATAATCTTTGGCAAATCAAACAAGGTTGATTCATCAACGTTCGACTGATATTGAGTCGCAATAAATTCTAAAGAATTCAGATTATGGATAAACTCTCCATAAATTTCACTTTTTATTAAATCAAGATGCTCCTCTGACACATCCGGATCAGTTACAAAATTTTTTATTGCCTTTCGAAATTGGTGTGAAATGGCAACAGGTTCTTTTGTATCCATTGTCAGCATCAAAAAATTAAAACGATGATTGATTTCAACCTCCATAGATAATGAAGAATCTAGTTTCCCAGTTTCATACAAACTTTGAAATCTTTTTGAGGTCCATCCAAACATCATCGAAAACAAGGCCTTCAACAAAACACCGTATCGATAGCAGTCTTTACTCTCCATCTCAGCATTTGTTCGAACTCCAATAGCTAATTTAGGAGAAGCCACATCCATACGAATACTCTCAACCTTCTTTACAGGGTGTAAAGCAATTGTTTCTCGTGGATTTTGAACTATACAAACTCCAACATCCTTTTGCAAGAAATAATTCTGTATCAACTCTAAATCAAAATTTCCAACGAGAAAAATATGGCTATTGACAGGTGTGTAAAATTCATCAAAATTATCTCGTAAATCCTCTAAACGAATATCTTCTATCGAATTTTCAGTACCAACAATATCCGAAGCTAAAGGACTTTCTGGATAAAGATTTGCAAGAGTTTTAAAGAACAAGCAAGAATCAGGATCATCCTGATACATTTCGCGCTCTTGTTGAATGATGTCCTTTTCTCGTTCAATAGATTCTTCAGTAACGTTAAAGCAAGTAACAAGCTCGTCAAGCAAGTCTAAACACTCAGCGACATTGTCAGAGGTTGAAAAAAGATAACTTGTATTTGTAAAGCTTGTAAAGGCGTTACTATCTGCACCTAATTTGGTAAATGCAGCCATGATATCTTCAGAATTTTCTCTTTCAAAAAGTTTATGTTCTAAAAAATGAGCAATCCCACTAGGATATTCTTCCTTTTTACCATTTCTAGCTGTAAACTTTGTATCAACTGAACCAACTTGGACAGTGGCTACCCCGTAAACTTCGTTAAAGTCATTTTTCGGAAGTAAAGTAACTGTCAAGCCGTTTTTTAATGTTGCTTGATAAAGAGTTTCCTTTACAGCAGGATAAAATTTCTCTTGAAAAGTAACTCTAGTCATTCTGCTCCTTCCGTAAAATAGATTGCCTGCAATTTTAGACTAGATGCAGCTTTACAAATCGCATCCTTGTCAACTTGTTCTAGTTTTTCTATCAAAGTCTCTAGGTCTAAAACTGACTTACCAAAAAAGATAGTTAAGTATTCTCTATCTATAATCGAGTCTTGATTATCTTGACTTAACAACATATTTCTGCGAATCATTTCCTTAGTCTGATTGATTTCAGCATCTGCAAATCGACCATTTTTGATATCGAATAATTGATCATTCATCAGTTTCCGCACTCGATTTCGGTCTTGATGGTTAATACCAGCAAAGAGTCGCAAAAAACCACTAAAAAGATCTAAATGACTAGATACTGTATAAGCCAAGCTTTCCTTTTCCCTTACTTGAGTAAACAGTTTAGAATGTGGAAAAGCCCCAAGTAGACCATTTACAAGAAGTAAAGCCATTTTTTGATCATCCCCATAACCAATCGTGCTATGGTAACCCATCTCTAAAATGGACTGACCTAGGTTTCTCCTGATAATTCCTTCTCTAAGAACATTTGAATACTCTTGCCGATATTGAATGTTTACAGTTTCTTTACGACCTGTCAACTTATATTTCTTCAGGTTTTCTAGAACTTCAATTTCATTAAAGGCTCCTAAAAAGAATAAATCAATCCTATCTTCTTTCAGCATTTTTTGAAAACTTGAATAGCAAGATTTAGAAGTCTCTTCGGAAATTCTGGCAATCAAATCTTTAGGAACTAACTGCATTGATTCATCTTGGAAAAACAACTGGTCTAATTCTTTATGTGCAAAGAAGAAAGGATCTTCTAATTCTGATTCCAGTCTAGCTAACAATTGTTTTTTCTCAATTTCAAAAGTATTTTTATCAAATCCATCCTCATCCAACAAAGGATTAAATAAAACTTGATGCAATAATTCTAAAATCTGCGCAGTCAATACGTTTTTCTTACTTAAAAATTCATCTCGAACATATGTCAAACTCACGTCTACTAAATGACTTTGACCTCTTCGATATACATGAGTTGACAAATCTGCTCCATACAATGCTGCCAGATGTTTTCTAAGAACCTGGGCAGTTGGATAGCCTTTATTAGCAGTTTCAAGCATACTGGCACTTAGCATGCGACCAGAGATTAAATCCAGAGATAATGGAGCTGTGAAACGCATGGTTATTTTATTTGTCTTAAACTTTTTAGATTGGATAAAATGCACTGCAATTCCTGGGAATAGCTCCATCTTTTACCTCCTTTTACATAGAGTTCTATTATACCATGAAAATGAAAATTTTTCTTGTTCTCTTTGACTTTTTTGAAATTAAAATCGTTTTTACTCAACGGGTTTCTTCTCCACTATTTTAAGCAAAATATGGTATAATACCAAAGATTGAGGTGAACTATGGAATACAAATTATTTGAAGAATTTATTACTCTCCAAGCTCTTTTGAAAGATCTTGGAATCATCCAAAGTGGAGGTGCTATTAAATCTTTTTTAGCGGACCATCTTGTATATTTTAATGGAGAATTAGAAAATCGTCGAGGCAAAAAAATTAGAGTCGGAGATTCTATTGAAATCCCTGATTTAAAAACTCAAATTATTCTAGTTCAACCAAATCCTGAAGAACTTGAGGAATTTAAACAAGATAAAATCGAGAAAGAGCGTGTAGCTAAACTTGTTAAAGAAATGAATAAAAAGGTTCAAAAAAAGCCAGACAAAAAGAACCAGCCACCAAAAGTAAAAAGTGCACCACGTTTCCCAGGTAGGTAAATATGTGGCTGAAAAACTTATGCATTAAACAATTTCGTAACTATCGTAATACAGAAATTGATTTTAACCCAAAATTAAACGTATTTGTTGGCCGGAATGCTCAAGGAAAAACAAATCTTCTTGAAAGTATTTATTTTTTAGCTCTAACAAGAAGTCACAGAACAAAGACCGACAAAAATTTAATTCAATTTGAAGAAGAGCAACTACAAGTCTCTGGAATCTTGCAGAAAAAAACGGCAACTATACCACTTGAAATAGACCTCACACAAAAAGGTCGAATTACAAAAGTAAACCATTTAAAGCAAGCTCGTCTTTCTGATTATATCGGACATATGAACGTTGTCTTATTTGCTCCAGAAGATTTACAACTTGTCAAAGGTGCTCCGGCCATTCGTCGTAAATTCATTGACATGGAGTTAGGCCAAATCAAACCAATTTACTTGTCAGACCTGTCAAGTTATAACCACATCCTTAAACAGAGAAATAGCTATCTAAAATCTACACAAAATATTGATGACACTTTTTTATCTGTCCTTGATGACCAACTTGTAGAGTACGGATGTCGTGTAATGATTCATAGGGATGACTTCATACAAAAAATGGAACTCTTTGGAAAGAGGAAACACTTTGATATCTCAGACCAGTTAGAAGAGCTGTCAATTTGTTATCAACCTTCTGTAAACTTCGTTGACAAAGAACTTTTATCTGATTCTTTCCGTATAGCACTTCAAAAAAGTAGATCCAGAGATTTATTTAAGAAGAATACGGGAGTTGGACCTCATCGGGATGATATGACTTTCTTAATCAATGGAATAGACGCAAATTTTGGTAGTCAAGGACAGCATCGTAGTCTAGTTCTTTCTATAAAACTTGCTGAAATCGAATTGATGGAGAGCATTACTAAAGAATCTCCAATTCTTTTACTTGATGATGTTATGAGTGAGCTTGACAATACCCGTCAACTTAAATTGTTAGAAACGATTTCTCATAACATCCAAACCTTTATTACAACTACTAGTTTAGACCATCTTCAAAACTTACCTGATACTCTCAGTGTATTTACAGTAAACAACGGTCAAATAGTTGTAAATTGAAGTTTACAGTTTTGTCAAAACAAAAAAATCTCCTGTTTAACAGGAGATTTTTTGTTTACATTGAGTAATTTGGTGCTTCATTAGTGATTTGCACATCATGTGGATGGCTTTCTTTTAGACCAGCACCAGACATTTCGATAAATTGAGCATTGTCATGCAATTCTTTAAGGTTAGCTGCACCACAATAACCCATACCAGAACGAATACCACCAACCATTTGGAAGACGATATCAGCTGCTGCTCCTTTATAAGCAACACGTCCTTCAATTCCTTCTGGAACGAGTTTGTTTGCTTCATTAACAGAACCTTGGAAGTAACGGTCGCTTGAACCTTTCTTCATTGCGGCAATTGAACCCATACCACGATAAGTCTTGAACTTACGTCCTTGGAAGATTTCAGTTTCCCCTGGAGCTTCATCTGTTCCTGCAAACATTGATCCAAGCATTACTGCATTTCCACCAGCAGCAAGAGCCTTAACAATATCTCCAGAATACTTGATTCCACCATCAGCAATGATTGTTTTGCCATATTCACGCGCCACTGCTGCAGCATCGTAAATAGCTGTAACTTGAGGAACTCCAACACCTGCGATTACTCGAGTTGTACAGATTGAACCTGGTCCAATACCAACTTTAACAACGTCAACACCCGCATCATAAAGGGCACGTGCACCTTCAGCCGTCGCAATATTCCCAGCAATTAGTGTACGATCTGGGAAGTGAGCACGAATCTCAGCGATTTTGCGAAGAACACCTGCTGAGTGACCGTGAGCAGTATCGATAACAATGGCATCCGCACCTGCTTCAAAAAGTGCTTCTGCACGTTCAAATGTATCTGAAGTAACCCCTACAGCACCCGCAACAAGGAGACGACCAAATTCATCTTTAGCTGCGTTTGGAAACTCAATTACTTTTTCAATATCTTTAATAGTAATCAAACCAGAAAGACGACCATCTTCGTCAACCAAAGGAAGTTTTTCAATACGGTGTTCTTGAAGAATACTTTCAGCTGTTTCAAGATCTGTTCCAACAGGAGCAGTAACGAGGTTTTCGCTGGTCATATGGTTTGAGATTGGTTGATTGTAATCTGAAATAAAACGAAGGTCTCGGTTTGTTAAAATACCAACCAATTTACGATTTTCAAGTGTTTCAACTACTGGAACACCACTGATACGGTAACGACCCATGAGTTCATCTGCTTCAGCAATGGTATGTTCTGGAGTCAAGAAGAATGGATCAATGATAACACCATTTTCAGAACGTTTTACCTTACGAACTTCATCTGCCTGTTGCTCAATAGACATATTTTTATGGATAACTCCAAGTCCACCTGCACGCGCAATAGCAATCGCCATTTGGCTCTCTGTTACAGTGTCCATCGCAGCGGTAATAATTGGGATATTTAAAGTCAAATTATCTGCCAATTTTGTAGTTAAATCCGCATCATTAGGCAACACATGACTCTCTGCCGGAATAAGCAATACATCATCAAAGGTAAAACCTTTTTTCAAAAATTTAGTGTCCCAATTAGACATTGAAGTTCCCTCTTTTCTTTCTTTTTGAGCTTAACGCTTTTTGTATTGTATCTATCATACCATTCTATGAAAATTTGTCAATTAAATTTATAAGAGAACATATAAAAAAACTATCCCTCTTATTTTAAAGAAGAAATAGTTTTATAGTTCATATTTTATCTATTAATGAAAGTAATTAAGACCCATTGCAGCTTTTACTTCTGATAAGGTCTGACCAGCAACTTCACGAGCTTTTTCACTACCTTTTTGAAGCATATTATAAACCTCACCCATGTCTTTGGCATATTCAAGGCGTCGTTCGCGAATAGGAGCAAGCTCTCTTTCCAAAATTTCAAGGAGGTAACGCTTAGTCTTAACGTCCCCAAGACCCCCACGTTGGTAGTGTTCTTTCATTTCAGCAATTTCTTGAGCATCCTCTGGACGTCCAAATACATCTAAATAATGGAAAACCATATTTCCTTCAATCTTACCTGGATCCTCGACACGAATGTGATCTGGATCTGTATACATACTCATCACTTTTTTTCGTAAAGTATCAGCATCGTCTGCTAGGTAAATACCATTATTGAGTGATTTCGACATTTTCGCATTTCCATCAAGTCCTGGTAGACGTCCTGCACCTTCATGCTCAGGGTAAATTCCTTCTGGTTCTACTAAAACATCACAGTTATAGGCATGATTGAAAGAACGTACAATTTCACGTGTTTGTTCAATCATCGGTTTTTGATCATTCCCTACTGGAACCAAGTTTGCTTTAAAGGCTGTAATATCCGCTGCTTGTGAAATAGGATACACCAAGAATCCAGTTGGAATGCTTTCTCCAAAACCTTTCTGTGAAATTTCTGTTTTTACAGTTGGATTTCGTTCCAAACGAGCTAATGAAACTAGGTTCATGTAATACATAGATAGCTCTGCCAATTCTGGAATCTGACTTTGAATAAAAATTGTTGATTTATTAGGATCTAATCCCACTGCAAGATAGTCCAAGGCAACATTCCCAATTGATTCTACAATTGTTTGAGGATCTTTTGCATGGTCAGTTAAGGCTTGCTGGTCAGCTAAAAAAACAAACATGTCATATTTATTTTCTTCTTGTAGTAAGACACGATTTTTCAAGCTACCAACGTAGTGCCCAATATGTAATTTCCCCGTTGGACGATCTCCTGTTAAAATAATGGGTTTACTCATAATATTCTCCTTTGATATGGTCCTTTCAATTATAGCATTTTTTTGATAAAAAGACAGATAATTTTTTCAATCAAACAATAGTTTTCTAGCCATATATCCGTAAAGAAACTGTCAACTTACTTTACAAAAAATTGACAAATAAAAATTTGAATATTTACTAATTTTCTAGTAGAATTAGAGTATTACATATAATAGGAGAAAAACATTGCTAACAGTATCTGATGTTTCACTACGTTTTAGTGATCGCAAACTTTTTGATGATGTCAACATTAAATTTACAGAAGGAAACACCTATGGTTTGATTGGTGCTAATGGTGCCGGAAAATCAACCTTTTTGAAAATTTTAGCTGGTGATATTGAACCAACAACTGGTCATGTCTCTCTAGGACCAGACGAACGTCTTTCAGTTCTTCGTCAAAATCACTTTGACTATGAGGACGAACGTGTTATTGATGTTGTCATCATGGGAAATGAAAAACTTTACAACATCATGAAAGAAAAAGACGCCATTTATATGAAGGAAGATTTTTCAGATGAAGATGGCGTTCGTGCTGCTGAACTTGAAGGAGAATTTGCTGAACTAGGTGGTTGGGAAGCTGAGAGTGAAGCTTCACAACTTTTACAAAATTTGAATATCCCAGAAGAACTTCATTATCAAAATATGAGTGAACTTGCAAATGGTGACAAAGTGAAAGTACTCCTTGCTAAAGCTCTATTTGGTAAACCAGATGTCCTTCTTTTGGATGAGCCTACCAACGGTCTTGATATCCAATCTATTGCTTGGTTAGAAGATTTCTTAATTGACTTTGATAACACCGTTATTGTCGTATCTCATGACCGTCACTTCTTGAACAAAGTATGTACACACATGGCCGACCTTGACTTTGGAAAAATCAAACTCTACGTAGGTAACTACGATTTCTGGAAAGAATCCTCTGAACTAGCTGCTAAATTACAAGCTGACCGTAATGCAAAAGCAGAAGAAAAGATCAAACAACTTCAAGAATTCGTTGCTCGATTCTCTGCCAATGCTTCTAAATCAAGACAAGCAACTTCACGTAAGAAAATGCTTGACAAGATTGAACTTGAAGAAATTGTACCTTCTAGCCGTAAATATCCATTTATCAACTTTAAAGCTGAACGAGAAATTGGTAATGATCTATTGACAGTCGAAAATCTATCTGTCAAGATTGATGGTGAAACTATTCTTGACAACATCAGCTTCATCTTGCGTCCAGGTGATAAGACAGCTCTTATTGGGCAAAACGACATCCAAACAACTGCCTTGATTCGTGCGATTATGGGTGATATCGACTATGAAGGAACTGTCAAGTGGGGAGTTACAACTAGTCGCTCTTACTTACCAAAAGACAATTCTGCTGATTTTGCAGGTGGCGAGTCGATTCTTGACTGGCTCCGTCAATTTGCAAGTAAAGAAGAAGATGACAATACCTTCCTTCGTGGATTCCTCGGACGCATGCTCTTTTCTGGAGACGAGGTTAACAAGCCTGTAAACGTCTTGTCAGGGGGGGAAAAGGTGCGCGTGATGCTTTCAAAACTCATGCTTTTGAAATCAAATGTCCTTGTACTTGATGATCCTACTAACCACTTAGATTTAGAATCTATCTCAAGTCTGAACGATGGATTGAAAAACTTCAAAGAATCTATCATCTTTGCCAGTCACGACCATGAGTTTATTCAAACTTTGGCTAATCATATTATTGTCTTGTCTAAAAATGGCGTCATCGACCGTATCGATGAAACCTACGATGAATTCCTTGAAAATGAAGAAGTTCAAGCAAAAGTCAAAGAACTTTGGAAAGATTAAGTATAACTTTAAAAAAACTCAGTTGGTTAAACCAACTGAGTTTTTTTATTAATTACTTGTAAATCATTCATTGTTTCACGTGAAACTTTATTAATCTTCGTCCATTTTTTTAGGTTGATAAGCTAGCATACCTAATCCTATGAATAGAACTAAAGTTACGAGAAGGAAAATTATCTGACTATGAATATTCCCTGTCATAGAAATCGTTTGTCTCAATCCTGAAACTGAATAACTCATTGGCAACCAAGGATTAACAGCTCTAAAGAAATCATTTGTCAAAGCAAGTGGATAAGTTCCTGCACTTGATGCTAATTGCAATAATAGCAAAATAAGTGAGAAGAAAGCACCTAATCGACTATTCCATGTTGTTAATGCCGTCACCATAGACATAAATGTTAAACTTGCGATAATAATTAAGAATAAAGTTCTCATTTCATGATTTGCAGTTAAACCAATAAGATGAACGCCACCATAGACTAAGACAGCGGCTAAAACAGCTATAACTCCATTTATCTCAAAGCGAGATTTGAACCAAGCCCAGCGAGTTTCAGGATGACGACCTGAAGGTAATTTAGCAAAAATCATATTTGTTGATAATGCAGCAACAAAAAGTGCAACTGATATCATGTAAGGAGCCATTGCAATCCCATTTACAGGAACCTGATCATTATCTGTCTTTGAAAGACTTAAGGGTTCCGCTAATGTTTCTGCATTTTTTGACTCTGTTGATGCTGATTTTAATTGATTGCTTGCGTTACTTAATCCTTGTCCTAGGTCAGTAGTTCCTATTTGTAAACTTTCAATACCAGCAGTTAACTTTGTTCCACCTTCTGCAAGTTTCCCAGATCCATCTGCCAATTTATTAGCTCCATTCTCTAATTGAGAAGCACCTGAAAGTAACTGACTGGATTTGTCTGCTAATTGACCAGATCCTGATTGTAATTTATCAACTCCTGCCATTAATTCTTGACTCTTTTGATTCAATTGGTTAGAGCCAGTTGATAATTTTTCAATACCAGATACTAATTCTGGAGTTTTTTCAACTAATTGACCAACTCCCGCTGTCAAGCTAGAAGATTTTTGTGTCAAGGTAGTTGAGCCTGAAACTAGTTGATCCAAACTACCTGTCAAGGTGGAATTTTTTTCACTTAGTTGACTTGCGCCCTGAGAAATTTTATCAACACCTGCAGTATATGCATTTACACCTGATGCAATCGACTGACTAGCAGGAACTAATTTACTCGTCACTGCTCCCTGCATTTCTGTTAATCCACTTGACAATCCTGTCAAAGAAGTAGAAGCAAGCGGTAATACTTGATTGGCTTGATTTTGTAATGTCGAAAGATTTGAAGATTGATTTTGTAAGTTTTCTAAACTTCCCTGTAAACCTTGTACTAAAGCTATAATTGACTGAGCCGATTGAATACTATCAGTCGAATTTTGAGATACAGAAGCGCTTATCTCAGCTTGTTGCTCACTTGTCAATGATTGATAAGCTGCTGTCGATTGAATATTGGCTAATGTAGTTGCTTTTTCAGACTGAGCACTTGCTAGCATTTGATTAGAAAGAGAAACTATACTTGATAAAACAGAAGATAATTGTTTTGTATCTCCAACATCAATATTTTGAATGGCTTGATTTAACTGATTTAGACCAGAAGATAATTGATTAATTTGATCTTTTTGCTCAGACGAAGTATCTAACTTGCTAGAAAGTTGTTGAATCCCTTCACTTAATTGCTCCACACCCATTCGAAGTGTAGCTGATTGACTAGATAACTGATTTGCACCTGTTGCAAGATTTCCCACTCCATTTGTATAGGCACTAACACCAGATGAAAATTGATTAAGACCAGTATTGAGCTGAGAAACACCGCCAGTATAGGCCTCTACACCAGTATATAATTGATTGATTCCTCCTACTAATTCAGGACTTTTAGAAGCTAATTGACCTAATCCGCTATCTAATTTACTTACTGCACCAGTATATGTAACTAAACCACTATTAAAAGTCCCTAAGCCAAGATGAAGTTGTTCAACACCAGAAACATAAGAGGATAATCCTTTAGTAAACTGCTCCGTTCCATTTGAAAATGTTAAACTTGAATCTGCTAAAGAGTGTAGGTTAGTAGTCAATGTCTGACTTCCTACAGCTAACTGACTGGCCCCGTTAGCCAATTGTTCACTTCCATCGGCTGCCTTCGTTAAACCGGATTTTAAATCACCCATCTTTTGAAATAAAGCTTTCGTGTAAGTCTCAGTTACACTGGCAGAAACATTTTGTTTTAACTGTGTCATAGCAGAATCACTCATCTTACTTGCAATGAAGCTATGCCCACTAGAAGTTTGATAGTCAATGTTCATTTGTTCTGGGTGATCTGTTAAAATAGAAGCAGCCTTTTCAGACAAATCACTTGGCAAAGTCACTACCATATAGTAATCGCCATTCTCTAGTCCTTTTTTTCCTTCTTCCTCATTTACAAAATGAAAATCCAAGGATTTATTATTTTCTAAATTAGACACCATGTCTTTTCCGATAGCCATTGTATTTCCATTGTAAGTCGCTTCCTTATCATTATTTACAACCGCTACAGGCAACTCTGATAATTGACCATATGGGTCCCACATGGATGATAAAAATATGATATTGTATAAAGCTGGAATAAGAGAAATCCCTATCATTACAATGATAAAGGTTGGTTTTTTAAAAATTGCTTTCCATTCTTTAAACATATTGTCTCCTTTTTTTACACATATTGTCTAAATTTTGATATAATAGATTATACATTAAAAAATCAAAATTACAAGGTAAAAACTTATTTTTTAGACATTACGTCTATTTTTGTTCACAAGGAGGAACTATGACAGAGAGTAACAAACGCTTAAAAACAAAACGTATTATCGAGAATGCTATGGTTCAATTATTAATGGAACAACCATTTGATCAAATTTCTACTGTTAAGCTAGCTGAGAAAGCCGGAATTAGTCGCTCTAGCTTTTATACACATTACAAAGATAAGTATGATATGATTGAGCACTACCAAAGCAAACTTTTTCATACCTTTGAGTACATTTTCCAAAAACACGCCCATCATAAAAAAGACGCTATTTTAGAAGTATTTGAGTATCTGGAGTCTGAACCATTGCTAGCTGCTCTTTTATCTGAAAATGGTACAAAAGAAATACAAAACTTCCTAAGAAATAAACTTCATATCATGCTTAGCACTGACCTCCAGAAACGCTTTATGCAATTAAATTTAAACGACATTGAGTTAGAATATAGTAGCATCTATCTAACCAATGCACTATTTGGTGTTTGCCAGACTTGGATTGCACATGGAAAAAAAGAAAGTCCGCAAGAAATGACAGACTTTCTAATGAAAATGTTAGGAGATTCAAATTAAAAACAAAAAAGAACACCATTGGTGTTCTTTTTTGTTTGACTCCGCCAGTAGGACTCGAACCTACGACATCATGATTAACAGTCATGCGCTACTACCAACTGAGCTATGGCGGATAATATAGTCCGTACGGGATTCGAACCCGTGTTACCGCCGTGAAAAGGCGGTGTCTTAACCCCTTGACCAACGGACCATCTATCTGTAGCAGATATAACCATTATATCAATTTCTTACTAATTGTCAATCACTTTTTAGATTTTTTCTCCAGAATATCTTTTAGTTTACGGACTTTCAGACGAGTAATTGGACAACGATGATTTTCATAGAAAACTACTTCTAAATTTTTTCGATCAATTTCTCTAATATTTCCTACATTGACAAGAAATGATTTATGAGCGGAATAAAATCTTTGGGTTTCTTTATCTTTTTCTTGGATATCCGTCATGGTTCCATAAAATTCTTTAGCGAAATTCTTACCAATAATCCGTAACTTATGAGAAACACCTGTTGTTTCAATATACAAAATATCATGGTAGGGAATCTTCAAATCATTCCCCTTATAGTTATAGTCAAAATAATCCACAACATCTTTATTTTCAAGCAGCATATTTTTGGTATACAAGATACTCTGCTCGATGCGTTTTTTAAACAATTCATCATTGATATCTTTATCAACAAAATCCAAGGCGGATACTTGATATTTGTAAGTTAAGGTAGCAAATTCTGATCTACTAGTGATAAATACGATAATTGCATAGGGATTGTGGTGACGAATAAACTGTGCGACTTCAAATCCTTTTTTCTCAACTCCATGAATATCAATATCTAGAAAATAAAGCTGGTTTACTTCGTCATTTTCGATATATTCCTTAAATTCTCGTTCTTTACCTGTTGTTTTATAAGAAATAGGAATATTTAATTCCTTTGAAATTTCATCCAAGGTTCTTTCTAGTCTGACTTGATGTTGAATAACATCTTCTAAAATTAATACTTTCATTCAAACTCTCTCTTAAATCTAATAATCTGTCTAAATGTACTATCTTCCATCTCTGTTTCTAAAATGATATTTTCATACTTATCCAAAATTTCTTTAACATTATTAAGACCTATTCCTCTATTTCTACCCTTTGTAGAAAAACCTAGCTCAAATAAATCTTCCGAAGGATTCATAGCGATATTACATGAATTTTGAATCACGATAACTGTCTCCAAATCCATCTTAATCACTGCAACTTCCATTTGTTTCAAATAACTTTCTGCAGCACCTTCAACAGCGTTGTTTAGCAAAACACTCATAATCCGAACAAGATCGAGTAAATCGATTGACAATCTTGTAACAACATCCTTTACCTCAAGTGTAAACTCCACATCATTATTTTGTGCATATACAATGGATTGAGCAATCAAACTTCGTAAAGCTGAATCTTCTATGTTATTTAAATCAAAGTAGGTATATTTATCTGAACGCAATTTCTGATTAGCTTTCACTAAAACTTTATTGTAAATTCTGTCAATTTCCTGTAAATCACCGCTGTCAATCGCCATTTGCATACTGACAAGCATTCCTGCATAGTCATGACGAAAACCGCGAATTTCATTATACAAACTAACAATTTCATCAGTGTAAGTCTGTAAATGTTCTTGTTCAAATTTCTTCTGTTTTAGAGCGATCTCTCTTTCAGCTTGAACCTTATGAGCGTTCATTGCAAAGAAGATTAGTAATAAACAAATAAAGACAATTGTTGCTAAAATACTACTGAAATTATTAAAATGAGCATGAATACCCACCATATCTGAAATGAATAATAGAACTTGTAAAGTAAAGAAAATTAAAATGACCTTTTTGAAAAATGGATAAAGGTAATCTTTATCAAAATAAGTAAGTTCAAGATGAAAATAAGTAATAATTTTTTTAGTGATAAAATACGTCAGCATCAAAACCACTACAAAAAATAAATCTTCATATTTTATTAAGAAAGAATCACCTGTTATAGAGGATATGATTACTGCTATAAATGTATGAGTACTTTGATATAATAAAGACAATAATAAACTAATAAAAATAGCTTTGAACTTATTATATTTTTTAAATCCTATTAAATAAGCAAAGATAATACAGGTAAATGAAATTTTTTCCATTCCTAATCCATGTAAAGAAGTTAAATAGAATAAAATTTCAACAATAGACTGTAATATAAATACCCAAGAAATAAACAGATATCTTTCTTTTTTTGTTGCCTTACAAATGAGTTCATAGCTATTTGTTAGAATAAGAATATGAAGAATAACTATGAGTATTTTCAATAAATCCATTATATCTCCCTATAATGTTTTCTCTTTTTTCTTATAAATGAACTTACAAATCTATTATACAAAATGTGATTTATATTATAAACAATCATTCTCAACTGTACATTTTTGTACCTGAACTGTCATTTTTTTACAAAAAACGCTGGGTTACCCCAGCGTTAAATCTAGTATATGATCCCAGCAGGATTCGAACCTGCGACCGTTCGCTTAGAAGGCGAATGCTCTATCCAGCTGAGCTATGAGACCTAACTAGTTTATCTTATCAAAATAATTAAGAATAGTCAATCCTATTTATGATAAGGAGAGCCTTGTTGAATGGTAAAAGCTCGGTATATCTGCTCTGTTAATACGAGACGCATTAATTGATGTGGGAGAGTTAAACGGCCAAAACTTACTGATAGGTTAGCTCGTTTTTTCACTTCATTAGATAATCCTAAACTTCCACCGATAACAAAGGTTAAGGTTGAAAAACCATTAATAGATGCTTGTTCTAGCTGTTTACTGAATTCTTCAGAAGACAAAGTTTTCCCTTCAATAGCTAAAACAACAACAAATTCTCTATCCCCAATTTTGGAAAGAATTCGATTCCCTTCTAAATCCAAGATTTTTTCGTTTTCAGAATCACTAGCACGATCTGGTGTCTTCTCATCAGCTAATTCAACCATTTCGACAGTAGCAAAACGAGAAATTCTCTTAGAATACTCAGCAATTCCATCTTTTAGATACTTTTCTTTTAGTTTTCCAACTGTTACAATTTTAATTTTCATGCTTCTATTTTATCACAATCGTATTTTATTCACATCTTATTCACAAATAAAAACAGGGAAAATAGTGATAAATTCACAAGTTTTTAACAATTTTCCACAGATTGTGAAAAATTTAAACTTTTTTAAGTTAGGATTAAGTTAATAATTTTATAATTTTATAAAATAAATTTGGAGGATTCTTCTATGAAGAAAAACTTAAAAAAATGGGGACAACTTTTATTAGTCATTCTCATTAGCTTTTTTAGTGGTATTTTAGGTACTTTTACAACATTACAGCTCAGTCAAAAACAAAATAGTGGTACGACAACTACCACTACTGTCAGTAAAGCAGCTGTAAAAAATGAAAACTCAACTACACAAGCAGTCGATAAAGTTAAAGATGCTGTTGTATCTGTCATTACTTACTCATCAAACTCTCAAAACAGTTTAATCACATCTGATGAAACTGATACGGATACCAATGCTGAACAAGTATTCAGTGAAGGTTCTGGTGTCATTTATAAAAAGGAAGGGGATACTGCTTATATTGTAACAAATACTCACGTTATTAATGGCGCTAAAAAAGTTGATATTCGTTTAGCAGATGGTACAAAAGTTCCTGGTGATATTGTGGGTTCTGATACTTATTCAGATATTGCTGTTGTAAAAATTGCTGCAGATAAGGTCACAACAGTGGCCGAATTTGGTGATTCTAATCAACTAACAGTTGGAGAAACAGCTATTGCAATCGGAAGTCCCCTAGGTTCTGAATATGCCAATACTGTGACACAAGGGATTGTATCAAGTTTAAATAGAAATGTCTCTCTAAAATCCGAAGATGGACAAGCTATCTCAACCAATGCTATCCAAACAGATACAGCTATTAACCCTGGTAACTCAGGTGGTCCTTTGATTAATATCCAAGGCCAAGTTATCGGTATTACATCAAGTAAGATTGCCTCTAATGGTGGAACATCTGTCGAAGGTCTTGGTTTTGCAATTCCTGCAAACGACGTAATCAACATTATTAAACAATTAGAAAAAGATGGAAAAGTAACTCGACCTGCTCTTGGAATCCACATGGTTAACTTATCAAATCTTAATACAACTGATCTTCAAAAACTAAAACTTCCTGGAAATGTTACTTCTGGTGTAGCTGTTCGTTCTGTTCAAAAAAATATGCCTGCCAATGGACATCTGCAACAATATGACGTCATTACAAAAATAGATGATAAAGCTATTTCTTCCACTACTGAATTACAAAGTGCTCTATATAGCCACTCTATTGGAGATGAAATGACTGTAACTTATTACCGTAATGGTAAAGAAGAAACAACTAAAATCAAGTTGGACAAGAGTACTAGTGATTTAAATCAATAGTTTACAGATTTGTAAACTTACTTTACAGAATATCAAAGTTGTGATACTGTAGAAACATGGAAGAATTTAAACTCATTCGTATAAGTGATATTCAAAAAAATCCCTATCAACCACGTAAAGAATTTTCAGAAGAAAAAATAAAAGAACTTGCTCAATCTATCAAAGAAAATGGATTAATTCAACCCATTATCGTCCGTCAATCTCCAGTTATTGGATACGAAATTCTAGCTGGAGAAAGACGGTATCGTGCATCCATAGCAGCTGGACTTTCAGAGGTACCTGTAATCATCAAAAAACTTTCTGATCAAGATATGATGATTCACTCAATCATTGAAAATTTGCAGCGGGAAGACTTAAATCCGATTGAGGAAGCAAAAGCTTATCAATCTTTAATTGATAAAGGGTATACTCATGCAGAAATTGCTGATAAAATGGGAAAATCACGTCCCTATATTACTAATCTTGTTCGCTTACTTACGCTCCCTGATTTTATTCTAACGGAAGTAGAAACTGGAAAATTATCTCAAGCACATGCTCGACTCCTAATCCAGCTACCTGTTGAAGAACAAAAAAAATTACTTCATCGTATTCAGACAGAGGATTTATCAGTTCGGCAAGTAGAACATCTGCTTCAAGAGAAAAAAAAGAAGAAGAAAATCAGAGAAAAAGATTACTTTATCAAAGAAGAAGAAGAAAATTTAAAAAAATTGTTGGGATTAGATGTCCAAATTGTCCTTCAAAAAAAAGAGGCAGGAAAAATAACTATCTCTTTTCATAATCAAGAAGAGTACCAACGTTTTATTAACAGCCTGAAATAAGGCTGTTATTTTATTTTTCTCAACTCACAGACTTATCCACTAAATCAGTATGTGAAAAGTCAATTAAATCACAGATAAAACTTCTTATCCACAACTTGTGGATAAATCTTTTAAACATTGTGGATTGTTTTTCACAAGTTGTGGAAAAAATACTTGCTATATGATAAAATAGGTGTAAGATTATACCTTTTAGAAAAGGAGGAGTTTGTTGTTGAAAGAAAAACAATTTTGGAATCAGATTTTAGAATTAGCTAAAGAGCGATTAACACGATCAATGTTTGATTTCTACGCAACACCTGCTGAATTAATAAAGGTCGAGGGAAATGTAGCTACCATATTTTTGCCAAGATCTGAAATGGAAATGGTTTGGAGTACAAAACTCAATGATATTATTGTAGCTGTCGGTTTCCAAATTTATGATACTGAGATAAAAGCGCAATATGTATTGACTAAGGAATATTCTGACTCCTCCAATACAACAACAACTGTTGAAAACAGTAGTCATCAAGAAGAACAAACTATAAAATCTATCCCTTATTCAGAAACAGGATTAAGAGATATCTATACATTTGATAATTTTATCCAAGGTGATGGAAATATTTGGGCTAAATCCGCTGCTTTAGCTGTATCAGAAGATCCTGGACTAACTTATAATCCACTGTTTATATATGGGGGACCTGGTTTAGGAAAAACGCACTTACTCAATGCTTTAGGGAATGAAATTCTCAAAAAAAATCCTAATGCGCGTGTAAAATACATCCCTGCTGAAACTTTTATTAATGAATTTTTAGATCATCTAAGACTTAATGATATGGATAATTTTAAAAAAACATATCGAAGTATAGATCTCCTTCTTATTGATGACATTCAATCTCTTAGTGGAAATAAAGTGCAAACTCAGGAAGAGTTTTTCAACACATTTAACAACCTTCATAGTAATAATAAACAGATCGTTTTAACAAGTGACCGTAGGCCAGAACAACTAGAAAATCTACCTGAACGACTTGTCACGCGCTTCTCATGGGGATTAACAACGGATATTACTCCACCTGATTTCGAAACTCGTATCGCTATCTTAAACAGTAAAACAGAGGATTTAGATTATCATTTTCAACCTGACACAATCGAATATTTGGCTGGCCAGTTTGATTCAAATGTACGTGAATTAGAAGGTGCCCTCAAAGACATTAGTCTCATGGCTAAAGTCAAACAAATCAACACTATAACTGTGGATATTGCATCTGAGGCTATACGTGCTAGAAAACAAAGCGTCAGCACCATGATCGTCATTCCGATTGAAAAAATCCAAGAGGAAGTCGGAAAATTTTATGATGTGAGCGTTAAGGAGATGAAGGGAACTAGACGTGTTCAGAATATTGTTCTAGCTCGCCAAGTTGCTATGTACCTAGCTAGAGAATTAACTGATAACAGTCTTCCAAAAATCGGAAAAGAATTTGGTGGTAAAGATCATACAACCGTCATTCATGCTCATGCAAAAATCAAATCTATGATTGAAACTGATGATAAATTACGTATAGAAATCGAAACCATCAAAAAGAAAATCAAATAACTTGTGGATAAGTGTTTAAAATGTTACTAATTTATTAACAAATTTTAAACAAGTATAACTTCTTGATTTTTCTAAACTAAACTTGGTTTTCCACAGATTTCACACAGCCTACTATTACTATTAACCTTCTAATAATAAAAATAAATAAAGGAGATGCCATGATTCATTTTTCTATTAATAAAAATTTATTCCTGCAATCATTAAATATTACTAAACGTGCTATTAGTTCAAAAAATGCTATTCCTGTTTTATCAACAATCAAAATCGATGTTACAAGCGAAGGAATTACATTAATTGGATCAAATGGTCAAATTTCAATTGAGAATTTCATTTCTCAAAAAGATGAAAATGCAGGTCTTCTGATTAACTCTTTAGGTTCTATCCTTTTAGAAGCTTCATTCTTTATCAATGTTGTATCTAGTCTTCCAGATGTGACTCTTGACTTCAAAGAAATTGAACAAAATCAAATTGTATTAACAAGTGGAAAATCAGAGATCACGCTTAAAGGAAAAGACAGCGAGCAGTATCCACGTATCCAGGAAATTGCAGCAAGTAATCCTTTAGTTCTTGAAACAAAGCTTCTTAAAAAGATTATCAACGAAACTGCCTTTGCAGCTAGTGTTCAAGAAAGTCGTCCAATCTTGACTGGTGTACACTTTGTCTTGAGTAATCATAAAGAATTAAAAACAGTTGCGACAGACTCACACCGTCTCAGTCAGAAGAAATTGACGCTTGAGAAAAATAGTGATGATTTTGATGTTGTCATCCCAAGTCGCTCTCTACGCGAATTTTCAGCTGTTTTTACAGATGATATCGAAACAGTAGAGATTTTCTTTGCAAATAACCAAATTCTCTTTAGAAGCGAAAATATTAGCTTCTATACACGTCTCTTAGAAGGTAATTATCCAGATACCGATCGTTTGATTCCAACAGATTTTAATACGACAGTGACTTTTGACGTTGTGAATCTACGTCAATCTATGGAACGTGCTCGTCTTTTATCAAGTGCAACTCAAAACGGTACTGTAAAATTAGAAATCAAACAAGGAGTGGTTACAGCACATGTAAATTCTCCAGAAGTTGGTAAAGTAAACGAAGAAATCGATACTATTGCTGTATCTGGTGAAGATTTGACGATTAGCTTTAACCCAACCTACTTGATTGAAGCACTAAAAGCCTTGAACAGCGAAAAGGTTACAATCAGCTTTATCTCATCAGTTCGTCCATTTACTCTGGTACCAGCTGATACAGATGAAGATTTCATGCAGCTGATTACACCAGTTCGTACAAATTAATGGAAAGAGGTTGAGCTTAGCTCGCCTCTTTTATGATATAATCGAAAATAGAAAAGGAGACTAGCTATGTATCAAGTTGGAAATTTTGTTGAAATGAAAAAACCACACGCTTGTACAATCAAATCTACAGGCAAAAAAGCAAATCGTTGGGAAATTACTCGTTTAGGTGCAGATATTAAAATTAAATGCAGTAATTGTGATCATGTAGTCATGATGAGTCGCTATGATTTTGAAAGAAAAATGAACAAAATTATCGACTAGAAACACTGAATTGGAGGGTTAGCAAGTTTTCCCTTTTTGTGTTATAATATTGAAGATTGAAATGTGAACGGAGAATGAGAAACTATGGCTTTAACAGCAGGTATCGTGGGTTTGCCAAACGTTGGTAAATCAACCTTATTTAACGCAATTACAAAAGCAGGAGCAGAGGCTGCAAACTATCCATTTGCAACCATCGACCCAAACGTCGGGATGGTAGAAGTTCCAGATGAACGCCTACAAAAATTGACTGAAATGATTACTCCTAAGAAGACAGTCCCAACAACCTTTGAATTTACAGATATTGCAGGGATTGTAAAAGGTGCATCAAAAGGAGAAGGTCTTGGAAATAAATTCTTGGCCAATATTCGTGAAGTTGATGCCATTGTCCATGTAGTTCGTGCCTTTGATGATGAGAATGTCATGCGTGAGCAAGGACGTGAAGATGCTTTTGTAGATCCATTAGCAGATATTGATACCATTAACCTAGAATTGATTCTTGCTGACCTAGAATCTGTCAATAAACGCTATGCGCGTGTTGAAAAGATGGCACGTACGCAAAAAGATAAGGAATCAGTTGCAGAATTTAATGTTCTCCAAAAGATTAAACCAGTTCTTGAAGACGGTAAGTCAGCACGTACCATTGAATTTACAGATGAAGAGCAAAAAGTAGTCAAAGGACTCTTCCTTTTGACTACTAAACCAGTTCTTTATGTAGCAAATGTGGATGAGGATGTTGTTGGAGACCCAGAATCTATTGATTATGTGAAGCAAATTCGTGAATTCGCAGAAACAGAAAACGCAGAGGTAGTGGTGATTTCTGCGCGTGCTGAAGAAGAAATTTCTGAATTAGACGATGAAGATAAAAAAGAGTTTCTTGAAGCTATTGGTTTGACAGAATCAGGTGTGGATAAGTTGACTCGTGCAGCTTACCATCTACTTGGACTTGGAACTTACTTCACAGCTGGTGAAAAAGAGGTTCGTGCTTGGACCTTTAAACGTGGTATGAAAGCTCCACAAGCAGCTGGTATCATCCACTCTGACTTCGAAAAAGGTTTTATTCGTGCAGTAACTATGTCTTATGATGATTTGATTAAATACGGATCTGAAAAGGCTGTAAAAGAAGCTGGACGTTTGCGTGAAGAAGGAAAAGAATATGTCGTTCAAGATGGCGATATCATGGAATTCCGCTTTAACGTATAATCAACATTTTTAATAGTGTCAATTAGGTTGGAAAAAAATTCCAACCCTTTTGGGTTTTGAAAGGAAATTTTAATGACAAAATTACTTGTAGGATTGGGAAATCCAGGGGATAAATATTTTGAGACAAAGCATAATGTTGGTTTTATGTTGATTGACCAACTAGCAAAAAAACAGAATGTATCCTTTACACACGATAAAATATTCCAAGCTGAATTAGCTTCATTTTTCCTTAATGGTGAAAAAATTTATTTGGTGAAACCAACAACTTTTATGAATGAAAGTGGGAAAGCAGTTCATGCTTTATTAACCTACTATGGTTTAGATATTAAAGATTTACTGATTATTTACGATGATCTTGACATGGAAGTAGGAAAAATTCGTCTTCGCGCTAAAGGATCAGCTGGCGGTCATAATGGTATCAAGTCAATTATTCAACATATTGGGACGCAAGTTTTCAATCGTGTAAAGATTGGTATTGGGAGACCTAAAAAAGGAATGTCGGTTGTTCATCATGTTTTGAGCAAGTTTGACAAAGAAGATTATATTGGTATTTTACAGTCTATTGACAAGGTTGACGATGCTGTAAATTATTATTTACAAGAGAAAAACTTTGAAAAAACGATGCAGAAATATAATGGGTAAGGAAATGGCATTAATCGATTTCTTTCTAGAAAATAAGCAGATACAATCATGGAATGAGCATTTATCTCTTAAACAAAGACAATTATTACTAGGTCTTTCTGGTTCAGCAAAGTCTTTAGCAATTGCAAGTAGTGTTAAAAATCATAACAAGATTTTAGTGATGACATCTACTTATGGAGAAGCTGAGCGTTTAATAAATGATTTAATTTCTATCCTAGGTACTGATATGGTCTATCCATTCTTGGTAGATGATTCACCTATGGTAGAATTTTTGGTGTCGTCTCAAGAAAAGATATTTTCAAGAGTCGAAGCTTTACGTTTTCTAAGGGATAAATCTCAAAGAGGGATTTTAATTTGTAACGTCGCAGCAAGCCGTTTATTTTTACCAGATCCTCAAGTTTTTGACAATAGTATCTTAAAACTTGAAGTTGGTCAAGAATGTGAACAAAGAAAACTAAAAAATCAGTTGATTTCTCTTGGTTATAAGAAAGTTACACAAGTTCAAAGTCAAGGTGAGTTTAGTCTTCGCGGAGATATTTTAGATATCTTTGAAACTTCACAAATATCTCCTTACCGAATAGAATTTTTTGGTGATGAGATTGATGGTATTAGAGAATTCGATGCAGAGACACAGTTATCAAAGGAAAGTCTTTCTGAAATTTTTATATATCCCGCTAGCGATATTTTACTAAGTATTGAAGATTACAATCGTGGACAACAATTTTTAGAGCATGAGATTGATAAGGCACTTTCTCCAACTTTGAAGTCATATCTAGAGGAAGTCTATAGTAGTGCTAAGCAACAGAGTATCCCTTCTGATATTCGCAAGTTTTTGTCTGTTTTTTATAAAAAACAATGGACACTGTTAGATTATTTACAAGAAGTACCTCTCATTTTTGATGATTATCAAAAAATCATGAACCAGTATGATACTTTCGATAAGGAAACAGCTAGCTACTTTACAGAAAATTTACATAATAGTAAAGCAGTATCAAATTTACAATACTTTGCTGACGTAGAAAGTCGATTCAAAAAATATTTACCAGTGAGTTTCTTTTCGAATTTTCAAAAAGGTCTTGGAAATCTAAAATTTGATCATCTTTATCAATTTAATCAGTATCCAATGCAAGAGTTCTTCAATCAATTTTCTTTTTTGAAAGAAGAAATTGAACGTTATAAAAAATTAAAATATACCATTGTTCTTCAGTCAAGTAGTAAAACTGAACTCAAAAAACTGTCAACAATTTTAGACGAATACGAAATTAAGGTTGATAATAGTAATGGAAGTGAAATCTGTAAAGGAACTGTCAATCTTATTGAAGGAAATCTTCGTCATGGCTTTCATTTTGTAGATGAAAATCTTGTATTTATCACTGAATATGAAATTTTTAAGAAGAAGATTAAGCGTAAATATAGAAGACAAAATATCAGTAATGCTGAGCGGTTAAAGGATTATAATGAGCTCCAAAAAGGAGACTATGTCGTTCATCAAATTCATGGTATTGGTCAATATTTAGGAATCGAAACGATTGAAATCAAAGGAATTCATCGAGATTATGTGAGCATCCAATATCAAAATGGAGATCGTATTTCTATTCCTGTAGAACAAATCCAAACCTTATCTAAATATGTTTCAAGTGATGGAAAAGCTCCAAAGTTAAATAAACTAAATGATGGACATTTTAAAAAGGCTAAGCAAAAAGTTAAAAATCAAGTTGAAGATATTGCGGATGACTTAATTAAACTGTATGCTGAGAGGAGCCAACTGAAAGGATATGCATTTTCAAAAGATGACGAAGACCAGGTTGCTTTTGATGAGGCTTTTCCCTATGTTGAAACAGAAGATCAACTTAGAAGTATAGAAGAAATCAAAAAAGATATGCAAGCACCTCAACCAATGGATCGACTCTTAGTTGGAGATGTTGGTTTTGGTAAGACAGAAGTTGCCATGCGAGCTGCATTTAAGGCTGTTAATGATCATAAACAGGTGGTCGTTTTAGTACCGACTACCGTTCTTGCGCAGCAACATTACAGTAATTTCAAGGAAAGATTTGAGCAATTTGCTGTAAACGTAGATGTTTTAAGTCGTTTTAGAAGTAAAAAAGAGCAAACTGAAACACTTAAAAAATTGAAAAAAGGGCAGGTAGATATCTTGATAGGAACTCATAGAGTTTTGTCTAAAGATGTTGAATTTGCAGATTTAGGATTAATCATCATCGATGAGGAACAACGTTTTGGTGTAAAACATAAGGAAGCTTTGAAGGAATTAAAAAAGAAGGTTGATGTCTTAACTTTGACAGCTACACCAATTCCTCGAACTCTACATATGTCTATGCTAGGTATTCGAGATTTATCTGTCATCGAAACTCCCCCAACCAATCGATATCCTGTACAAACCTATGTCCTTGAACAGAATGATCGTGTCATTCGAGATGCTGTATTGAGAGAAATGGATCGTGGTGGTCAGGTTTACTATCTTTACAACAAAGTTGACACGATTGAAAAGAAGGTTTCAGAGTTACAAGAATTGATTCCAGAAGCTTCTATTGGTTTTGTTCATGGTCAAATGAGTGAAATTCGTTTGGAGAACACATTACTTGATTTTATTGAAGGCGAATATGACATTTTAGTAACTACGACAATCATTGAAACAGGTGTAGATATTCCAAATGCTAATACCTTGTTTATTGAAAATGCAGATCACATGGGTCTGTCAACCTTGTATCAATTAAGAGGTCGGGTTGGTCGTAGTAATCGAATCGCTTATGCTTATCTCATGTATCGACCAGACAAATCTTTGACAGAAGTTTCAGAAAAGAGATTAGAAGCCATAAAAGGTTTTACCGAATTAGGTGCTGGTTTCAAAATTGCTATGCGTGATTTATCCATTCGTGGAGCGGGTAATCTTTTGGGAAGTTCGCAGTCAGGTTTTATCGATTCAGTTGGTTTTGAATTGTATTCTCAGTTACTTGAGGAAGCAATTGCTAAGAAAAATGGAACTGATAAGAAACGTGAAAAAGGAAATGCTGAGTTAATTCTACAAATTGATGCTTATCTTCCGGATGAGTACATTTCAGATGAACGACATAAAATTGAAATTTACAAGAGAATTCGTCAAATTGACAACCGTGTCAACTACGAAGAATTACAAGATGAGTTGATAGACCGATTTGGAGAGTATCCAGATGTAGTTGCTTATCTCTTAGAAATTGGATTAGTTAAAGCTTATCTTGATAAAGTTTTTGTCAATCGAGTTGAAAGAAGAAATAATAAGCTTGTCATTCAATTTGAAAAAATATCCCAACAGCTATTTTTAACACAAGATTATTTTCAGGCTCTTTCTCAGACAAGTTTGAAGGCTAATATTTCTGAAAATCAAGGTTTAATCGAAGTTGTTTTTGATATTCGAAATAAAAAAGATTATGAGATTTTAGAAGGTCTTTTAACTTTTGGAGAATCGTTAGCAAAGATAAAAAAATCAAAAGAGTCACATTAGGAGTTACCTTTTTTCTTCTATAAAAGGGATAAAAATGGTACAATAATAATTTGAGGTATTAAGATGAGATTAGATAAGTATTTAAAAGTATCACGAATTATAAAGCGTCGTACGGTGGCTAAGGAAGTTGCAGATAAGGGGCGAATCAAGGTAAATGGTATCCTTGCTAAAAGTTCAACAGATTTAAAACTCAATGATCAGGTTGAAATTCGCTTTGGAAATAAATTGTTGCTTGTAAAGGTGCTGGAAATGAAAGATAGCACTAAAAAAGAAGATGCAGCTGGAATGTATGAAATTATTAGTGAAACAAGGGTAGAAGGCGATGTATAAAAAAATAGTCCAAATGAATAACTCTTTTATTCAAAATGAACACCAACGACGTAAATACATGATGGAAGAACGTCAAAAACGCAATCGTTTTATGGGATGGGTTTTGATTTTGATAATGTTGTTATTTATCTTGCCAACTTATAATTTAGCACAAAGTTATCAACAATTACTAACACGTCGTCAGCAATTAACGGATTTGAAAAAACAATACCAGGATTTGAGCGATGAGAAGGATAAAGAAGCTAGTTTAGCAACTAAGTTAAAAGACGAATCCTATGCAGCTAAATATTCCCGTGCAAAATATTATTATTCAAAATCATGGGAGGAAGTTTATACAATTCCGGACTTGCTTCCTAGGTAATGTGAAATGGAAAATTTATTAAAGATTGTTGAACAATTTTTAAGTCAATCAGATGAAAAATTGGAGGAATTATCTCAAAAAAATCATCTGTTACGACTGCAAGAAGAAGAGGGGAAAAAGAATGCGTAAATTTTTAGTGATATTACTACTTCCAATTTTCCTAAAAAGTGTTCAAGTAGTAAGCACTGAGAATCCAGTTATCATTCCAAACCAAGAAGTTTATTCCTTAACCCACACTTCGTATCATTTTTATTATCAAGATGTTATAGAATCTCCAAAATTTTATGGTGAAACACCTGTTTATTCTACAGAAGACTTGATTAAAGAATCAGGAAAAGTCAATGCAGATACAAAATTATCTATTTTAGAATGGCGATTAAATAAACAAGGACATCCTGTCTTTAAATTGTCTAATAATCAATTTGTGATGGCTGATAAACGACTTTTATACGATAGTTCAATCGTCAACAATTTCTCTAAACGAGTGTGGTTAGAACCTGGATTTGTTGTCTATAATAGTCCTTATGATAAACAAGAATTAAAATCTACTTTGGCACCTTATCAAGAGGTTGAAGCAGACATGTCTGTTTTTGCTGAAGGTCGTGAATTCTTACATATCAAACAAGCTGGTTGGATTTTGACGGATTATATTTCTAATGATGATAATAGAATCCAGAAAGTACAGGAGTTACTATCTGCAAATTATCAAAATGAACAGTTTTCTATTTATGTTAAACAATTGAGTACAGGCAAGGAAGCTGGGATTAATGAAGAGCAAAAAATGTACGCTGCTAGTGTTATGAAATTACCTTATCTTTATTATGTTCAGGAAAGAATCAATCAAGGTGATTATCAACTTGACACGAAATTAAAGTATGTTTCTGAAGTTAATGATTTCCCTGGTTCTTATAAACCGGAAGGAAGTGGAAGTCTCTCTAAAACAGCTGATAATAAAGAATACACTATTAAAGATTTAATTACAAAAACAGCGAAAGAATCTGACAATGTGGCTCATAATATTCTTGGTTATTATATTACGAATAAATCAGATGACGTCTTCAAAAAAGAGATGACTAGGGTTGCTGGTAATGAATGGGATGTAAATGATAAGTTAGCTTCAGCTAAAATGGCTGGGCAAGTTATGGAATCTATTTATAATCAAAATGGTTTTGTTTTAGAATCGCTATCGCAGACTTCTTTTGATAATCAACGTATTGCTAAAAATATTTCTGCTAAGGTAGCCCATAAAATTGGGGATGCAGATGAATTTAAACATGATGTGGCAGTAGTCTATACAGATTCTCCTTTCATTATTTCGATTTTTACTAAAAATTCTGATTATGATACCATTTCTAAAATTGCTAAGGATGTCTACGAGGTCCTAAAATGAGAGACCGAGAATTTTTAAATCATTTTTTAGAAAAAGGTTATTTTAGACATCATTCAAGAGTCCTACTAGCCTTGTCTGGTGGGTTGGATTCGATGTTTCTCCTTCATCTCCTTTCAACCTATCAAGAAGAACTTGGGATTGAATTATTTTTAGCTCATGTGAATCATAAACAACGACCAGAATCAGATATTGAAGAAAATGAATTAAGAAAACTGGCAGAACAAGTTGGAGTTTCAATTTATGTAGCTTGTTTCACTGGAAATTTTTCAGAAGCAAATGCTCGTCAATTTCGCTATGAATTTTTTAGAGAGGTAATGGCGAAAACGTCATCTACAGCTCTTGTGACAGCTCATCATGCAGATGATCAAGTTGAGACAATCTTTATGCGATTGATTAGAGGTGTTAGACTACACCATTTATCAGCTATTAAAGAAAGACAAACGTTTAATAAGGGAGAGTTAATTCGTCCTTTGTTGTCTTTTTATAAGAAGGATTTTCCTAAAATTGAGCATTTTGAAGATCCAACGAATAAAGAAAATCACTATCTTCGCAATCGTATTCGCAACCTCTATCTGCCACAGTTAGAAAAAGAAAATGTTCAGGTAAAAAAAGCAATTTTAGAGTTTGGAAAAGAAGTTTCTGATTATCAAATTGCTCTGGCTGAATTCTCTAAAACGGTTGATGTAGAAGATTTAACTCAGTTTTTATCTTTTAGTGAAGCAACGCAACGAGTTTTACTACAACAATACCTTAGTCGTTTTGCTGATTTAAATGTAACAAGAGAACAATTCCGACAGGTCCATCATATTTTAAGAACCAAGAGTCAATATCGTCATCGATTAAAAAATGGATATGAACTTATAAAAGGATATCAACACTTTCAAATTTGTAAAATCAGACCAAAGTCTGATGAAAAAAGTAATGAGTGTGTGTTAAACTATCAAAATCAAGTTCATTATGAAGGTTATTTATTTTCATTTGGAATCCCTCTAAAAGGGGAAAATGTTCAAAAGATAAATGTTTCTCGTGAAACATCGTTGATTTTAAGGCATCGAAAGTCCGGTGATTATTTGATAAAAAATGGTCATCGAAAAAAATTAAGACGACTTTTTATTGATTTAAAAATTCCTACAGAAAAACGGGAAAATGCTATTATTGTTGAGCAATTTGGACAAATTTATTCAATTTTAGGAATTGAACTCAGTGATTTGAGTATAAAAATGAAAAATGATATAATGAACACTGTACTTTATATAGAAAAAATAGATAGGTAAAATCATGTTAGAACAAGATATCAAGAAGATTTTGATTTCACAAGATGAAATTACAGAAGCTGCTAAGAAATTAGGTGCTCAATTAACAAAAGATTATGAAGGGAAAAATCCAATTTTAGTTGGAATTTTAAAAGGATCTATTCCTTTCATGGCAGAATTAGTTAAATATATTGATACACATCTTGAAATGGACTTTATGATGGTTTCTAGCTATCATGGTGGTACTGTAAGTAGCGGTGTTATCAATATCAAACAAGATGTAACTCAAGATATTAAAGGTAGACATGTTGTTTTTGTGGAAGATATTATCGACACTGGTCAAACCTTGAAAAGTTTGAGAGATATGTTTACTGCTAGAGAAGCGGCATCTGTTAAGATTGTAACTATGTTAGATAAACCAGAAGGCCGTACTGTAGAAATTGAAGCAGATTATACATGTTTTACAATTCCGAATGAATTTGTTGTAGGCTATGGTTTAGACTATAATGAAAATTATCGTAACCTTCCTTATGTAGGTGTATTGAAAGAGGAAGTTTACTCAAAATAGAAGGGTAAGTTATTGAATGCAAAAACAAAATAATGGTTTTATAAAAAATCCATTTCTTTATTTGTTGATGATATTCTTGATAGTCACTGGCTTCCAGTACTTCTTTGCTGGAAGAGCTGCAGGTCATAGTCAACAAATTAAATACTCAGAATTGGTGCAGGAAATCACCAACGACAATGTAAAAGAAATGACCTATCAACCAAGTGGTAGTGTCATCGAAGTGTCTGGTGTATATAAAACTGCTAAAACAGAACAACCGGAAACAGGTATTCAGTTTTTCACACCTTCTGCAACCAAAGTAGAGAAATTTACTAGTATTATCCTTCCATCAGATACTACTGTAGCGGATTTACAAAAACTGGCTGGCGAACATCAAACACAAATTGAAGTGAAACATGAAAGTTCCAGTGGTATGTGGATTAATATCCTGGTTTCAGTAGTACCATTTGCCATTTTATTCTTCTTCCTATTTTCTATGATGGGCAATATGGGTGGAAATAGTGGACGCAATCCGATGAGCTTTGGACGCAATAAAGCTAAGGCTGCTAATAAGGAAGATATCAAAGTACGCTTTTCAGATGTAGCAGGAGCTGAAGAAGAAAAACAAGAACTTGTTGAAGTTGTTGAATTCTTGAAAGATCCAAAACGCTTTACAAAATTAGGTGCTCGTATCCCAGCTGGTGTTCTCTTAGAAGGACCTCCGGGAACTGGTAAAACATTACTTGCTAAAGCAGTAGCAGGAGAAGCTGGAGTACCATTCTTTAGTATTTCAGGTTCTGACTTCGTAGAAATGTTTGTCGGTGTCGGTGCCAGCCGTGTACGTTCACTTTTTGAGGACGCTAAAAAAGCAGCACCAGCAATTATCTTCATTGATGAAATTGATGCCGTTGGTCGCCAACGTGGTGTCGGTCTTGGTGGAGGTAATGACGAACGTGAACAAACCTTAAACCAACTCTTGATTGAAATGGATGGTTTTGAAGGAAATGAAGGGATCATTGTCATTGCGGCAACGAACCGTTCAGATGTTCTAGACCCAGCCCTTCTTCGTCCAGGTCGTTTTGATAGAAAAGTATTGGTTGGTCGTCCAGATGTTAAAGGACGCGAAGCAATTCTGAAAGTCCATGCTAGAAATAAACCTTTAGCTGAAGATGTAGATTTGAAATTGGTAGCACAACAAACCCCAGGCTTTGTTGGTGCCGATTTGGAAAATGTATTGAATGAAGCAGCCTTAGTTGCAGCTCGTCGTAATAAATCAGTGATTGATGCTTCTGATATTGATGAGGCAGAAGATCGTGTTATAGCTGGACCATCTAAGAAAGACAAGACAGTTTCACAAAAAGAACGTGAATTGGTTGCCTACCATGAGGCAGGACACACCATTGTCGGTCTAGTATTGTCAAATGCCCGTGTTGTTCATAAAGTTACCATAGTACCACGTGGACGTGCAGGTGGTTACATGATTGCTCTTCCAAAAGAAGATCAAATGTTGCTATCTAAAGAAGATATGAAAGAACAATTAGCTGGTTTAATGGGTGGACGTGTTGCTGAAGAAATTATCTTTAATGTCCAAACAACAGGTGCATCAAACGACTTTGAACAAGCTACACAAATGGCGCGTGCAATGGTTACAGAGTATGGTATGAGTGAAAAACTTGGACCTGTTCAATATGAAGGAAATCATGCAATGTTTGGTGCTCAAACTCCACAAAAATCTATTTCAGAGCGTACAGCTTATGAGATTGACGAAGAAGTTCGAGCATTGTTGAATGAAGCACGTAATAAAGCAGCTGAAATTATTCAATCAAATCGTGAAACGCATAAATTGATTGCAGAAGCCTTATTAAAATATGAAACATTGGATAGTACACAAATCAAATCTCTTTATGAAACAGGGAAAATGCCTGAATCAGTAGAAGAGGAATCACGTGCCCTATCATATGATGAAGTCAAATCAAAAATGGCTGAAGAAAACTAAAATATTAGTGTGCTAGATACAAGAGAGGATTACATATATCCTCTCTTTCTTGTTATAAAAAATAACATATGAAAAAATAGTAAAAAATTTCAGAAAAAATAAACCCAATATCTTGACAAGCGTCAAAAAGTAGGTATAATAGAAAGAGTTGAAAAGCTCAGGGTCCGTTGGTCAAGGGGTTAAGACACCGCCTTTTCACGGCGGTAACACGGGTTCGAATCCCGTACGGACTATGGGTGTATCGCGGTTAAGGTTGATAGGATTTTAAAAAAGTTAAAAAAACCTGTTGACAGAGAAAAATGACTGTGATATACTAATATAGTTGTCGCAAGCGCGACAAAGACCTTTGAAAACTGAACAAGACGAACCAATGTGCAGGGCACTATAACGGAAGTTATAGTACTGAACAATGAAAAAACAATAAATCTGTCAGTGACAGAAATGAGTGAGAACTCAAACTTTTAATGAGAGTTTGATCCTGGCTCAGGATGAACGCTGGCGGCGTGCCTAATACATGCAAGTAGAACGCTGAAGGAGGAGCTTGCTCTTCTGGATGAGTTGCGAACGGGTGAGTAACGCGTAGGTAACCTGCCTGGTAGCGGGGGATAACTATTGGAAACGATAGCTAATACCGCATGACAACAGTTATTGCATGATAACTGTTTAAAAGGGGCAACTGCTCCACTACCAGATGGACCTGCGTTGTATTAGCTAGTTGGTGAGGTAACGGCTCACCAAGGCGACGATACATAGCCGACCTGAGAGGGTGATCGGCCACACTGGGACTGAGACACGGCCCAGACTCCTACGGGAGGCAGCAGTAGGGAATCTTCGGCAATGGACGGAAGTCTGACCGAGCAACGCCGCGTGAGTGAAGAAGGTTTTCGGATCGTAAAGCTCTGTTGTAAGAGAAGAACGAGTGTGAGAGTGGAAAGTTCACACTGTGACGGTATCTTACCAGAAAGGGACGGCTAACTACGTGCCAGCAGCCGCGGTAATACGTAGGTCCCGAGCGTTATCCGGATTTATTGGGCGTAAAGCGAGCGCAGGCGGTTAGATAAGTCTGAAGTTAAAGGCTGTGGCTTAACCATAGTACGCTTTGGAAACTGTTTAACTTGAGTGCAAGAGGGGAGAGTGGAATTCCATGTGTAGCGGTGAAATGCGTAGATATATGGAGGAACACCGGTGGCGAAAGCGGCTCTCTGGCTTGTAACTGACGCTGAGGCTCGAAAGCGTGGGGAGCAAACAGGATTAGATACCCTGGTAGTCCACGCCGTAAACGATGAGTGCTAGGTGTTAGACCCTTTCCGGGGTTTAGTGCCGTAGCTAACGCATTAAGCACTCCGCCTGGGGAGTACGACCGCAAGGTTGAAACTCAAAGGAATTGACGGGGGCCCGCACAAGCGGTGGAGCATGTGGTTTAATTCGAAGCAACGCGAAGAACCTTACCAGGTCTTGACATCCCTCTGACCGCTCTAGAGATAGAGTTTTCCTTCGGGACAGAGGTGACAGGTGGTGCATGGTTGTCGTCAGCTCGTGTCGTGAGATGTTGGGTTAAGTCCCGCAACGAGCGCAACCCCTATTGTTAGTTGCCATCATTCAGTTGGGCACTCTAGCGAGACTGCCGGTAATAAACCGGAGGAAGGTGGGGATGACGTCAAATCATCATGCCCCTTATGACCTGGGCTACACACGTGCTACAATGGCTGGTACAACGAGTCGCAAGTCGGTGACGGCAAGCTAATCTCTTAAAGCCAGTCTCAGTTCGGATTGTAGGCTGCAACTCGCCTACATGAAGTCGGAATCGCTAGTAATCGCGGATCAGCACGCCGCGGTGAATACGTTCCCGGGCCTTGTACACACCGCCCGTCACACCACGAGAGTTTGTAACACCCGAAGTCGGTGAGGTAACCATTTGGAGCCAGCCGCCTAAGGTGGGATAGATGATTGGGGTGAAGTCGTAACAAGGTAGCCGTATCGGAAGGTGCGGCTGGATCACCTCCTTTCTAAGGATAAGGAAAGCACATTGGTCTTGTTTAGTCTTGAGAGGTCTTGTGGGGCCTTAGCTCAGCTGGGAGAGCGCCTGCTTTGCACGCAGGAGGTCAGCGGTTCGATCCCGCTAGGCTCCATTGGTGAGAGATCACCAAGTAATGCACATTGAAAATTGAATATCTATATCAAATAGTAACAAGAAAATAAACCGAAAACGCTGTAGTATTAATAAGAGTTTATGACTGAAAGGTCAAAAAAGTAAGGTTAAGTTAATAAGGGCGCACGGTGGATGCCTTGGCACTAGGAGCCGAAGAAGGACGTGACAAACGACGATATGCCTTGGGTAGCTGTAAGTAAGCGATGATCCAGGGATTTCCGAATGGGGGAACCCAACAGGTACTACCTGTTACCCATATCTGTTAAGGATATGAGGAGGAAGACGCAGTGAACTGAAACATCTAAGTAGCTGCAGGAAGAGAAAGCAAAAGCGATTGCCTTAGTAGCGGCGAGCGAAACGGCAGAAGGGCAAACCGAAGAGTTTACTCTTCGGGGTTGTAGGACTGCAATGTGGACTCAAAGATTATAGAAGAATGATATGGGAAGATCAGCCAAAGAGAGTGAGAGCCTCGTATTTTAAATAGTCTTTGTACCTAGCAGTATCCTGAGTACGGCGGGACACGTGAAATCCCGTCGGAATCTGGGAGGACCATCTCCCAACCCTAAATACTCCCTAGTGACCGATAGTGAACCAGTACCGTGAGGGAAAGGTGAAAAGCACCCCGGGAGGGGAGTGAAATAGAACCTGAAACCGTGTGCCTACAACAAGTTCGAGCCCGTTAATGGGTGAGAGCGTGCCTTTTGTAGAATGAACCGGCGAGTTACGATATGATGCGAGGTTAAGTTGAAGAGACGGAGCCGTAGGGAAACCGAGTCTGAATAGGGCGCATTAGTATCATGTCGTAGACCCGAAACCATGTGACCTACCCATGAGCAGGTTGAAGGTGCGGTAAGACGCACTGGAGGACCGAACCAGGGCACGTTGAAAAGTGCTTGGATGACTTGTGGGTAGCGGAGAAATTCCAAACGAACTTGGAGATAGCTGGTTCTCTCCGAAATAGCTTTAGGGCTAGCGTCGACATAAAGATTCTTGGAGGTAGAGCACTGTTTGGGTGAGGGGTCCATCCCGGATTACCAATCTCAGATAAACTCCGAATGCCAATGAATTATGGTCGGCAGTCAGACTGCGAGTGCTAAGATCCGTAGTCGAAAGGGAAACAGCCCAGACCACCAGCTAAGGTCCCAAAATAATTGTTAAGTGGAAAAGGATGTGGGGTTGCACAGACAACTAGGATGTTAGCTTAGAAGCAGCTATTCATTCAAAGAGTGCGTAATAGCTCACTAGTCGAGTGACCCTGCGCCGAAAATGTACCGGGGCTAAAACAATTTACCGAAGCTGTGGATACCTTTATAGGTATGGTAGGAGAGCGTTCTATGTGTGGCGAAGGTGTACCGTGAGGAGCGCTGGAACGCATAGAAGTGAGAATGCCGGTATGAGTAGCGAAAGACAGGTGAGAATCCTGTCCACCGTAAGACTAAGGTTTCCAGGGGAAGGCTCGTCCGCCCTGGGTTAGTCGGGACCTAAGGAGAGACCGAAAGGTGTATCCGATGGACAACAGGTTGATATTCCTGTACTAGAGTATGTAGTGATGGAGGGACGCAGTAGGCTAACTAAAGCAGACGATTGGAAGTGTCTGTCTAAGCAGTGAGGTGTGAACTGAGTCAAATGCTTAGTTCTATAACATTGAGCTGTGATGGGGAGCGAAGTTTAGTAGCGAAGTTAGTGACGTCACACTGCCAAGAAAAGCTTCTAGCGTTAAACATACTCTACCCGTACCGCAAACCGACACAGGTAGTCGAGGCGAGTAGCCTCAGGTGAGCGAGAGAACTCTCGTTAAGGAACTCGGCAAAATGACCCCGTAACTTCGGGAGAAGGGGTGCTGACTTTAAGTCAGCCGCAGTGAATAGGCCCAAGCAACTGTTTATCAAAAACACAGCTCTCTGCTAAATCGTAAGATGATGTATAGGGGGTGACGCCTGCCCGGTGCTGGAAGGTTAAGAGGAGTGCTTAGAGGTAACTCGAAGGTATGAATTGAAGCCCCAGTAAACGGCGGCCGTAACTATAACGGTCCTAAGGTAGCGAAATTCCTTGTCGGGTAAGTTCCGACCCGCACGAAAGGCGTAATGATTTGGGCACTGTCTCAACGAGAGACTCGGTGAAATTTTAGTACCTGTGAAGATGCAGGTTACCCGCGACAGGACGGAAAGACCCCATGGAGCTTTACTGCAGTTTGATATTGAGTGTCTGTACCACATGTACAGGATAGGTAGGAGTCTATGAGATCGGGACGCCAGTTTCGAAGGAGACGTTGTTGGGATACTACCCTTGTGTTATGGCCACTCTAACCCGGATAGGTGATCCCTATCGGAGACAGTGTCTGACGGGCAGTTTGACTGGGGCGGTCGCCTCCTAAAAGGTAACGGAGGCGCCCAAAGGTTCCCTCAGAATGGTTGGAAATCATTCGCAGAGTGTAAAGGTATAAGGGAGCTTGACTGCGAGAGCTACAACTCGAGCAGGGACGAAAGTCGGGCTTAGTGATCCGGTGGTTCCGTATGGAAGGGCCATCGCTCAACGGATAAAAGCTACCCTGGGGATAACAGGCTTATCTCCCCCAAGAGTTCACATCGACGGGGAGGTTTGGCACCTCGATGTCGGCTCGTCGCATCCTGGGGCTGTAGTCGGTCCCAAGGGTTGGGCTGTTCGCCCATTAAAGCGGCACGCGAGCTGGGTTCAGAACGTCGTGAGACAGTTCGGTCCCTATCCGTCGCGGGCGTAGGAAATTTGAGAGGATCTGCTCCTAGTACGAGAGGACCAGAGTGGACTTACCGCTGGTGTACCAGTTGTCTTGCCAAAGGCATCGCTGGGTAGCTATGTAGGGAAGGGATAAACGCTGAAAGCATCTAAGTGTGAAACCCACCTCAAGATGAGATTTCCCATGATTTTATATCAGTAAGAGCCCTGAGAGATGATCAGGTAGATAGGTTAGAAGTGGAAGTGTGGCGACACATGTAGCGGACTAATACTAATAGCTCGAGGACTTATCCAAAGTAACTGAGAATACGAAGTGTGAAGGATTTCTTGGAATTTGATAGATATTCAATTTTGAGTAGGTATTACTCAGAGTTAAGTGACGATAGCCTAGGAGATACACCTGTACCCATGCCGAACACAGAAGTTAAGCCCTAGAACGCCGGAAGTAGTTGGGGGTTGCCCCCTGTGAGATATGGAAGTCGCTTAGCTGTTATCCGCCATAGCTCAGTTGGTAGTAGCGCATGACTGTTAATCATGATGTCGTAGGTTCGAGTCCTACTGGCGGAGTAGTAAACGTTCTAAGGAACGTTTTTTATTTTATTTATATAAATTTAATATTTTTGTATCATTTTTCTGATCTGTTTTTACTTATTTTTTTTGTTTTAAGTTCGTTTAGCTGAAAATTTTAACTTTACAGAGATATTTTTCTTTTTAGTTAACCTTTCTGATAAACTTATTTTATCAATAAGAAAGGTTTTTAATATGCTCCAAAAGTATTATGATTATTGTTTTCTTTTTCTAAAACAAGTTGAAAAAGAATATTCATTTTTAGTTCAATTTAGTGATGATTGGGAGTCGCTTCATTTAAGATTTTTACTTTATTACTTAGTTCGTTTTAGGATAAAAGATGAGAAGGATTTTCTTCTCTGTCATTTTAGGGCTGCTTATCGTATCTATCTTAATCATTTACTTGGACAAACATTCAATTATTGTTAGTAGATATAGTCATTTTCATTTATTACGAACGTTATTTTGTTGTTAATAAAGAATATATAGAATAATCTTAAATTTTTCTTTTTTTATTTTAAAATCTAGCGAAAACCCTAATCTTTTCTAGTGTTTATCCTTGATTAAATAGTTTTTTTTTCTTATAATGAATTGTAAGATATAATTGTGGGTGAGATTCCCACCATGTATATGAGAAAGGACGAGCCCTTAGGCTCAGACGAAAATTTATTATGACTTCAGTTGTTGTTGTAGGTACCCAATGGGGTGATGAAGGTAAAGGAAAAATTACAGATTTTCTTTCAGCTAATGCAGAGGTGATTGCTCGTTACCAAGGTGGTGACAATGCAGGTCACACGATTGTGATTGATGGAAAAAAATTTAAGTTACACTTGATTCCTTCTGGAATTTTCTTCCCAGAAAAAATCTCTGTAATTGGAAACGGAATGGTTGTAAACCCTAAATCTCTTGTAAAAGAATTGTCTTATCTCCACGAAGAAGGAGTTACAACAGACAATTTACGTATTTCTGATCGTGCGCACGTTATTTTGCCTTATCACATTGAGTTAGACCGTCTTCAAGAAGTAGCTAAGGGTGATAACAAGATTGGGACGACAATTAAAGGGATTGGTCCAGCCTATATGGACAAGGCAGCTCGTGTGGGTATCCGTATCGCAGATCTTTTGGATAAAGAAATTTTCCGTGAACGTTTAGAACGCAATCTTGCTGAGAAAAATCGTCAATTTGTAAAATTATATGATAGTGAACCAATTTCATTTGATGATATTTTTGAAGAATATTATGAATACGGGCAACAAATCAAACAATATGTGACAGATACTTCTGTTATTTTGAACGAAGCGCTTGATAATGGTAAACGTGTTCTCTTTGAAGGGGCTCAAGGAGTTATGCTTGATATTGACCAAGGAACTTATCCATTTGTTACTTCCTCAAATCCTGTTGCTGGTGGTGTGACAATTGGTTCTGGAGTAGGTCCAAGCAAGATTGACAAGGTTGTAGGTGTATGTAAAGCTTACACAAGTCGTGTTGGTGATGGTCCTTTCCCAACTGAGCTATTTGATGAAGTTGGAAATCGTATCCGTGAAGTGGGGCATGAGTATGGAACAACTACTGGTCGTCCACGTCGTGTAGGTTGGTTTGACTCAGTTGTGATGCGTCATAGCCGTCGTGTTTCTGGTATCACAAATCTCTCTTTGAACTCTATCGATGTTTTGAGTGGTTTGGATACAGTTAAAATCTGTGTGGCTTATGATCTTGATGGTCAACGCATTGATTACTATCCTGCTAGTCTTGAACAATTAAAACGTTGCAAGCCAATCTATGAAGAATTGCCAGGTTGGTCTGAAGATATTACTGGAGTACGTACTTTGGAAGATCTTCCTGAGAATGCACGCAACTATGTTCGCCGTGTTAGTGAATTGGTGGGTGTTCGTATTTCTACATTCTCTGTAGGTCCTGGTCGTGAACAAACAAATATTTTAGAAAGTGTTTGGTCATAGGAGATTTTTTAAGATTTGTTTAAGACAGGTCGGATATACTATAGACAGTTACAAGAAGACCTCCTAACTTGTTGTAACAAATTTCCTAAACTTTTCTTTTTCATAATAATCTCCCTATAAAGTCACCGCATTCGGTGGCTTTTTTTGTCTTCAAAAACGTGATATAATGATAGAATTGATAGCGAGGAAGAGAGAAGAGATGGATTATACACTTGAAGAAAAAGAAGCTTTTATGAGAGAGGCCTTAAAGGAGGCAGAACTCGCCTTAGAGCATGATGAAATCCCGATTGGTTGTGTGATTGTCAAGGGCGGGAAAATCGTAGGGAGAGGCCATAATGCGCGCGAGGAATTGCAACGTGCAGTCATGCATGCAGAAATTATGGCTATAGAGAATGCTAATCTGAGCGAAGAGAGTTGGCGCTTGCTTGATTGTACGCTTTTTGTGACCATCGAGCCTTGTGTCATGTGTAGTGGGGCAATTGGGCTCGCACGGATTCCAAAAGTGGTCTACGGAGCTAAAAATCAGAAATTTGGTGCTGCTGGAAGCTTGTATGATATCTTGACGGATGAGAGACTCAATCATCGTGTGGACGTTGAGACAGGCATTTTAGAGAGTGAGTGCGCAGAGATTATGCAAGACTTTTTCCGAAATCGACGTAAAAAATAATTTCTCTTTAAAAACAGAAGGGAATGTGGTATAATAACTAGTGGAGCAACAGTTCTGCGTGAAGCGGGTCAGGGGAGGAATCCAGCAGCCCTAAGCGAGTGTGAATTGTGTGCTCTTTTTTCGTGCTTTTTTCGAATAAATAAGATAAAATAACCTATAATATAAGATTTAAAAAGAGGGAAAATATGAAAATTCGTGGTTTTGAATTAGTTTCTAGTTTTACAGATGAAAATTTATTGCCGAAGCGCGAGACAGCACATGCAGCTGGTTATGATTTAAAGGTTGCAGAACGTACTGTGATTGCTCCTGGAGAGATTGTTCTCGTCCCAACGGGTGTTAAGGCCTATATGCAACCGACAGAAGTGCTCTATCTCTATGACCGTTCATCAAATCCTCGTAAGAAGGGATTGGTCTTGATCAACTCAGTTGGGGTCATTGATGGAGACTACTATGGCAATCCAGGAAATGAAGGCCATATCTTTGCTCAGATGAAAAACATTACTGACCAAGAAGTGATCCTTGAAGTTGGGGAACGTGTGGTTCAGGCTGTCTTTGCACCTTTCTTGATTGCGGATGGAGATGAGGCGGACGGCGTGCGTACTGGTGGATTTGGATCAACTGGGCACTAAGATGAAGATTATCTTTGTACGTCACGGGGAGCCAGATTATCGTGTGTTAGAGGAGCATGCTTATTCCGGATTTGGAATGGATCTAGCTCCCTTATCTGAGAAGGGAAGGAAACAGGCTCAGGACCTTTGCCAAAATCCCTTGTTCCAATCAGCTGATATGCTAGTAGCTTCTTCAGTGACACGAGCTTTAGAAACGGCTTCTTATCTTGCTAGTGCTATTGGATTTCCTTTGAGAGTGGAGCCATTATTGCATGAATGGCAAGTCTATGAAAGTGGCGTAGAGAATTTTGAAAAAGCTCGTACTCTGTTTCTAGAAAATAATGGATCCTTACCTCCTAATAGTCCTATTCAATATGAGACAGCTGAGGAAATGAGGTCTCGGTTTCTAAAATCTATGCGCAAGTATCGAAACTATCAGACAGTCGTTGTTGTCACTCATCGAATGCTCATGCGCCAATTTGTATCAGACGAGAAGATTGATTTTTGCCAAGTGATTGAGTGTGAGATAGAGATATAGAAAGAAGTACAATGAAATGAGTTATAAGGATTTTCAAGCTTTTACCGCCGATAATTGTCGAGGGTATAAGAAGATTTTTGAGATTAGTATTGGAGGATTTCTTTACCTAGCATTTCTCCCCGATGCCTATCATAAAATTCTGTGTATTTCTTCAGACTACATGTCAATCATTGATAGCGAAAATGGGCAAGTAACACCGATAGACGGAGATTACGATGAGGTAGAGTTAGTAGCCATGTGTGAGGGATATGATTCACCTATCCCTATCGCTGGTCAATACGGTGGAAATCTCCCTCTGGATAATGGCAAAGACATCAGAGTGACAATGGATAAAGACCAATCTGAAGATTATTCGATTTTAACTATTTATTGGGAAAAAGATAAGGAAGATAGAAGTCAAATCTATAAAGGTTATTTACCCTATATTTTTGGATTTAGCCCTGATGGTCAGTATTATATCCATGCTGATGATGGCGGGCTTACTGTTTTGAAAAGAAATAGTCATTAATATAAAAATTAATAAGAGATTTTAAAATGAGAGGATTAGAATTATAGCAAAGAAAAAAGCGACATTTGTGTGTCAAAATTGTGAATATAATTCACCTAAGTATTTAGGACGCTGTCCAAACTGTGGAGCCTGGTCTTCTTTTGTAGAAGAAGTTGAGGTCGCAGAAGTCAAAAATGCGCGTGTCTCCTTGACAGGTGAGAAAACCAAGCCTATGAAATTGGCTGAAGTAACTTCTATTAATGTCAATCGAACTAAGACTGAGATGGAGGAGTTTAACCGAGTGCTTGGTGGCGGTGTGGTGCCAGGAAGTCTCGTCCTCATCGGTGGGGATCCTGGGATTGGGAAATCAACTCTGCTCTTACAAGTCTCAACCCAGCTGTCTCAAGTAGGAACAGTTCTTTACGTTAGTGGGGAGGAGTCTGCTCAACAGATTAAACTCCGTGCAGAGCGCTTGGGTGATATCGACAGTGAATTTTATCTCTATGCTGAGACCAATATGCAGAGCGTTCGTGCAGAAGTCGAACGTATCCAGCCGAATTTCCTTATCATCGACTCTATACAGACCATCATGTCTCCGGAGATTTCAGGAGTGCAAGGATCTGTTTCTCAGGTGCGTGAGGTGACCGCTGAGCTTATGCAGCTGGCTAAGACCAATAACATCGCCATCTTTATCGTGGGGCATGTGACCAAGGAAGGGACCTTGGCAGGTCCTCGTATGCTGGAACACATGGTGGATACGGTACTTTACTTTGAAGGGGAACGCCACCATACCTTCCGAATCTTACGAGCAGTCAAGAACCGGTTTGGCTCGACTAATGAGATCGGAATCTTTGAGATGCAGTCAGGTGGATTGGTTGAAGTTCTTAATCCTAGTGAAGTGTTTTTGGAAGAACGCTTGGATGGGGCGACTGGATCGTCAATCGTGGTGACGATGGAAGGGACGCGTCCGATTTTGGCGGAGGTGCAGGCCTTGGTGACACCGACTATGTTTGGGAATGCCAAGCGTACGACGACAGGTCTTGACTTCAATCGCGCTAGTCTAATTATGGCTGTTTTAGAAAAACGTGCAGGGCTTCTCTTGCAAAATCAGGATGCCTATCTCAAATCGGCTGGTGGTGTCAAGTTAGATGAGCCTGCCATTGACTTGGCTGTTGCGGTTGCCATTGCTTCGAGTTACAAGGATAAACCAACCAACCCTCAGGAATGTTTTGTGGGAGAGTTGGGCTTGACTGGAGAGATTCGGCGTGTGAATCGTATCGAACAACGAATCAACGAAGCTGCTAAGCTTGGATTTACAAAAATCTATGTACCAAAGAATTCTTTAACTGGAATCAAGCCACCTAAGGAAATTCAGGTGATTGGGGTGACGACTATTGGAGAAGTCTTGAAAAAAGTATTCTCCTAATAGTTGTACTCAGGTTTAGATTACTAATTATTTTATTGCTAACAATTATTAAAACAAGGAGGAATTTCTGATGAAATTTTCTATGGATAGTCACATGCAATTTCCTTTGGTAGAGTTGTCGCTCAACCAAGGAGAAACAGTCTTTATCCAGCGTGGAAGCATGGTCTACCATACGCCTAATGTAAGCCTCAATACCCAGCTCAATGCTAGCGGTTCTGGCTTGGGACGTTTTGTCAAAGCTGTAGGACGTTCCATGGTTTCTGGTGAAAGTACCTTCATTACTCAAGCTATTGCAGAGTCTGACAACGGACATCTTGCTTTAGCACCAGATACTCCTGGTCAAGTGATTGCTCTTGAACTTGGCGAAAAGCAGTATCGCTTGAATGATGGGGTTTTTCTGGCTCTTGATGGAACGGCTTTCTATACAATGGAGCGCCAGTCTATTGGGAAAGCTCTGTTTGGAGGGCAAGGCGGTCTCTTTGTGATGACTACTCAAGGTCAGGGAACGCTTTTGGCAAATGCTTTTGGTTCGATTAAGAAAATTGAACTCCAAAACCAAGAAGTGACGATTGACAATGCCCATGTGGTGGCTTGGAGTCAGTCTTTAGACTATAATATTCACTTAGAAAATGGCTTCTGGCAATCTATAGGTACGGGTGAAGGAGTGGTGAATACCTTCCGAGGGACTGGTGAGGTCTATGTACAAAGTCTCAATCTTCAAAGCTTTGCAGGTTCTCTTAATAAGTATATCCAAAAAGGTTCATAATATTTAAAAAACTAGGACAGAAACCCAAGCTAGACGCTGGATGTATCTGTCCCAGTTTTTTTATATGAAAGTTGACAGCTGACAAGACAAAGAAAAGATGGTAAGATAGGAGATAAATAATTTGGTGTTCAAATTATCTGGCAGACTAGAAAGTGAGTTGTCATGTCCTATTTTGAAAATTTTTTAAAAGCCAATCAAGCTTATGTAGAACTACATGGAGATTTGCATTTATCCATTAAACCTAAGACCAAGGTTGCAATCGTAACTTGTATGGATTCGCGTCTACACGTTGCGCCAGCTCTGGGGTTGGCTCTGGGAGATGCCCATATTTTACGGAATGCGGGTGGTCGAGTGACGAACGATATGATTCGCTCGCTTGTGATTTCCCAACAACAGATGGGGACAAGAGAGATTGTAGTTCTTCACCATACAGACTGTGGGGCTCAAACCTTCAATAACGAGGATTTTCAAGAGCACTTGAAATGTGAATTGGGAGTTGATGTATCTGGGCAGGATTTTTTACCGTTTCAAGACATCGATGAGAGTGTCCGAGAGGATATGAAGTTGTTGCGAGAATGTCCCTTAATTCCAGATGATGTCATAATTTCAGGAGCTGTTTATGATGTAGATACAGGTAGTATGAGAGAGATATACTAACTTTCTATTGAAAAGCTTCTAGAGTAGCATGAAGTAGTATGATAAGATAGATAAATTTTTGCTTTAATATCACTAATATAAAATAGCATAAGATAAGGGTATAAATGTCTACTCTTGTCTTATTTTTTATTGAAAAATCAAGAAAAAAGCGCTACAATGGTAGATGGAAAATATTGTAAAAAAACACAAGTGATACATAAATACTGGAGGAAATCATGTCTTTTTCTGATTTAAAGCTGTTTGCCCTTTCTTCAAATAAAGAATTGGCAGAACGTGTGGCGCAAGAGATTGGGATAGAATTGGGAAAATCGACTGTTCGTCAATTTTCAGATGGAGAAATTCAAGTTAACATCGAAGAATCTATCCGTGGGAAACATGTCTTTATCTTACAATCAACTAGCTCACCTGTAAATGACAATCTACTAGAGATTTTGATTATGGTTGATGCTTTGAAACGTGCCAGTGCAGAATCTGTCAACGTTGTAATGCCTTACTATGGTTATGCGCGTCAGGATAGAAAAGCGAGAGCACGTGAACCAATCACTGCAAAACTCGTGGCAAATATGCTTGAAGTAGCTGGAGTAGATCGTTTGTTGACGATTGATTTGCACGCTGCACAGATTCAAGGATTCTTTGATATTCCTGTTGATCACTTGATGGGTGCTCCTTTGATTGCGGATTACTTTGAGCGCCGTGGTATGGTTGGTTCTGACTATGTTGTTGTCAGTCCAGACCATGGTGGTGTCACTCGTGCTCGTAAATTAGCAGAGTTCTTGAAAACTCCAATTGCCATTATCGATAAACGCCGTAGCGTAGACAAAATGAACACTAGCGAAGTGATGAATATCATTGGTAAGGTTGAAGGTAAAACTTGTATCTTGATTGACGATATGATTGATACAGCTGGAACTATTTGTCACGCAGCAGATGCCCTTGCTGAGGCAGGAGCTGTTGAAGTTTACGCAAGCTGTACGCACCCAGTTCTTTCAGGGCCAGCTATGGACAACATCCAGAAATCAGCTATTAAAAAATTGGTTGTTTTGGATACTATCTACCTACCAGAGGAACGTTTGATTGATAAGATTGAGCAAATCTCTATCGCTCATCTTTTAGGCGATGCAATCATCCGTATCCATGAAAAACGTCCTCTTTCTCCGTTATTTAGTATCGAGAAGACTATTTAAATTTACAGTTTAGGAAATAAAAAAACGCTTATAAATTCAGAATCCTATCGCTCACAGAAGTCCGTATCGTTCGGAGTTTAAATATTTTTGTATCAATTGTTTCAAGAATATTATTTGATTTTTTAAAATAGAATGAATTTTACTTATTTTTTACCAGAAAAAATAAATTTATTTAAAAAAAGCTTGACAACTTAGATTTATATGATATAATTTGATGTAATAAGGGTTGTCCTTATAAATTAAATTTTAAAATTAAAGAGGAGATAAAACAATGAAGAAAGTTTTATTATCATCAGTAGCAGCTCTTGCAGTATTTTCTGCAGCAGCTCCAGCATTTGCATCTGACAATTCATATAGCTCAAATGCATTGATTCAAAAACACTACGTTTCAGAACGTGATATCGCTGACGAAGCAAACACACAAGTAGCAGCACACGAAGCTGAAATTAACGCTGAAGCTGAAAACAAAGATGCAGTTGTAGCAGCAAGACAAGCTCTTGAAGCATACGGATCAGGTCACCTTTACGGCGATTACGTTGCTAAACTTGAAGCAGCTCGTACTGAAGCTCGTAACGACGTGCGTAACGAGCATGTAAGAGACCTTCAAAAAGCATTCCGTAACTCAGCTATGGCTGAAGGTAAATACTGGAACGATCCAACTGGCGTTCAAGACAATAAAACACGTGAAATGCGTGATGCAGAAGATAAAGCTCTTAACCACGGTGTAGCAGCTGATCAAGTATCTCCTGATCAAGCAGCAGCTGATCAAGCAGCAACTCAACCAGAAGGTGGCAAACCAGGTGCTGTAGACCAAGCTAAAAAAGCTGATGCAGCAGCTAAAAAAGCAGGAGCATCTGCAAAAGCAGGTCAAAAAGCTCTTCCAAAAACACACGCTGTTAAATAATTTATTTATTTGGTGAAGTATACTATCACTGAAACTTTGTTTCAGTGATTTTTTTAGTAAATAACGAGGTAGAAAAATGAGTGGACACTCTAGAACAAAGAAAACACCAATTACTAAAATAATTGCTTCTATCGCAGCAGTAGCTATCGTTGCTTTGGGAGGCTTGTTTATATATAATAACAGCTTCTCAGCATCAAGTGAGAATAAGACGACTGAAACTACCGTTACCCAGGAAGCGTCAAAGCAAGCTTATACTGCTAGCGAGGAAGAAAAGGAATATCTCTCTAATAAATTTAAAGGTTTACTTGCAACAAACTCTGAAACTGTGGGGTATGTATATATTCCGGGTACACAGTTAGATGAACCAGTCGTTCAAACAACGGATAATGCGACTTATTTAGATAAGCGCTTTGATGGCGTTAACGAGCCTTTAATGGGGACAGTCTTTATGGACGCTGATAACAAAAAGGACTTTAGTGATCGATTGACTTGGTTATTTGGTCACGCTCGTGGTAGTAAAGTTCCTGACCACCGTATGTTTAAAGATGTGAACTATTTCAGTCGCCAAGATTATTTTGATGAGCATCCTTATGTAGTTATTGAAACTCCAGAGAGAAAGTATTATTATGAAGCTGTTGCCATGATTATTGTTCCAGAAGAAACAGCATTTTACCGTACTTCTTTTGATGATGATGCGGATTTTGAGAAACAGCTAACTACTATTTATGATACTGCAGAGGTTAAGAAACCAAATGTTAAAGTATCAGCTAAGGATAAATATCTTGTACTTTCTACTTGTCGTGAAGAAGATGATACAATTCGTGCCAATCTCTACCTTCGACAAATTCCTGATTCAGAGATGAGTGACTTTGTCAAACAACACGGAGAAAGCCTTCAGTATAAACCAACAAGAGAATAATCTTTAATAAAATCTTTATGAATCCTCTTAAAATTAAATGAATAGTTTAATTTTGGGAGGATTTTTTGATTTTTGTTTTTATAGTAAATTTCTGCAAACCCTTTCAAAATATGCTATAATGATGAAAAAGGAGGATTTTTATGACTCAAGAATTTATCAATCCAAGTGATGGCGTAGTACGTCAGTATTTAACAACTAGCAAAACGGTAGCTGTAGTAGGTCTGTCGGATCGCGAGGAAACAACTAGTAATCGTGTATCTAAGGAGATGCAGTCTCGAGGATATAGAATCATTCCAGTCAATCCGAAATTAGCAGGCCAGGAAATTCTTGGAGAAAAGGCTTATGCAAGCCTTGCTGAGATTCCTTTTCATGTAGATATTGTGGATGTTTTCCGTCGCAGTGAGTTTTTACCAGATGTTGCACGTGACTTTCTACAAGCAGATGCACAGATTTTCTGGGCCCAACTTGGTCTTGAAAATAAAGAGGCAGAAGAAATTCTCCGAGCTGGCGGATGTGAAGATATTGTGATGAATCGTTGTATTAAGAAAGAACATACACGATTGATTCTTGAACAATAAAAAGGTAGCCTTTAGGCTACCTTTTGTCTTAGATAATACCGATGAGTATTTGCATGCCAAGACTAGTCAGGATAATGGCAATCCAGCAGAGGGCTCCAAGTAGAATAGATTTACCGCTGGACTTGATCATGGTGATGAGATTGGTTTTGAGACCGATAGCGCTCATGGCCATGATAATGAGGAATTTAGAGAGTTGTTTGAGAGGTGCAAAAAAGCTGTTGCTGACACCGAATGAAGTGAGAATAGTAGTTAGCAGAGAAGCTAGGATAAAGTAGAGAATGAAAACGGGGAAGATTTTTTTAAGCTTCACTCCTTGTTTGTTACCTTGTTGACGGCTCTGCCAGTAGGAGAGGAAGAGAGTAATAGGGATAATAGCCAGGGTACGTGTCAGTTTGACAATAGTGGCAGATTCAAGAGTGTTGGTATGGTATAGAGTATCCCAGGCACTAGCAGTAGCTGTCACAGAGGAAGTATCGTTGACCGCAGTACCCGCAAAGAGAGCAAAACCTTCGTTGGAAAGATGGAGCCAAGAACCTAGAGTTGGAAAGATAAGAGCTGCCAAGACATTGAAGAAAAAGATAACAGAAATGGCTTGGGCCACTTCTTTTTCCTTGGCGTGAATAACAGGAGCAGTCGCTGCAATGGCAGAACCGCCACAGATAGAAGAGCCTACACCAATCAAGGTAGCTAGCTTTGTATCAAGGTTAAACAAGCGTTGGAAAAAGAAAGCTAAAATTAAGGCGATAGAAATGGTTGAAAGGATAACAGGGAGGGAAGATTTTCCAACTGCGAAAACTTGAGAGATATTGAGTCCAAATCCAAGCAAGATGACAGCGTACTGGAGTAATTTTTTAGAGCTATAAGTCAAACCAGCATCCAGTTGTTTATAGGAAGTGAGAAAGGGATGGAGAATCATGCCAATAAAGATGGCAAAAACAGGTGCCCCAATAACAGGCAAGAAACTTCCTAAAATCCAAGAGATGATAGAAATGATAAGACAGACTAGAAGTCCGGTCCCATTTTTTGATAGAAATGACATAAAAACCTCCGAAAATAAGCACTTCTTATTATAAGCTTGTCTATCAAAAAAGTAAAATAGAAAGTGGAAAATAGGCTGTAACTAAATGGATTTTTGCGGTCAAGGAGCTTTTGTAGTATAATAGATATATGTTCTTTAATCAAGGAGGGTATCTATGGACTTAACCAAGCGCTTTAATAAACAATTAGATAAGATTCAAGTTTCCTTGATTCGTCAGTTTGACCAGGCTATTTCAGAGATTCCTGGAGTCCTGCGATTGACCTTGGGAGAACCAGATTTTACAACGCCAGATCATGTCAAGGAGGCTGCAAAGCGAGCCATTGACCAGAACCAATCCTACTATACAGGGATGAGCGGTTTACTGACCTTGCGTCAGGCGGCTAGTGATTTTGTAAGAGAAAAATACCAGCTAAACTATAATCCTGAAAATGAAATTCTAGTCACTATTGGTGCGACAGAGGCTTTGTCAGCTACCCTAACAGCTATCCTAGAAGAGGGAGACAAGGTTCTCTTGCCAGCTCCTGCCTATCCTGGCTATGAGCCGATTGTCAATCTAGTGGGGGCAGAGATTGTCGAGATTGATACGACGGAAAATGGTTTTGTCCTGACTCCTGAAATGTTGGAAAAGGCAATTTTGGAGCAGGGTGATAAGCTTAAGGCTGTCATTCTCAACTATCCAGCTAATCCAACTGGTATCACTTATAGTCGCGAGCAATTAGAAGCCTTGGCAGATGTTCTACGTAAGTATGAGATTTTCGTAGTCTGTGATGAGGTCTACTCAGAATTGACCTATACAGGGGGAAATCATGTCTCTTTGGGAACGATGCTGAGAGATCAAGCCATTATCATTAACGGCCTTTCTAAATCCCATGCCATGACAGGATGGCGTTTAGGTTTTATCTTTGCACCAGCAAACTTCACTGCTCAACTCATCAAGAGTCACCAGTACTTGGTAACTGCAGCAAATACCATGGCGCAACATGCTGCAGTGGAAGCTTTGACAGCTGGTAAAGATGATGCAGAACCGATGAAGAAGGAGTATATCAAGCGTCGAGACTACATTATCGAGAAGATGACGGACCTTGGCTTTGAGATTATCAAACCAGATGGTGCTTTTTACATTTTTGCTAAGATTCCTGCAGGTTACAATCAAGATTCTTTTGCTTTTCTAAAAGATTTCGCTCATAAGAAGGCTGTTGCCTTTATCCCAGGTGCTGCCTTTGGTCAGTTCGGAGAAGGGTATGTTCGCCTATCTTATGCAGCCAGCATGGAAACGATTAAAGAAGCCATGAAACGACTTGAGGAGTATATGAAGGAAGCATGATTCAGTCTATTACGAGTCAAGGCCTGGTACTCTACAATCGTAACTTTCGTGAGGATGATAAGCTGGTCAAAATCTTTACAGAGCAAGCTGGGAAACGGATGTTTTTTGTGAAACATGCTAGCAAATCTAAACTTGCTCCAGTCATTCAACCCTTGGTGCTGGCTCGTTTTCTCTTAAAGGTTAACGATGATGGACTCAGCTATATCGAGGATTACCATGAGGTAAAGACTTTTCCGAAAATCAATAGCGACCTTTTTGTTATGGCATATGCAACCTATGTTGCAGCCTTGGCAGATGCGAGTTTGCAGGATAATCAGCAGGACGCGCCCTTGTTTGCTTTTTTGCAAAAAACTTTGGAGTTGATGGAAGAGGGCTTAGACTATCAGGTTTTGACCAATATTTTTGAAATTCAAATTTTGACACGTTTTGGGATTAGTCTGAATTTTAATGAGTGTACATTTTGCCACCGTGTGGGACAAGCCTTTGATTTTTCTTTCAAGTACGGTGCCTGCCTTTGCCCAGATCATTATCATGAAGATGAAAAACGATGCCATTTGAATCCCAATATTCCTTATCTACTTAATCAATTTCAAGCCATTGATTTTGAGATTTTGGAGACTATCTCGCTCAAGTCTGAAATCAAGCAGGACTTGCGTAAGTTTATAGATCAAATCTACGAGGAATATGTCGGTATTCACCTAAAATCAAAGAAATTTATTGATTCCCTAGCCGACTGGGGACAATTACTAAAAGAGGAAGACAAATGAAAAAAATCGCAGTAGACGCAATGGGTGGCGATTATGCACCACAAGCTATTGTAGAGGGTGTCAATCAAGCCCTTGCTGACTTTTCAGATATTGAGATTCAACTTTACGGAGACGAAAGTAAAATCAAGCAATATCTAACAGCTACAGACCGCGTCAGCATTATCCATACAGATGAGAAAATTGACTCTGACGATGAGCCTACAAAAGCTATCCGCAAAAAGAAAAATGCTAGTATGGTCTTGGCGGCTAAGGCAGTTAAGGACGGAGAAGCAGATGCTGTTCTCTCGGCAGGAAATACAGGAGCTTTGTTAGCAGCAGGATTTTTCATCGTTGGTCGTATCAAAAATATCGACCGACCTGGGCTTATGTCAACATTGCCAACGATTGATGGTAAGGGGTTTGATATGCTGGATCTCGGAGCTAATGCCGAAAATACAGCTCATCATCTGCATCAATACGCTATCCTAGGTTCCTTCTATGCCAAGAATGTTCGTGGTATTGCAAATCCCCGTATTGGCCTTCTTAACAACGGTACAGAAAGCAGTAAGGGAGATCCACTACGCAAGGAAGCCTATGACTTATTAGCAGCTGACGAGAGTTTGAATTTTGTCGGGAATGTGGAAGCACGTGACTTGATGGATGGTGTTGCAGATGTAGTCGTAACCGATGGTTTCACGGGAAACGCTGTTCTCAAAGCTATTGAAGGTACTGCTATGGGGATCATGGGATTACTTAAGAATGCCATTGTAGGTGGTGGACTTAGAGCCAAGCTCGGCGCATTCCTTCTCAAGGATAATCTCAGAGGTTTGAAAAAACAGCTCAACTATTCAGATGTTGGTGGTGCCGTCTTGTTTGGCGTTAAGGCGCCTGTTGTTAAGACTCATGGATCAAGTGACGCTAAGGCTGTATACAGTACACTTCGTCAGATTCGTACCATGCTTGAGACAGATGTAGTTGCACAGACTGCGCGTGAATTTTCAGGAGAATAATATGACAGATAAAGAAATTTTTGACCGTGTTGTTACGATTATCCAAGAACGTCAAGGGGAAGACTTTGTCGTAACCGAAAACTTGAGTTTGAAGGATGATTTGGATGCTGACTCTGTGGATTTGATGGAATTCATCTTAACAATCGAAGACGAATTTGGAATCGAAATCGGTGATGAAGAAATCGACAACCTCAATAGCGTCGCAGATGTATTAGCCATCATTAAAAATAGAACATAAGAAAAAGCAACATGCTAGGCATGTTGCTTTTTCTAATTGGTGTATTTAGGAGACTACACTTCAAATTCATAAAGTGCTGTGGATAGGTAACGTTCTCCGTTATCTGGTGCAAGTGCAAGGACTTTTTTACCTGCTCCAAGTTTTTTAGCGACTTCAATTGCTGCATAGATAGCTGCAGCAGAAGAAATACCTACTAAGAACCCTTCTTTTCCACCGATTTCACGACCAAGTGCAAGAGCATTGTCTGATGTTACGCGAACGATACCATCGTAAGCTTTTGTGTCAAGTGTTTCTGGGATGAATCCAGCAGAGATACCTTGAATTTTATGAGGCCCAGGTTTTTCACCTGATAAGATAGCTGATTCGTCTGCCTCAACTGCAAAAACTTGAATGTTTGAATTCGCAGCTTTAAGAGCATGAGAAACACCTGAAATAGTTCCTCCAGTACCAACACCGGCAACAAAGGCATCTAAACCGTCAGCTCCGAAATCAGCTAGAATTTCAGCTCCTGTTGTTCTTTCGTGAACTTCTGGGTTAGCTTGGTTGATAAATTGCAAAGGTAGGAAACCATCACGTTCAGCAGCGATTTCTTCAGCTTTAGCAATAGCGCCTTTCATACCTTCACTTCCTGGAGTTAGAACGAGTTCGGCACCATATGCTTGGATGATTTTACGACGTTCCACACTCATTGTCTCAGGCATAACGATGACAACTTTGTAGCCTCTAGCAGCACCAACCCATGAAAGACCGATACCAGTGTTTCCGCTTGTTGCCTCTACAATAGTAGAACCAGGTTTAAGTTTGCCTTCTTGTTCAGCTTTTTCAATCATGCTTAGAGCAATGCGGTCTTTAACGGATGACCCTGGGTTAAAGGCTTCTAGTTTTACGTAAACATCTGCTGCACCCTCAGGTACGATGTTGTTCAATTTAACAATCGGTGTTCTACCGACAAGTTCAGTGATATTGTTATAAATCGCCATATTAGCACCTCTATATATAAGATGCTACTAGTATAACGCTAACTTTACCTTTTGTAAAATATAGAAATCCTATCGAAGCGATAGGATTTTTTTATATCGGATATAAAAGAGTAAGGTTAGATAAATAAGGCAGTATTTCCGTTATTTTATCCTAAGTTTATAGGAACCTCGACTTCTCGTAAACCTTGATCTGTTAAGGTGACTTTCCCATTGAAAAATTCTATGAGAGAAGCTTTGATAGTTTCTTTATCTTCCTTATCAACAAAAATGATTGTTTCGACCTGATCAGTGAAATTTGTTTCAAGTTCCATGAGATTATGTTCTTTAAGAAAATTGCCATATTCTTGATATTGAGCATAACTCATTTGAATCTGAATCCCTGCTTGTTCTTTAATTTCTACAATTCCAATCTCTTTGACAGCAAGAGCAACACTACCTGCATAAGCCCTGATAAGACCACCAGCTCCAAGCTTGATACCACCAAAATATCTGGTAACAACTACACAGACATTGGTTAAATTGTGATTTTCCAGAACACCTAGCATAGGTACGCCGGCAGTACCACTAGGCTCTCCATCGTCACTAGTTCGTTTAATTTCACTCCGCTCACCGATAATAAAAGCAGAGCAGTTGTGGGTCGCTTTATAGTGTTCTTTCTTAATAGCAGTGATGAAAGCTCGAGCTTCTTCTTCACTATAGACGCGCTTTGCATGGCAAATAAAGCGTGATTTTTTGATTTCTTCTTGGACTTGTCCGTCCTCTTTAATTGTTCTACATTCCATATTTTTATTGTACTAAAAAATAGGATAAAGTTCTAGATTTTACGAATAAAGAAGTATGAAAATAGATCCAAATTATCTAGGACGTCTTTTTACTGAAGAGGAATTAAGTGTAGCAGAGCGTGAGTTAGCAGTGAAACTCCCAAGTATGCGAAAAGAGAAGGGAAAACTAGTTTGTCAACGATGTGATAGTGTGATTCAAGAAGAATGGTTATTGCCCATTGATGCATACTACTGTCGAGAATGTCTGTTGATGAAGCGAGTTAGGAGTGATCAAGGTTTATATTATTTCCCTCAGGAAGAATTTCCAAAACAAAAGGTTCTTAAATGGCAGGGACAATTGACTCCATTTCAAGAGAAAGTATCAAAAGGATTACTTAAAGCTGTAGAAAGTCAGCAGCCAACTTTAGTTCATGCCGTGACTGGCGCTGGGAAAACAGAGATGATTTATGAAGTTGTGGCAAAAGTCATTAATGATGGTGGGGCAGTTTGTTTAGCGAGCCCCCGGATAGATGTTTGTTTGGAGTTATATAAACGACTACAAAATGATTTTGCCTGTAAAATCGCGTTGTTACATGGGGAATCTGAACCATATTTTCGGACACCTCTAGTTGTTGGAACGACTCACCAGTTATTAAAATTCTATCAAGCTTTTGATTTACTAATAGTTGATGAAGTTGATGCTTTTCCCTATGTTGACAACAAGATGCTTTACAAAGCTGTAAAGAATTGTGTAAAGGAAAACGGACTCAGCATTTTCCTTACAGCCACCTCTACAGATGAATTGGATAAAAAGGTTCGCTTAGGAGAGTTGAAAAGGTTAAGTTTACCAAGGCGGTTTCATGGTAACCCCTTAATAATTCCCAAACCAGTCTGGCTATCTAAATTGGACAATTACTTAGACAAACATCGTCTACCACCCAAATTAAAAAGCTATATAGAAAAACAACGAAAATCAGGCTATCCATTACTCATTTTCGCTTCAGAGATTAAAAAAGGAGAGAAGTTAAAGGAAATCTTGCAGCTGCAGTTTCCAAATGAGAAAATAGGCTTCGTATCGTCTGTTACAGAAGATCGATTAGAACAAGTTCAAGCATTTAGAGATAGAGAATTAACCATCTTGATAAGTACAACAATATTGGAACGTGGAGTTACCTTTCCATGTGTAGACGTAATGGTTGTCGAAGCAAATCATCGCCTCTTTACAAAATCGAGTTTAATTCAAATTGGAGGACGAGTTGGACGCAGCATGGATAGACCAACTGGAGATTTAATTTTCTTTCATGATGGATTAAATAGTTCGATTAAAAATGCCATAAAAGAAATTAAGTTGATGAATAAGGAGGCGGGTTTATGACTTGCTTACTATGTGGACAACACTTGGGAAGTAATTTAACCTTTAGAAATCTTCTTTTTTTAAAAAAGGAGGCAGGTTCGCTCTGTTTTACGTGCTCCTCAAGTTTCGAAAAAATAGGAGAAGAACATTGTCCAACCTGCTATAAAGCAGGAGTGTCAACCTCGTGTCAAGATTGTCAACTTTGGTGTAAAGAAGGGATTGATGTCAGTCATGAAGCGATTTTTACTTATAATCAAGCAATGAAGGATTACTTTAGCCGCTACAAGTTTGATGGAGATTATATTCTTAGAAAGATTTTTGCTTCAATTTTAAAAGATAAACTGCGAAAGTATAAAGAGTTTCAAATTCTTCTCATTCCCTTGAGTCCAGAGAGATTCTCTAAAAGGGGATTTAATCAGGTTGAGGGCTTAATAGAAACTACAGGTTTATCCTATCTGGATTTATTAGGAAAAAGTGAAGTGAAAGCAAGCTCTTCAAAAAATCGTTCAGAACGTTTAGCCACAGAACTCCCATTTTTTATTAAAAACGGCGTTACGATCCCAAAGAAAATTTTATTAATTGATGATATTTATACGACAGGTGCGACTGTTAATCGTGTCAAGAGTATGCTAGAGAATGCAGGAGCAGAAGAGGTTAGAACATTTTCCCTCGTAAGATGAGGAAAAAGATTGCAATAATTTTTTGAAAGCGTTATAATAAATATAGAAAAACAAATATGTTTAGAAAGAAGGTACTTATATGATTAAATATAGTATCCGTGGTGAAAACCTAGAAGTAACAGAAGCAATTCGTGATTATGTAGTTTCTAAACTCGAAAAGATCGAAAAATACTTCCAAGCAGATCAAGAACTAGATGCACGTGTAAATTTGAAAGTGTATCGTGAAAAGACTGCTAAGGTAGAAGTAACAATTCCACTTGGATCTATTACTCTTCGTGCAGAAGATGTTTCTCAAGATATGTATGGATCCATTGATTTGGTAACAGATAAGATTGAACGTCAAATTCGTAAAAATAAAACAAAAATTGAACGTAAGAACAGAAACAAAGTTTCTACTAGCCAATTATTTACAGATGCTTTAGTTGAAGATTCAGATGTTGCTCAAGCTAAAGTTGTTCGTTCAAAACATATTGATTTAAAACCAATGGACCTTGAAGAAGCACTTCTTCAAATGGATTTATTGGGTCATGATTTCTTCATTTACATCGATGTTGAGGACGAAACAACTAATGTAATTTACCGTCGTGAAGATGGAGACATTGGCCTTCTTGAAGCAAAAGAATCATAAGATATTGTCGTTTAATATATAAGTGGGCTGTTGAAAACAGCTCACTTATTTGATTTTACAAAGATATAAGTTGGAGTATTAACTCAACTTATAGGGCTATTTACTTTAATTAAGTAGACAAAAGAAAGCGCTTTAAGTTAAAATAGTCATGTCAACAAATATTGAGCGTAAAAATGTAAGCGCTCTAAAATTAATTTATTACAAAGGAGTCCACAGATGGCAACTAAAGAAGAAATCTTGCGCGAATTATATCCAGAGGATCTATTCCACTATGCAGATGGTTTAACATTGGGAGAAGCAGAAGTTTTACAAGAAACTCGTCGTTTGATTGAAAAACACCTTCGTCCTGTAATTAATGAATATTGGGAAGCACCTGATTTCCCATTCGAACAATTTTACGCTGTAGCAAAAGGCGCACAAATCATGAACAACCCTAAATTGTTCGAAGGACGAGAAGGAAACTACAAACCATCAGAACTTTACATCGCATTCTTGTACCTTGAATTAGGTCGTTTCGATGCTTCTATTGCAACATTCTTCACAGTACATGGTGGACTTTGCTACAACACAATCTTGCTTGGTGGTGATGAGCGTCAACAAAAAGAATTCCTTCCTAAATTGGCTGCATTTGACTGGCAAGGATGTTTCGCTTTGACTGAGCCATTGTCAGGTTCTGACATCGCTGGTGGTCTTGCTACAACAGCTGAGCGCGTTGGAGACAAATGGATCTTGAACGGTGAAAAACGTTGGATCGGTGGATCAGACACAGCTGACGTTGTTCCAGTATTCGCTCGCGACGTTGAAGATGGACGCGTGAAATGTTTCATCGTTCGTAAAGGTGCTCCAGGATACCACGCTGAGCCAATCCCTCACAAAGTTTCTCTTCGTTGCGTACGTAATGGTCACATTACTATGAAGAATGTTGAAGTTCCAGATTCAGACCGTTTGGTAAACATCAACGGATTTGGCGATGTAGCTCGTATCTTGACATTTACTCGTGCTGACGTTGCTCACATTGCAACTGCAATCACTTGTGGATCATTTGTTGCAGCTCTTAAATACGCTAAAGACCGTCAACAATTCAAACGTCCAATTGCTTCATTCCAGATCGTTCAAGAAAAATTGGCTAGAATGCAAGCTAACGCAGTAGCAGCACTTTCTTACTCAGCTCGTATCGCAGAAATGCAAGAAGCTGGTAACGAATTGATGCTTAACTCTGCACTTGCTAAATTGCATAACTCATTGGTAATGCGTGAAACAGTTGCCCTTGCACGTGAAACATGTGGTGGTAACGGAATCACTCTTGAAACTGACGTAGCTCGCTTCTTTGCAGATGCTGAAGCAATCTACACTTACGAAGGTTCTCACGAAGTGAACGCATTGATCGTTGGTCGTGAACTCACTGGTGTCGGTGCATTCGTATAATTCGTATAATAATGAATTTGGAACGGTTGCTTAGCATTTGCTGAAAGACCGTTCCGATTCTTTCTTTATAAACTTTATATATTAAAATGAATAGGAGAAAAAAATGAGTATTTCTAAAGTAATGATCATTGGTTCTGGTCAAATGGGTAGCGGAATCGCGCAAGTATTCGCTCAATCTGGTTTTACAGTATACCTTAATGACATTAAAGAAGAATTTGTACAAAGAGGGATTGATAATATCACTAAACAATTGGCTCGTTCAGTAGAAAAAGGACGTATGTCAGAAGAAGAAAAAGGAAAAATCTTGGGTAACTTGATTCCTTCAACTTCTTACGAAGATGCTAAAAACGTTCAATTGGTTATTGAAGCTGCTACAGAAAACAGAGATATCAAACTCAGCATCTTTAAACAATTGGATGAAATTACTGCTCCTGAAACAATTTTGGCTTCTAACACATCATCTCTTTCTATTACGGATATTGCTGCGGCTACAGTTCATCAAGAACGTGTAATTGGTATGCACTTCTTCAACCCAGCACCAGTCATGAAGTTAGTTGAAGTGATTCGTGCTCTTCAAACTTCAGATGAAGTTGTAAAAGCAGTTCGCGAATTGACTGAAAAAATTGGAAAAACTGCAGTTGACGTTAAAGACTCTTATGGATTCGTTGTTAACCGTGTGTTAATCCCAATGATTAACGAAGCTATCTTTATCCTTGGTGAAGGTGTTGCTTCTGCAGAAGAAATTGATGAAGCTATGAAATTGGGTGCAAACCATCCAATTGGCCCATTGGCACTTGCTGACTTGATCGGATTGGATGTATGTTTGGCAATCATGGGAGTATTGAATAACGGCTTCGGTGATCCTAAATACCGTCCAGCACCACTATTGAAGAAAATGGTTGAAGCTGGTAAACTAGGTCGTAAGACTAAAGAAGGATTCTTTAAATACTAAGATTATAAGGAGCAAATAATGAAAGAAGCAGTTATTGTTGCAGCGGTTCGTACACCTCTAGGTGCCTTCGGTGGAAGCTTGAAAGATGTTTCTGCTGTTGATTTGGGAAGTTTAGTTATCAAGAGCGCTATCGAAAGAGCAAACTTGAAACCAGAACAAGTTGATGAAGTTATCATGGGTAACGTCCTTGGTGCAGGCCTTGGACAAAACGTTGCACGTCAAATGAGTGTTAACGCGGGTATCCCAGTTACTTCTCCAGCATTCACTATTAACAAAGTTTGTGGATCTGGTTTGAAAGCAGTTCAATTGGCAGCTCAAGCAGTATTGTGCGGAGACGCAGATATTGTTGTAGCTGGTGGTGCAGAAAACATGAGTCAAGCTCCTTACGTTGTTCAAAACCAACGTTGGGGATCTCGTATGGGAGACTCTAAAGTAGTAGATTCTATGCTTCGTGACGGTTTGACAGATGCTTTCGGAGGTTTCCACATGGGTATTACAGCAGAAAACGTTGCTGAACAATATGGAATCACTCGTGAAGACCAAGATAACTTTGCTGTTCAATCACAACAACGTGCAGTTGCAGCTATTGAAGCTGGTCGCTTTAAAGAAGAAATCGTTCCAGTTGAAATTCCACAACGTCGTGGGGAGCCTATTGTATTTGATACAGATGAGTTCCCAAGAAAAGACGCTTCATTTGAAGGACTTTCTAAACTTCGTCCAGTATTCAAGAAAGATGGTACTGTGACTGCTGGTAATGCCTCAGGTATCAATGATGGTGCTGCAGCAGTTATAGTTATGAGTGCTGACAAAGCTAAAGAATTGGGAGTTCCAGTATTGGCAACTATCAAATCTTACGCAAGCGCTGGTCTTGATCCAAAAATTATGGGTTGCGGTCCAATCTATGCATCTCGTAAAGCACTTGAAAAAGGTGGATTTACAGTTGCAGATCTTGACTTGGTGGAATCAAACGAAGCATTTGCGGCTCAAGCATGTGCAGTTGGTAAAGAACTAGGTCTTGATCCAGAAAAAGTAAACGTTAACGGTGGAGCTATCGCTCTTGGACACCCAATCGGTGCTTCAGGATGCCGTATCTTAGTTACTCTTCTTCACGAAATGGAAAAACGTGATGCAAAACGTGGTCTTGCTACACTTTGTATCGGTGGAGGAATGGGTACTGCAGTTATCGTAGAACGTTAATTCCTACTTTATTCGATTGACTAAAATGTATTATATCTTACCTGAAATCTCCTCGGAGAATTTCGGGTAAGATATTTTTTATTCTAAATAATTAGAAGTCTAAAGTATCAAAATAAAAGCGCTTTCCTATAAGACGAACTTATAGTTCCAAGCATAAATACTAAGTGGACCGTTGTTAATAAATAAGGTATTATTATAATGTAAGCACTTACATTAGTATCGGTATTTGTTGACGCAGTACTCTATACTCAAAAAAACTTAAAGTAGGAGGAGAATAATGAGTAATACAGTTTTATTAGAGGTTAAAGATGGTATCGGTTATATCACCATTAACCGCCCAGCAGCTTTGAACGCGTTGAGTTCAGAGGTTTTGACGGATTTAAATCTTGTTTTGGATGAAGTAGAAAAACATGAAGACATCCGTGTTGTTATTTTGACTGGCCAAGGTGATAAAGCATTTGTTGCAGGGGCTGATATTAAGGAAATGGACCAAATGTCTCCAATCCAAGCCTTCGAATACATGACATATGCCAATGATACATTTACCCGTCTGTCTGATCTTACTCAACCGACTATTGCAGTTCTTAATGGATATGCTTTGGGAGGCGGTTTGGAGCTTGCACTCTCAACGGATATTAGAATTGGCTTTGAAAAGACGATGGTAGGATTCCCTGAAGTTGGCTTGGGTATCATTCCTGGTTTCGCAGGAACACAAAGAATGTCTCGTTTGATCGGTACTAGCAAGACAAAAGAATTGATCTACACTGCTAGAATCGTCAAAGGAAATGAAGCCTATGACCTAGGTATATTGAACAAACTTGTTCCAGCTGAGGAATTATTGTCATCTGCTGAAGAACTAGCTAAAAGTATCATGAAAAATGCTCCGTTGGCTGTTGAAAAAGCTAAGCATGTCATTCAAGTTGGTTCAGAACTTCCTCTTAAGAATGCAATTCGTTTAGAGACAGAAGCTGAAGCTCTTCTCTTTTCTACTGAAGACAAAGTTGAAGGAATGCGTGCTTTTGTCGAAAAACGTAAAGCCGTGTTCAACCGTAAATAAAAATTGAGGTGTTAGTATGAAAGCTGTTTTATCATTACAAGAAGCTATTTCTAAAGTAAAACCTGGTGATGTCGTAGGGATTTCAGGATTCCTTGCTGTTGGTGAACCTTTGGAGTTGATCGAAGAGTTGGTTAGACAAAATCAACAAGATTTGACTTTGGTTTCAGTTGTTACTTCACATCCAGGTAAAGAAGTGGGTGTTGGACGCCTTTGTGAAAACCACCAAGTTAAAAAATATGTTGCTGCCCACATTGGTACATCTCCTGCTGCTCAAAAAGCATACTTTAGTGGAGAAATGGAAGTAGAATTCACTCCAATGGGTACTGTTGTTGAACGTCTTCACGCTGCTGGAGCAGGTCTTGGAGGAGTTTTGACACCGACAGGAGTTGGTACTATTTTAGAAAATAACCATGAAAAAATTGTTCGCAATGGTCGCGAGTACCTCCTTTATGATCCTCTAAAACTTGATGTAGCATTGATTAAAGCTACAAAAGCAGATAAGTACGGGAACTTGTACATTGATGGTACAACTAAGAACATTTCATTGCAACTAGCTCTTGCAGCAGATACAGTTATCGTTGAAACAAATGAAATTGTTGAAGTTGGTGAAATTAAACCGGATGACGTTTATATTCCGGGTATCCTTGTTGACTATGTAGTCCAAGGCTTAACTCCAGAAGAACACCACAAGATGATGGGTGAACTCTGGACAGAGACTAATAAATTAGCGGGGGTAAAATAATATGAAACCAAAAGAAATTATTGCAAGACGTGTTGCTCTTGAATTTAAAGATGGTGATGTTGTAAACCTTGGATTTGGTATTCCAAATGCTTCTGCAGACTTCATCCCAGAAGGTGTTAACGTAATTCTTCAAGCTGAAAATGGTGCCCTTCGCTTTGGTGAAACACCAACTAAAGATACTTACAATCCTAACCTAGCAAACTCAGGTGGTGCCCCAATCACTCTCCTTCCAGGAGCTGCTTTGTTTGATTTGCAAACATCATTTGCGATTATTCGTGGTGGTCACGTTGATGCGACTGTTCTTGGAGCTCTTGAAGTAAGCCAAGACGGAAGTATTGCAAACTGGCTTATCCCAGGAAAATTTGCACCAGGTATGGGTGGAGCAATGGACCTTTTGGTAGGTGCTAAACGCGTAATTGGAGCAATCCAACATACTACAGGTGGCGAATCTAAACTTTTGAAAGAGTGCACATTGCCTCTATCAGCTAAAGGAGTATTAGATCTTGTCATTACAGAACTAGCTGTTTTTGGATTCAAAGATGGTAAATTCTTGTTGAAAGAAGTAGCACCAGGTGTAACTGTAGAAGAAGTTCTTGAAAAAACAGCCGGTGACGTTATTGTTGCAGAAGATGTGAAGACAATGCCTATCTAGGCTAATGCTGGCTATTTTCTTCTGAGCATGATATTATATATGTAAACGATACTATCGTCTTTTTAGGCGGTAGTATCAATTGGTATCTAAATGTAAAAATAAATGGAAGTAAGGTGATAGCTAAGTGGATATTATACAAATGAACTATTTCATTAATATAGTCGAATGTGGTTGCAATCTTTCGATTGCAGCAAAGAAGATCCATATTAGTCAGTCAGCCTTAAGTCAATTTGTAACAAATTTTGAAGCAGCTGAAGGAATCCAATTATTCAATCGAAAAAATGGTAGATTGGAAAGTTTGACTGAGGCAGGACGAAAGATTTATCGTTTTGCCACAGAAATTGTTAATCGTCACGAAGAGATGCTTTCAATGATTCATATTGAATCACAAAAGCAGAGAGGGACTATTAATCTTGGTATTCCTTCTTTGATATTAAGAACGTTCTTCTCAAACGCTCTACCGCATTTTTTGAGAAACAACCCTCACATTTATATTCAAGTTATAGAGGGTGGAGGGAAAGAAATTCACCAAAAAATGAGTGACGGTGATTTGAACCTAGCATTTTTAATTGAGCCAACAAACTTAGATGCACAAAAATTTGAACAACATATTATTCATTTAGACGAGTATGTTGCTTATATGGATAAACATCATCCATTAGCACAGAAAGAAGCGCTAGATTGGTCTGATCTTGCTGATTATGATTTAGCAATCTTTAATAAAACATTTACGACTTATGATTTGGTGGTTGAGAAACTTCGTTCACAACGCATAAATACTAAATTTGCTTATTTATCATCTACTTGGGACTTTTTAATTGAGTCTACTTATCAAACAGATTTGATTACAATTTTACCAAAATCTGTTGAAACTCTTGTAGATAGTAGTCGCTTCCAAACTGTTCGATTTAATGACCCGATTCCTTTTAATGTTTGGTTCTGTAGACCGTACAAGGATTCCTACAACGAGGTCGAATCCTATGTGTATGAAGAATTGTTAAAAGGGTATTATCAACCCTTGTCTGAGAATTAGCTTGGGGTGAAGAGTAATGATCTACAATGATAACCTTGCTAAAAGGTATAATGCAGAGATAAGCAGTCTAATTGCAAGCTTTTTTGAGCATAGAACAGATAAAAATCAATTTCCAAGAGAATTGTTCGATAAGTTTATTGAATCTTTTGATATATTTTCATCCATCGTAAGGGATGAAGATTCGATTTTAAGCGAAGAATTCATGACTTTTATTCGTTTAATCTCAAAAGAATTTGCTGCTTTTTCGACAGTTTTATTAACCCAGGCTTGCTATGGGATTTATCCTATTAATCGATACGGTAGTTCTAAACAAAAAAGTCTATATCTTGAAAAATTAATTAAAGGAGAGATATTGGCTGGTCTAGGTTTTTCTGAGGGGTATCTTGGCGAAAATCTAGAATTAGTGAATACAACTGCGACTAAAACGAGTAATGGGTGGCGTCTTTCAGGTAAGAAATCGATTGTTTCAAATTGCCGTTTTACGGACATACTTTTTATATTTGCCAAAGTAGAAAATGATGAAAAGAAACCGTCGTTTGGATTTTTTATCGTAGACACTAAGGCCCCAGGTGTTTACTTTGGAGAAGATATCCCTAAACAAGGACTAAAAGGTTTACCAATCAGTTCAGTTACTTTTGATAATATTGAATTATCAGAGGATAGTTTATTAGGGATGACTTTAGCTGGTCAAGAACAGTTAAATGACTTTGTTCGAAAGCTTCAATTAGGTTTAAGCGCAGTTTCTATTGGAATTTCCGAAGGAGCTTTTGAAAAAGGTTTATCTTTTCTAAAGGTGAAACGTGGTTTTGGTAAGAGGTTGATTGATGCGACGATTTATCAACATCAATTTGCTGATTTATATACAAAACTATGTGCAGCAGAAGCGTATTTCAATTCATATAAAAATCAAATGTTAGATGATTCTTTGTATGTTTCACAGATTAAATTATTTACTACAAAAGTAGCTATTGAAATTTCTGAAGAGATTATCAGATTAATAGGTCCGCTACAAGCACAGGATAAAAGCCCGATTGATCGTTATTTAAAAGATGCTAAAACTATTGAAAGTTACGGGAAATCTGGAGACTCAATTCGAAAAAGAATAGCACACCAGTGGCTAAAGGAGTAATAAAATGACAGAACTCAAGTTGCAAGAGTATCAATTTCACGATATGAAATTGACATGGCTACGAGGAGCTGATAAATTAACTGATGCAGGGACATTATTTGGTCCTGTTCCAAAAGTTGTGTGGTCTCGATACTATCCAACAAATGAAGACAATATGATGTCTGAGTTGACAGATCCCATCTTGATTCAATACAAAGGGAAGAATTACCTGATGGATGCGAGTTTCGATACGGCAAAATTGTCTGAGAAACAAAGACGCAATCTAGGAATTTTATCTGAAAGTAAAATCGAAGAGAGTTTAGAGCTTTTAGGCTTGTCTCCAGAGAAGATTGATTATGTACTGATGACACATATGCACCATGACCATTCAGGTGGCCTGACACGCGTTAATTCTGAGGGCAATCTTGTTTCTAAGTTTCCAAATGCAAAGATTATTGTTAATGATATAGAATGGTACGAGATGAGAAATCCTAATAATCGTACTCGCGGAACTTACCTCAAAGAGAATTGGGAACCGATTCAAGATCAAGTTACAACCTTCTCAGATTCGATTGATATCATTCCAGAAATTCAAATGATTCATACTAGCGGTCATAGTAATGGGCATTGTATCATATTGCTTAAACAGGGTGAAGACACAATGATCCATATGGGGGACCTCATGCTAACACACGTTCACCGCAATCCACTTTGGGTTCCAGCTGTAGATGATTACCCTATGAAATCTATTTCAGCTAAAGATAAGTGGCTTCGCCAGGCCTTTGAAAACAACTATAAATTCTTCTTCTATCACGATCAGTTCTTTGCAGTTGCAGAGTTTGATAAGGAAGGAAAAGAATTTGTAAACTATGTATTGCGTTCACGTCCACCAGTGATTCCATTTACTGAACAGCAAGATCGTAGACCAGACTTTTTATAATAGTTATGTATAAGGAGACAAATGACTAAATTCTCTTGTTTGTCAGGTACAGGTAAATAATGCCTGCTACATTTCAAACACCAGCTGACATAAAAATAAAGGAGTAAACATATGTCTATTACTAAACTTTTACAAATCAAATACCCTATTTTCCAAGGGGCTATGGCTCAAATTTCTCACTATCAACTAGCTGCTGCTGTATCAGAAGCTGGAGGTCTTGGAATCATCGCTTCTGGTGGCATGACTGGTGAACAACTTCGCGAAGAAATTCGTGAATTGAGAAAATTAACTGACAAACCTTTTGGTGTTAACATCATGTTGATGATGAAAAACATTAAAGATATCGTAACAGTTATTATCGAAGAAAAAGTTCCAGTTGTTACTACTGGTGCAGGAACTCCAAAACACATCATGCCATACTTGAAAGAAGCTGGTGTTAAAGTTATTCCAGTTGTTGCTAGTGTAAAACATGCTCAAAAGATGCAAGAATTAGGGGTTGATGCAGTTGTTGCTGAGGGTTCAGAAGCTGGTGGACACATCGGAGAAACTAACACAATGGCTTTGATTCCACAAATCGTGGATGCAGTTGACATCCCTGTTATCGCTGCGGGTGGTATTGCTGACGGTCGTGGATTGGCTGCTGCCTTTACACTTGGAGCTCAAGGTGTACAAATGGGTACTATCTTCTTGGCTTCAAACGAATGTCCAATTGCTGATGCTTATAAAGAAGCTGTCCTTGCAGCAAATGATACAGCAACTGCTGTTACTGGACGTATCACAGGAGCTCCTGTTCGTTGTATTCGCAATGAAATGACAGACCACTACATCGAATTAGAACAAAAAGGTACAAACCGTGAAGAGCTTGAGGAAATTACTATCGGTTCACTTTCTAAAGCTGTTTACGAAGGTGATACTGTACACGGTTCAATGATGAGTGGACAAATTGCAGGTATGGTAAAAGAAATTAAACCATGTAAAGAAATCATCGAAACAATCGTGGCAGAAGCACAAGAACGTCTTAAACACGTTGAAATTTCAGTAGGCGAATAATCTATCCAACAGAGTAGATTCTTAAGGCAAATATAAAAGTATATCTATAGGAGGGCGATTTAATCGCCCTCTTTTGTTCTTTAAAAACCTTTACAAAACACTTGTCTAATATCCTTGTAAACTTCCTTAAGTTCGCTTTTTGCCTATATTTATGGTATAATAATGCGCAAGAGGTTTGTAATGAAAAAAAATGAAATGAATCCCTTATTTGTTTACTTATTTGTTGGGATTTCCTTTATAATCATGACCGTATTGGTTGTTTTTCTTCAAAATAATCTAGTCACAATAGTATGTTTACTTTTCTTGATGGTAGCATTTCTTTTGCTATTTTATTTTCAGAAGAAATCTTATCAGAAAACTGAAATTGAACAAATCCAGTACGTAAACCATCAGGCGGAAGATAGTTTAAGTTCACTATTAGAACAGATGCCTGTTGGAGTTGTCAAACTAAACATGGAAAGTAGTGAGATTGAGTGGTTTAATCCCTACGCTGAGCTAATGCTGACAACGGAAGATGGAGAAATTGACCATTCTCAAGTTCAAGAAATTATAAAAACAGCCATATCTTCGCCTGGAATTTATGCCAATGTGGGAGAAAAGCGTTATGCAGTGCATTTAGATAGAAACTCGGGGGTGCTCTACTTTTTTGACGTTTCTGGAGAATACGAAGCCACAGTGGAATTGGTGACGAGTCGTCCTGTTATTGGTGTTATTTCGGTAGATAATTATGATGATTTAGAGAATGAAACATCTGAATCTGATATCAGCCATATTAATAGTTTTGTTGCGAATTTTGTTGCAGAATTTACTGGAAAACATCAAATGTTCTCTCGTAGAGTGGCCATGGATCGTTTCTACTTGTTTACTGATTATACGGTTTTAGAACAATTGATGCAGGATAAATTTTCTGTAATTGATACTTTTCGTGAAGAAGCCAAACAGAGAGATTTACCATTGACTATGAGTATGGGCTTATCATACGGTGATGGCGATCATGAGGGCATTGGTAAAGTTGCTTTATCAAATCTCAATCTTGCAGAAGTTCGTGGTGGAGACCAAGTTGTTGTCAAAGAAAATGATGAAACGAAGAATCCAATTTATTTTGGTGGTGGAACGGCAGCTTCTATTAAGCGAACAAGAACACGTACAAGAGCGATGATGACGGCAATCTCTGAAAAATTGAAGAGTGTTGATCATGTTTTCGTTGTTGGTCATAAAAACTTAGACATGGATGCTTTGGGTTCTGCGGTTGGGATGCAATTGTTCTCTAGTAATGTCTTGGATGAAAGTTATGTAGTCTATGATGCTGAACAAATGTCTCCTGATATTCATCGAGCCATTCAATTTTTAGAGAATGAGGGAGTAACAAAACTCCTTAATCTAGATCAGGCTATGGAAATGGTCACTAATCGTTCTTTGCTTGTAATGGTAGACCATTCTAAGACGGCCTTGACCTTGTCAAAAGAGTTTTATGATTTGTTCACACAAACGATTGTTATTGACCACCATAGACGAGATCAAGATTTCCCAGATAATGCGGTTATTACCTATATAGAGAGTGGAGCAAGTAGCGCGAGTGAGCTTGTAACAGAGTTAATCCAATTCCAAAACTCTAAGAAATCACGATTGAGTCGTATTCAAGCAAGTGTTCTGATGGGCGGTATGATGCTAGATACCAAGAATTTCACCTCTCGTGTGACTAGCCGAACATTTGACGTAGCGAGCTATCTAAGAACACGTGGAAGTGATAGTGTTGTAATTCAGGAACTTGCGGCGACTGACTTTGAAGAGTATCGATTGGTGAATGAACTCATCTTACAAGGACAGGCTGTACAACCTTCTATTCTTGTCGCTCAGGCCAAGGATACTAAGGAATATGATACTGTAGTGATTAGTAAGGCAGCCGATACGATGCTGGCCATGTCAGGTATTGAAGCTAGTTTTGTCATTGCAAAAAACCGCCAAGGGGATATTTCCATTTCTGCACGAAGTCGTAGTAAGATTAATGTGCAACGGATTATGGAAGAATTGGGTGGTGGAGGCCACTTCAACCTGGCAGCTGCTCGACTTACAGATATGAGTCTGCAAGAAGCAGGTGATAAATTGAAAACCATTATTTCTAATGAACTTAGTGAAAAGGAGACAGAGGAATGAAAGTAATCTTTTTAGCAGATGTAAAAGGAAAAGGAAAAAAAGGCGAAATCAAGGAAGTTCCAACAGGTTATGCACAAAATTTTTTGATTAAGAAAAATCTTGCTAAAGAAGCGACTTCTCAAGCAATTGGAGAGTTGCGTGGTAAGCAAAAATCTGAAGAAAAAGCGCATGCTCAACTTCTTGCAGAAGCAAAAGAAATTAAGGCGAAACTTGAAGCAGAAGAAACAATTGTTGAGTTTGTTGAAAAAGTTGGTCCAGATGGAAGAACTTTTGGTTCAATTACTAGCAAGAAAATTGCGGAAGAGCTTCAAAAACAATTTGGAATTAAAATTGATAAACGCCATATTCAAGTCCAATCTCCAATTCGTGCGGTTGGCTTGATTGATGTTCCTGTAAAAATTTATCAGGATGTAACTGGTGTCATCAATCTTCGTGTAAAAGAAGGCTAATCTAGATTTGAGTAATTATGTTGTAAAAGGAAGGGAAATCTGATGGCAGAAGTAGAGGAACTACGAGTTCAGCCCCAGGATATCTTGGCAGAACAATCAGTATTGGGAGCTATATTTATCGATGAGAGTAAACTCGTGTTTGTTCGAGAATATATTGACTCTCGAGACTTCTTTAAGTATGCTCACCGTTTGATTTTTCAGGCCATGGTTGATTTGTCAGATCGTGGCGAAGCTATTGATGCAACAACTGTTCGTACGATTTTAGACAATCAAGGTGACTTGCAAAATATTGGTGGGCTATCCTACCTTGTTGAAATTATCAACTCTGTACCGACCTCTGCTAACGCTGAGTACTATGCAAAGATTGTAGCAGAGAAGGCTATGCTTCGTCGCCTGATTGCTAAGTTGACAGAATCTGTCAATCAAGCTTATGAAGCGTCTAGTCCTGTGGATGAAATTATTGCTCAGGCAGAAAAGGGCTTGATTGATGTTAGCGAAAATGCTAATCGTAGTGGGTTTAGAAATATTCGTGATATCCTAAACCTAAACTTTGGAAATTTGGAAACTCGCTCACAACAAACATCTGATATTACAGGAATTGCTACTGGTTATCAAGATTTGGATCATATGACTACAGGTTTACACGAGGAAGAGTTGATTATTATAGCAGCTCGTCCTGCTGTTGGTAAGACGGCCTTTGCTTTAAATATTGCTCAAAACATTGGAACTAAGCTTGACAAGACCGTTGCAATTTTCTCTCTCGAGATGGGGGCCGAGAGTTTGGTCGACCGTATGTTGGCTGCCGAAGGGCTAGTAGAGTCTCACTCAATTCGTACAGGACAACTGACTGAGGAAGAATGGCGTAAGTACACCATTGCTCAAGGGAATCTTGCTAAAGCAAGCATCTATATCGATGACACACCCGGAATCCGGATTACTGAAATTCGGTCACGCGCTAGAAAATTGTCTCAGGAAACAGGCAATCTTGGATTAATCTTGATTGACTACCTGCAGCTAATCACAGGAACAGGCAGAGAAAACCGTCAACAAGAGGTGTCAGAGATTTCACGTCAGTTGAAGATTTTGGCCAAGGAATTGAAGGTTCCCGTTATCGCGCTGAGTCAGTTGTCGCGTAGTGTTGAACAACGTCAAGATAAAAGACCGGTATTATCAGATATTCGTGAGTCTGGATCTATCGAGCAGGATGCGGATATTGTAGCCTTTCTTTATCGTGACGACTATTATGAGCGTGGTGGCGAAGAAGAGGAAGGTCTTCCTAATAACAAAGTAGAAGTTATTATCGAGAAAAACCGTAGCGGTGCACGTGGAACGGTAGAATTGATTTTCCAAAAAGAGTATAACAAGTTTTCAAGCATTTCGAAGAGAGAGGAACAAAGATGACAGATGCATTTACAGATGTAGCCAAGATGAAAAAAATCAAAGAGGAAATCAAGGCGCATGAAGGACAAGTAGTGGAAATGACCTTAGAAAATGGTCGTAAACGCCAAAAGAATCGCTTAGGAAGACTCATTGAAGTTTATCCATCGCTCTTTATCGTTGAATTTGGAAATGTTGAAGGGGACAAACAGGCCAATGTCTATGTTGAATCCTTCACCTATTCAGATATTTTAACGGAAAAGAATTTGATTCACTATTTGGATTAAGGTTGAAAGTGAGAGTATTCTCACTTTTTTCTTTTTCTTTCGAATGATATAAATGAGGTTAACCTCAAAAATTTATCTATTCGAAGGAGAATGAATGACATATAGTAAAAAGGGAACTTTTCTAAAGAGAACGACGGTGGGTACAGCATCATTATTGCTAGCAGGTGCTTTTTTGTTTGGTGGAGGAACTGTTCATGCCAATCAGGTAAACAATGGCTCAAAGGCACGTGGTGATGATTATCCCTATTATTATAAAAATGGAAATCAAAATATTGATAAATGGCGCCTATACTCAAGACAGTGCACATCTTTTGCAGCTTTTCGATTAAGTAGTGTTAATGGATTTGAACTACCAGCTGCTTATGGGCATGCGAAAGAATGGGGCTATCGAGCTCAAAAAGAAGGATATCATGTAGATCAGAGACCAGCGATTGGGGCTATTGCTTGGAGCACGAGGGGAACGCATGGTCATGTAGCTTGGGTTTCTAACGTGATTGGAGACATGATTGAAATCGAGGAGTACAATTACGACTATACAGAAACGTATCATCGTAGGACAGTAAAAGCAAGTTCTATGACTGGATTCATTCATTTTAAAGATGTAGGGAATGCTAGTGTAGGAAATTATCAATCTGTACTAGCCTCTAGTGGAACACATTATTTTACAGAAAAAGCAGCTATTATGAATCAGCCATCATTGACATCTACTATCATCGACTACTACGAACCTGGAATGAGTGTTCATTATGATCAAACTCTTGAAAAGGATGGTTATAGATGGATTAGTTATATGTCACGAAGTGGGAATAGACGTTATATCCCGTTAATTAAAACGGCAACCTCTAAGAATGGATGGGAAAAACAGGGGACAATCTGGTACTACTATGAAAATGACAAAGTGGCTCTTGGTTGGAAAAAAATAGACGGAAGTTGGTACTATTTCCAAACAAGTGGTGCCATGAGAACAGGATGGCTAAAAGACGGATCTAAGTGGTACTACTTGAAATCATCTGGAGAAATGCAGACGGGATGGTTAAAGGATAAGGGCATTTGGTATTACCTCGAAAGCTCAGGTGCTATGAAGTCTAGTCAGTGGTTCCAGGTTTCAGGGAAATATTATTACGTAAACGCATCTGGAGAATTGGCAGTAGATACGACAATAGATGGTTTCCAAGTCGACAGTAACGGTGCGCGAGTAGAAAAATCAACTCAATAAGCCTTCTCCTATAATCTAACTCTTAGCAATGGTATTTTTCCCTGCTTTCCTTTATAATGGGTGTATGGACAAGAAAAAATTATTACTAATTGACGGTTCTTCAGTTGCTTTCAGAGCATTCTTTGCGCTTTATCAGCAACTGGATCGTTTTAAAAATGACAATGGACTTCATACCAATGCAATCTACGGTTTTCACCTGATGCTAAATCATCTGTTGGAGCGTATTCAACCGAGTCATATCTTGGTTGCTTTTGATGCGGGGAAGACGACTTTCCGTACAGAGATGTATGCAGATTATAAGGGTGGTCGTGCCAAGACTCCGGATGAGTTTCGGGAGCAATTTCCTTTTATCCGTGAGTTGCTAGACCATCTGGGGATTCGCCATTATGAGTTGGCCCAGTATGAAGCAGATGATATCATTGGTACCCTGGGTCGCTTGGCTGAAAAGGAATCTTTTGATGTAACTATCGTCAGTGGAGACAAGGATTTAATTCAGTTAACGGATGAACATACGGTGGTTGAGATTTCCAAGAAAGGTGTAGCTGAGTTTGAGGCATTTACACCGGATTATCTCATGGAAAAGATGGGCATCACACCAACTCAATTTATCGATCTTAAGGCTCTCATGGGAGATAAGTCGGATAATATCCCTGGCGTAACTAAGATTGGTGAAAAGACAGGTATTAAGCTTTTGCTTGAACATGGCTCACTTGAAGGGATTTATGAAAATATCGATAGTATGAAGGCTTCTAAGATGAAGGAAAATCTTGTCAATGACAAGGAACAAGCCTTCCTATCTAAAACACTAGCAACTATCGATACGAAAGCACCGATTGAGATTGGACTGGATGATTTGGTTTATAGCGGTCCAGATGTGGAAAACCTTGGTAAATTCTACGATGAGATGGGCTTCAAACAACTGAAACAGGCCTTGAATGCTTCTCAGACCAATCAAACTGAAGCATTGAACTTTACTATGGTTGATAAAGTGAGCGAAGATATGCTTAGCGCCGACTCCATTTTTCACTTTGAGCTCTTTGGGGAAAACTACCATACAGATGAATTGATTGGTTTTGCATGGTCATGTGGGGATCAGCTCTACGCTACAGATAAGTTGGAACTGCTGCAGAATCCGATTTTTAAAGATTTTCTAGAAAAAACACCTCTAAAAGTGTATGATTTTAAGAAAGCAAAAGTTCTCTTAAATCGTTTTAGTTTGACTTTGCAGGCCCCTGCTTTTGACAGTCGTTTAGCCAAATATCTTCTATCGACAGTAGAGAACAATGAAATTTCAACCATTGCTAGTCTTTATGGCCAAACTTACCTAGTCGATGATGAAACCTTCTACGGTAAAGGTGTCAAAAAAGCTATCCCAGAGCGAGAGAAATTCTTGGAACACTTGGCTCGTAAGGTTGCTGTATTGGTTGAGACGGAGCCTGTCTTACTTGAGAAATTAAGTGAAAACGGGCAACTAGACCTCCTCTATGACATGGAGCAACCTCTGGCCTTTGTCCTTGCTAAGATGGAAATCGCTGGGATTAAGGTTAAAAAAGAAACCTTAATGGAGATGCAAGCTGAAAATGAGCGGGTCATTGAAAAACTGACGCAAGAAATTTATGAGCTGGCTGGTGAAGAGTTTAATATCAATTCACCCAAGCAATTAGGAGAACTACTCTTTGAAAAGTTAGGTCTTCCTCTAGAATATACTAAGAAAACCAAGACCGGTTACTCGACAGCAGTAGATGTCTTGGAGCGTCTAGCTCCTATTGCACCAATTGTCAAGAAAATTCTTGATTACCGTCAGATTGCTAAGATTCAATCTACTTATGTGATTGGTTTACAGGACTGGATTTTAGCTGATGGCAAGATTCACACGCGCTATGTACAGGATTTGACTCAGACAGGGCGTTTGTCTAGTGTCGATCCAAACTTGCAAAATATTCCTGTTCGGTTGGAACAAGGTCGCCTCATTCGTAAGGCTTTTGTACCAGAGTGGGAAGATAGTGTCCTTCTCAGTTCGGACTATTCACAGATTGAGTTGCGAGTTTTAGCCCATATCTCTAAAGATGAGCACTTAATCAAGGCCTTTCAAGAGGGGGCTGACATCCATACCTCAACAGCTATGCGGGTTTTTGGAATTGAACGCCCTGAGGATGTGACTCCAAATGATCGTCGTAATGCCAAGGCTGTTAACTTTGGAGTGGTCTACGGAATTTCAGATTTTGGTTTATCGAATAATCTGGGCATCAGCCGTAAAGAGGCTAAGGCTTACATTGATACCTACTTTGAACGCTTCCCAGGTATCAAAAACTACATGGATGAAGTGGTACGTGAGGCACGTGATAAGGGTTATGTAGAGACCCTCTTCAAACGTCGCCGTGAGTTACCAGATATCAATTCGCGTAACTTTAACATTCGTGGTTTTGCGGAACGTACAGCGATCAATTCACCTATCCAGGGTTCGGCTGCAGATATTCTCAAAATCGCTATGATTCAGTTAGATAAAGCCTTGGTAGCAGGTGGTTATCAGACTAAGATGCTGTTACAAGTACACGATGAAATTGTTCTTGAAGTGCCTAAGTCAGAATTAGCTGCTATCAAAAAACTCGTCAAACAAACCATGGAAGAAGCAATTCAACTGAGTGTTCCATTGATTGCTGATGAGAATGAAGGCGTGACTTGGTATGAAGCCAAGTAAAAAATGAATTAGCAGACAAAAAGAAATCCCCTTTGAATAGTATTGTTCAAGGGGATTTTTGTTGAGAAAATTTTGCAAGCAAAGATAAAAGTGATGTTATCTAGCTGGTAGTAGCATTATTTAATGTCTTTCTTTTGTTCTCTTTTAGCAAGTATTGGTAGAATAACACCCAAACCAATCAGAATAATTGGTGTTAAGATATTTGTAAGTAGAGAGAATTGCCAAGCAGTTGGATTCTCAGCATAGTTAATTTTTGGAACCATACCAAGGATACAAGCAAAGGCAGTAAAGAGGAAGCACCAAGTACCGATAACAAAGCCAAGCTTAGGATTGTTCACAAACTTGTATTCGGCATTTTTGTATGTTTTCCAAGCACGGTTGAGCATCATGTAGGCAAGGAATACCCAGAGATAACGCATCGGCATCACGATAGAATTGAGGTTGGTCATCCATTTTACAAGTCCGTCAATTTCCTGAATACCAAAAATTGGAAGGATGATGATAAGGCTAACGAGGACGCCTGTAAGGAGGTAACCGTTAATGAGGACACCTTTTTCAGTACGTTTACGAAGCCAGCTTGGGATGTAGTTTTCGTCAGCGTTATTGAGTAGGATTTGTAATGGTGCGTCAATAGAGAAGGCAAGTGCTGCGATTTGTCCGACCATGTTTGTAAGAGCATAGATTACGACAAAGAGGTTTCCAACGCCCCAATAATTTCCTAACATTTGGAAGGCTTGATAAGCACCATTACGCATGAGGTCTTCAGGGATATTATTGCCATCAAATAGCATTCCCATGGCAACAGAACCGAGGATAGCAGAGAGACCGACCATGATGGCCATGACAATCATACCTTTTGGAAATTCTTTTGCAGGATTGCGAGTCTGATTCACATAAGGGGAAATTTTTTCACAACCACCAACTGCAAAGACTAGTAGTGAAATCGTTGTAAAATAAGAAAAATCAAAGTTTGGAATGTAGGTGCTTAGTTGATCCATGTGTGGTGTCGCAAACTGAATATCTGGCTTGATGAAAGGCAGACCGACAGCCAAAAGCACGAAGAGTAAAGACATAACCAACATAGCACTTCCTGCCAAGCTACCGATGACTTTTAGAGTTGCCAATCCCTTTGTAGAAAGGTAGAGGAAAAGTCCAAAGATTAGTAAGCTGAGAATAACAATCCAGTGGAAGTCAATTTGTTTAAGAAATTGTCCGTTACCTTGTAAGGCCCATCCAAGTGGAATCAGGATCCCTTGTGGTTTTTGTGCGAGGTAAGGAATGTGAACAACCCAGTAAGTCCAAGCAGCAAAGTAGGCGAGACGTTTGGTTGATGTTTTTTCAACCCAGTCACTAACACCGCTTCCGCTCTCCTTGAAGGTAGAACCTAGTTGTCCAACGATGAGAGAATAAGGGATAAAGTAGAGTGCGAGGATTAAAACCCAAGATACGACGACAGAAATTCCCTGTTGAGAATAGTTGTTGACGACGTTTCCTAGCCCCCAAACCATGTTGAAGGCAATCAGAGAAACCATCAGCCAATTAAGTTGGTGTTGATCTTTTTTCATAATGTCTCCTTTTCTGATAATTTCAGTATATCATGTTTTTTTGAAAGCGCCTAACAAAATTTGAAATTTACTATAAAAATTGTAAAAACCAGCTAACAGATAGGCACTAGGGTTGCTTAGTTGAGAAAAACTTATCCACAATTTGTGGAAAAATCAATACCTACAGATTCGAAATATTTTAATAGTTTTGGTTCGGGAGAAATAGAAGAAATTGAGGAGTAACATCAGATAAAAAACCAGTATAATGCTTGATGTAGCAAAGTTTGTTGGCTATTTTTTATTCTAAATCATAGAGAATGGAATTGGAAAGATATTTTGGAAAATCTTGAAAATATTTTCCGAAGAAAGTTTGAAGGTTATTCACAACTTGTGGATAACTTTGTATGAATAGGAAACCCCTTTGCGCGTGACAAAGGGGCTTAGTTTATTGATGGTTTGGTAACCAGCTGAGTGTAAAGTCGATAGATTGGGCGTTTAGCAAATCTTGGTGATCAATACTCTGAACTTCTTGTCCGTCAAGATGACAGTCTTGGACAAAGTGGAAGTGTTCATGATTTTGCTGAGTACGAATATCCAACCACTGTTCTTTTTCTGCCAGATAGACACGAAGGTGGTCAAAGAGTGGAATTCCAAGGTCATAGTTTGCTTTTCCTGGGCAGGTCGGGTAAAGTCCAAGAGCAGACCAGACATACCAAGCTGATAGACTACCGTTATCCTCATCTCCTGGATAAGCATCCCAGCCAGATCGAAAGGCTTTTTGACGAAGGGTCTTGATTAGGAGACTGGTATATTGAGAATAATTACTATATCGAAAAAGATAAGGGATGTGGAAACTTGGTTGGTTTGAAATGGCTAGTTGACCAAATGGCGCTGTTGCCATTTCGCTCATCTCGTGAATTTCATATCCATAACCCGTCGTTTCAAAGAGTGGGAGACTTTGGCAAGTTTTCAAAAGATAGTTGCTAAAGGCTTCTTTTCCACCCATAAGTTGACTAAGGCCAGAAATATCATGTAAAACACCGAGACTGGCTTGAATAGCTGAGCATTCGGCGTAGTCCCGTCCCCAACTATAAGGAGAAAAGTCAGGACGGAAGTTACCATCTACATCACGCGCCCTCATATATCCTGTTTCAGGATCAAATAGATTCTGATAGTTTTTAGAATAGTGAGCATAGGTTTTTGCTAGATCTTCTTGCTCTAATTTTGCTGCACAAGTAGAGATGCAAAAATCACTGTAGGCATAGTCCAGTGTATGACTGACACTTTCGTGATAGTCTGTTGATAGATAGCCTAACTCTTGGTATTGTGCCAGACCGTGTCGCCCGTTGATAGATTTTGGATCTGCCTTGGTCGCAGTTTCAAGCATAGCTTTGAGAAATTCTTCTTCAAGATCAGGTGCCATGTCTTTACAAGCACTATCTGCAATAAGACCATCAATCAGGGTTCCAGGCATCATTCCCCTTTCGTCAGGGGCAAGCCACTTAGGCAGATATCCAGTATCACGATAGCTATTGAGGAAGCCTTCTAGAAACTGACGATAGCGCTCTGGAATAATCAAGGCAAAGAGTGGGAATGAAGTACGGAAGGTATCCCAAAAGCCATTGTTGGTATAGAGTAGACCAGGCTTGATAGTTCCTGCAGCTAGATCCATATGGATGTTTTCGCCTTGCTCATTTACCTCATAAAAGGTTTGCGGGAAAAGGAAAAGTCTGTAGAGGCAGTGGTCAAAAAATGTTCTGTCTACTGGCCCAGTTTCCACAACATCAAAGCGACCTAGGAGGTCTTCCCAACTCACTTTAGCGTTTGTTTTCGTTTCTTCAAAATCCTGTTTAGGAAGATTAAAGAGGGTCTGTTCTTTAGAAATAAAGGAAGTTGCTAGTTGAACCTGAGCTTCTGCTCCAGCCAAGTCAATTCGCCAGTCCTGTCCCTCTTGATTGATAGATAGAATATCCGTAGAGAATGCGAGAGCAGTAAACATGACGAGAGGACTTTTATTGGTTTCGGTTTCGCCTGTTTGTCTCAGGGCAAGAGTTCGCTTATCGACTTGTTCGACTGTTAGTTTATCCGCCGCGTGAAGATAGAGGGAAAGTTTTTTTCCTTGTATCTGTCTTAGTTGAATAGAAGCTCCATAGCAAGTGGGACTTAACTGAGTTTCAATCTGATAACGCTCAGAAAAAATTCTGAGATAATGAGGATTGAAAATAGCACGCTCAGGATTATAGGAAGACTGACGATGGAAGAGCGAGTCGCCGCTGATTTCTCCTGTTACTGGTGTCAGTAAGAGCCAGGAGTAATCCTCAATCCAAGGGCTAGGTTGGTGGGTTAGTCGAATACCCTGAAAGATAGGAAGATGGGGATCAAAAAACCATGCCCCTTCTTGATCACTGGTTTGGGGGACAAAGTAATTCATGCCAAAAGGAACCCCAGTGTATGGTAGGGTGTTTCCTCGTGAAAATGCATGTTTACTGGCTGTTCCAAAACGCGTATCAATGGTTTCAAGTATAGGTTTCATAGTGATTTCCTTCTGTAGAAGTTTTGTATTCAGTATAACACAAAAATAAAAAAAGCATATAGAAGTAAAAGAATGTATAAATATATATATTTAAAATTTACAAATATAATCTTTTTTGCTAGAATGAGGGTAAGAAAGGAGATTATTATGAGTAATATTGATGAACACTCTACTAATGAAGAGTTAGTAGAAAAAGAGGAGTTGCAATCTGTGGAAGCAACAGAAGAGGATGTGAAAGAAAAAACACCTTCTTCAGAGACAGCAGAACCTACAGTTGAGAAAGAAGAAGCACCATCTTCTACGGGAACTCCAAAGCCTGCGACAGAGGAGTCATCTAAAGAAGCAGTTGCTACACCTACAGCTACTAAAGGTTTTGATGTAAATGAACTTGTGGAAAAAGCAAAAGATTTATTCCAAAAGAGAAAAATTGCTGTTATTGGTGTTCTTGCAGCAGTTGCTGTACTAATTGTTGCGCTTGTTGGTTTCAAGGTATATGATTCTCAACCAAAGAGCTTGTTAGATGTTGTTCAAGTACAATTTTCAGGATACGATGAGTCTGGAACATTGACTTACAATAGTGATGAAGTTACAGCTAAGCTTCAAGAAATAGCTTATAAAAAAGCTGGATTTAGTGCCAGACAAGCAGAAGGACTGGCACAAAAAGATCCAGTTACTTTTTCAGAAGTTACCAGAGATCCAAAACTAGCGTCAAAATATAGCAAGGCAGATGCTTTGATTAGAAGTGTCCAATTTAGCTTTGATAAAACAAGTGACCTAAAAAATGGAGATGAGGTTACTTTCAGCGTTGTGACTACTTCAAAGAGTGCACCGGTTAAGGCTGAAAAGAAAACCTTCAAAGTTGAAAATCTTAAAGAATATGAAAAAGTTTCAGCTTCTGATTTGTTGACTGAAACACCTGTAACATTCGCTGGACTTAACGGCTATGGTACTGTTTCAATCGCTAAAAATTCTAAGAATGAAACTTACTTCGATTTTGAAAATGGTGAACGTCCAAAGAATTTGAAAAACGGCGATAAAGTTACTTTGAAAGTGAATGATGCTTATATTAATTCTTTGAAATCATCTGGTAAAATGGTAGATTCTAAGACTGTCGAAGTGACTGTCGAAGGACTTAAAGACTTGAAAGATGTGAAGAACTTTGCTGATTTGTTGAAGAAGAATGAAGACTACAGCAAGTCAGAACACAAGAATGATTCATATACTACGTATACTTTAGAGTCACAAGGAAGCTACTTGAAAGTGATTCCTGGCGAAGACAAAAATTCAAGTGCGAAAATCTCCTTAATCACTGTCTACAAAGTCACAAAGACAAGCTCTGGATTTTCAAACTCAACAACTGTCCGCTACAAATACTTCGGTTATGATGCCTTCCTATTGAAGGACGGAAACTTGGATCTCAATACGGCTTCGAAAGTGTCTGACAGTTGGGGAACTGAAGACTATGAAGGTTTGAAATCAGAATTGTTGACGAACGGATATAAAGAATTCGATAATAAAAAAGACAATAAGAAAAGTGAATAAAAAGTTGGGCTTTCCCAACTTTTTTTCATAAGTTTGTTTCAAAACGACTTTAGTTTGTGTATATCTTTTGGACCTATTTTTTCTTATACTGAAAATGAAAATTTGTTTGAAAGAGGCAAAACAGTTTATGGTTTATTCAAAAGAAATTGTCAGAGAGTGGCTAGATGAGGTAGCGGAGCGTGCTAAAGATCATCCGGAATGGGTAGATATTTTTGAACGTTGCTATACAGACACTTTAGACAATACAGTTGAAATCTTAGACGACGGCTCGACCTTTGTACTGACTGGAGATATCCCAGCTATGTGGCTTCGTGACTCAACTGCTCAGCTGAGACCTTATCTTCATGTGGCTAAAAGAGACCCTCGTTTGCGTCAGACCATTGCTGGTTTGGTCAAACGACAGATGACTTTGATTCTCAAGGATCCCTATGCCAACTCTTTCAATATTGAGGAGAACTGGAAGGGCCATCACGAGACTGATCACACCGATTTGAATGGCTGGATTTGGGAGCGCAAGTATGAAGTTGATTCGCTTTGCTACCCTTTGCAGTTGGCTTATCTTCTGTGGAAAGAAACTGGTGAGACTAGCCAGTTTGATGAAACTTTTGTCACAGCGACCAAGGAAATTCTTCATCTCTGGACAGTTGAACAAGACCACAAGAATTCACCGTATCGCTTCGTTCGTGATACCGACCGTAAGGAAGATACGTTGGTTAATGATGGTTTTGGACCTGACTTTGCCGTGACAGGGATGACCTGGTCAGCCTTTCGTCCAAGTGATGACTGCTGTCAGTATAGCTATTTGATTCCGTCAAATATGTTTGCAGTGGTTGTCTTGGGTTATGTGCAAGAAATCTTTGCAGAATTGAAACTAGCCGATAGCGAGAGCATTATTGCTGATGCCAAACGACTCCAAGCTGAGATTCAAGAAGGAATCGAAAATTACGCCTACACTACAAATAGTAAGGGCGAGAAGATCTATGCCTTTGAGGTAGACGGTCTAGGAAATGCTAGCATCATGGATGATCCGAACGTACCAAGTTTGTTGGCTGCTCCATATCTGGGGTACTGTGATGTTAACGATGGAGTGTATCAAGCTACTCGTCGCACTATCCTGAGCCCTGAAAATCCATACTTCTACCAAGGAGAGTACGCAAGTGGACTTGGAAGTTCTCATACCTTCTACCGCTATATCTGGCCGATTGCCCTTTCTATCCAAGGATTGACAACAACGGATAAGGCAGAGAAGAAATTCTTGCTAGATCAGTTGGTTGCCTGTGATGGTGGAACAGGTGTGATGCACGAAAGCTTCCACGTAGACGATCCGACACTCTACTCACGCGAATGGTTCTCATGGGCCAACATGATGTTCTGCGAATTAGTCTTGGATTACTTGGATATTCGCTAATACTCTTCGAAAATCAAATTTAAACCACGTCAGCTTCGCCTTGCCGTATATATGTTACTGACTTCGTCAGTTCTATCTACAACCTCAAAGCAGTGCTTTGAGCAACCTGCAGCTAGCTTCCTAGTTTGCTCTTTGATTTTCATTGAGTATAAGGAGCACGCTTTAGCTTCACTGATTCTTGTTAGAATTACAAGTTTATATTTAAAACATTAAAAATTTAAGTTAGAATGAGGTTTTACTCATGGAAAATGTTGTTGTACATATCATCTCTCACAGCCACTGGGATCGTGAGTGGTATCTACCTTTTGAAAGTCACCGTATGCAATTGGTGGAACTTTTTGACAATCTGTTTGATCTTTTTGAAAATGACCCTGAATTCAAGAGCTTCCACTTGGATGGACAAACCATCGTCCTCGATGACTATTTAGAAATTCGTCCTGAAAACCGTGACAAGGTGCAGCGTTATATCGACGAAGGCAAATTGAAGATTGGGCCTTTCTATATCTTGCAGGATGATTACTTGATCTCCAGTGAAGCCAATGTCCGCAATACCTTGATTGGTCAAGCTGAATGTGCAAAATGGGGCAAATCTACGCAGATTGGTTACTTCCCAGATACCTTTGGAAATATGGGGCAAGCTCCTCAAATTCTTCAAAAATCAGGTATTCACGTAGCAGCCTTTGGTCGTGGTGTTAAACCAATCGGATTTGACAACCAAGTCCTCGAAGATGAGCAATTCACTTCTCAATTTTCTGAAATGTACTGGCAAGGTGCAGACGGTAGCCGTGTACTCGGTATCCTCTTTGCTAACTGGTACAGTAACGGGAACGAAATTCCGGTAGATAAAGACGAAGCTTTAGCTTTCTGGAAACAAAAATTGTCAGATGTTCGTGACTATGCATCGACTAATCAATGGTTGATGATGAACGGATGTGATCACCAACCAGTTCAACGAAATTTGAGTGAAGCCATTCGTGTGGCAAACGAACTTTTCCCTGACGTGACCTTTGTTCACAGCTCCTTTGATGAATACGTTCAAGCAGTCGAAAGTGCACTTCCTGAACACCTATCAACTGTTACAGGTGAGTTGACTAGCCAGGAAACGGATGGTTGGTACACCCTTGCCAATACCTCATCTTCACGTATTTATCTCAAACAAGCCTTCCAGGAAAACAGCAACTTGCTAGAGCAAGTCGTGGAACCATTGACTATTCTTACAGGAGGGCATAATCATAAGGATCAGTTGACCTATGCTTGGAAAGTGCTTTTGCAAAATGCACCACACGATAGCATCTGCGGATGTAGTATTGACGAAGTTCACCGTGAAATGGAAACTCGCTTTGCCAAGGTCAACCAAGTTGGGAACTTCGTCAAAACAAACCTTCTCAATGAATGGAAACACAAAATAGCAACTCAGGAAGCACAAAGCGACCACCTCTTTACAGTCATCAACACTGGATTACATGACAAGGTTGATACTGCCAGTGTTGTGGTAGATGTAGCCACTTGTGATTTCAAGGAATTGCACCCGACAGAAGGCTTTAAGAAAATGGCGGCTTTGAGTTTGCCAGATTACCATGTTCAAGATTTGGATGGTCATGTCATTGAAGCCAAGATTGAAGACTTGGGGGCAGGTTTTGGTTATACCTTACCCAAGGATAAATTCCGTCAACCTTATATTGCACGTCAAGTGCGCGTGACAATTCCAATTCACCTTGCACCACTTTCTTGGTCAAGCTTCCAATTAGTCGAAGGGCCAGCAGCACAAAGCGATGGTATCTTCCAAAATGGAGTTATTGATACTCCATTTGTGACCGTAAGTGTAGATGAAGGTATCACAGTCTACGACAAGACTACAAACGAAGCTTACGAGGACTTTATCCAATTTGAGGACCGTGGCGATATCGGGAATGAGTACATTTATTTCCAACCAAAAGGAACAGAGCCAATTTTCGCTCAACTGAAAGGTTATGAAGTTCTGGAAAACAATGCTCGCTATGCTAAGGTCTTGCTCAAACACGACTTTACTATTCCAGTCAGCGCAGATGAAAAATTAGATGCTGAACAAAGAGGCATCATCGAGTTCATGAAACGAGATGCAGGTCGTTCAGAAGAGCTGACAACTATTCCCCTTGAAACTGAGATGACTGTCTTTGTGGACAATCCACAGATTCGCTTCAAGACGCGCTTCACCAATACAGCTAAGGATCACCGCATTCGTCTCTTGGTCAAAACTCATAACACTCGACCAAGTAACGATTCTGAAAGCATCTATGAAGTAGTGACACGACCAAATAAACCAGCAGCTTCTTGGGAAAATCCTGAAAATCCACAACATCAACAAGCCTTTGTCAGCTTGTATGATGACGTCAAAGGGGTAACAGTGGCCAATAAAGGATTACATGAATACGAAATTTTAGGGGACGATACCATTGCCGTGACCATTCTCCGTGCTTCAGGTGAGCTAGGTGACTGGGGCTACTTCCCAACACCAGAAGCCCAGTGTTTGCGCGATATCGAAGTTGAGTTTGCAGTAGAATGCCATCAAGCCGGCGAACGTTTCTCAGCCTTCCGTCGTGCCAAAGCCTTCCAGGTGCCATTTACAGCTCTTCAAGTTGCAAAACAAGAAGGTAGCGTCGCTGCAACAGGTAGTCTCTTCAACCATGCAGCCCTCAACTTGCCACAAGTCTGCCCAACAGCCTTTAAAGTTGCTGAAAATGAAGAAGGGTACGTCCTTCGTTACTACAATATGAGTCAAGAAAATGTTCGCGTGTCTGACAAACAACAAACCATTCTTGACTTGTTGGAACGCCCATATCCAGTTCATTCAGGACTATTGGCACCGCAAGAAATTCGTACAGAATTGATTAAAAAAGAAGAAATTTAATTTCAAAAAGAAAACATAAACAGAAAGGAGGAGCGAAAAAGTAAGAACCAACTGCTGATTCGCTCCTTTTTACAGGTAAAAGCAATGACCATTGCAACGATTGATATCGGAGGGACTGGGATTAAGTTTGCTAGTCTCACTCCTGATGGAAAGATTTTAGATAAGGCCAGCACCCCAACGCCAGAGACTCTAGAAGAGTTGCTTGCTTGGTTGGACCAACGTTTGTCAGAACGTGACTACCGTGGGATTGCCATGAGTGTGCCAGGGGCTGTTAATCAAGAAACAGGGGTGATTGAGGGAATTAGCGCCATTCCTTACATCCATGGTTTTTCTTGGTATGAGGCCCTTGCTCATCGCAAACTGCCTGTTCATTTAGAAAATGATGCCAACTGTGTTGGACTCAGTGAACTGCTAGCTCACCCAGAGATTGAGAATGTAGCCTGTGTCGTAATTGGTACAGGGATTGGTGGTGCCATGATTATCAATGGGAAACTTCACCGAGGTCGTCATGGTTTGGGTGGTGAGTTTGGCTACATGACCACCATCGAACCTGCAGAAAGACTCAATAACTGGTCGTTACTAGCTTCTACGGGAAACATGGTACGTTATGTGATTGAAAAATCAGGTCAGTCTGACTGGGATGGCCGTAAGATTTATCAAGAGGCGGCAGCCGGCAATGCCCTTTGCCAAGAAGCTATTGAACGCATGAATCGTAACCTAGCTCAAGGCCTGCTCAATATCCAATACCTGATTGATCCAGATGTGATTAGCCTAGGTGGCTCTATCAGTCAGAACCCAGATTTTATCAAAGGGGTGCAAAAAGCAGTAGACGCCTTTGTGGAAAGATATGAAGAATATACTATCGCTCCAGTCATTCAAGCTTGCACCTATCATGCAGATGCCAATCTCTACGGTGCCCTTGTCAACTGGTTACAGGAGGAAAACCAATGGTAAGTTTTACAGGACTTAGTCCCAAACAAGCCCAATCTATCGAAGTATTAAAAAATCACATTTCTCTACCAGATGTAGAGGTGGCAGTCTCTCAGTCTGACCAAGCTTCTATCTCTATCAAGGGTGAGAATGGGCAGTATCAACTGACCTACCGTAAGCCTCATCAACTCTACCGTGCTTTATCTGTGCTAGCAACAGCTTTAGCAGAAGGGGACAAGGTAGAGATTGAAGAGCAGGCGGCCTATGAAGATTTAGCCTATATGGCGGACTGTTCGCGCAATGCCGTGCTTAATGTCGCATCGGCCAAACAGATGATTGAGGTCTTAGCTCTCATGGGCTACTCAACCTTTGAGCTCTATATGGAGGACACCTATCAGATTGAGGGACAGCCTTACTTTGGTTATTTCCGTGGGGCTTATTCAGCTGAAGAATTACAGGAAATCGAAGCATACGCCCAACAGTTTGACATGACCTTTGTCCCATGCATCCAAACCCTGGCCCACTTATCAGCCTTTGTCAAATGGGGTGTCAAAGAAGTCCAACAACTCCGCGATGTAGAAGACATTCTTCTCATCGGTGAAGAAAAAGTCTACGACCTGATTGACGGTATGTTTGCGACGTTATCTAAACTACAAACTCGCAAGGTCAATATCGGGATGGATGAAGCTCACTTGGTCGGTTTGGGTCGTTATCTTATCTTGAACGGTATTGTGGACCGTAGTCTTCTCATGTGCCAACACTTGGAGCGCGTGCTGGATATTGCAGACAAGTATGGTTTCCACTGCCAGATGTGGAGTGATATGTTCTTCAAGCTCATGTCAGCAGATGGTCAGTATGACCGTGATGTGGAGATTCCAGAAGAAACGCGTGTTTACCTAGATCGTCTCAAAGGCCGTGTCACCTTGGTTTACTGGGATTATTATCAGGATAGCGAGGAAAAATACAACCGAAACTTCCGTAATCACCACAAGATTAGTCAAGATATCGCCTTTGCTGGTGGTGCCTGGAAGTGGATTGGTTTTACGCCCCACAACCATTTCAGCCGTCTTATTGCAGTAGAAGCCAATAAAGCTTGCCGTGCCAATCAGATCAAGGAAGTCATCGTGACAGGTTGGGGGGACAATGGTGGGGAAACAGCCCAGTTCTCGATTCTGCCTAGCTTACAAATCTGGGCAGAACTTAGCTATCGTAATGATTTAGAGCGTCTATCAGCTCACTTCAAGATCAACACAGGCTTATCGATTGAGGACTTTATGCAACTTGACTTGGCTAACCTCTTGCCAGACCTACCAGATAATCTCAGTGGTATCAACCCTAATCGCTATGTCTTTTATCAGGATGTTCTTTGCCCAATCCTTGACAAGCACATGACTCCTGAGCAGGACAAACCACACTTTACCCAGGCAGCTGAGACTCTTGTTGCTATTAAAGAAAAAGCAGGAAACTATGCTTATCTCTTTGAAACTCAGGCTCAGTTGAACCAGATTTTAAGCAGTAAAGTAGATGTGGGCCGACGCATTCGTCAAGCCTATCAAGCAGGTGATAAAGAGAGTTTGCAACAAATTGCTAGGGAAGAATTACCAAAATTAAGAAGCCAGATTGAAACCTTCCACAAACTCTTTAGCCACCAATGGTTGAAAGAAAACAAGGTCTTTGGCTTGGATACCGTAGACATTCGTATGGGTGGGCTCTTGCAACGGATCAAGCGCGCAGAAAGTCGCATTGAAAACTATCTAGCAGGCGAAATCTCTCGTATCGACGAACTAGAAGTAGACATCTTGCCATTCAACGATTTCTACGGGGATCAAGAGTTCGCAGCCACAACGGCTAACCAGTGGCATACTATTGCGACAGCTTCGACTATTTATACGACCTAGAAAAACTCTATTCAGAAAAGAAGTTTCTCGTGAAACCTATTCTTATATAAAAAAGTTCTCCACATAAAATAATTTGTGGAGTTTTTTCTATAATTTGTAGTTTAAACTGTCCTAAAAATAAGAGTATACTATTTTTGTAAACGTTATCAAGACTAAAAATGTGAGATTATGAAGTTTTAGAAAATAAAAAGGGAGGAAATTATGAACAAGTTTTCAAAAACTTTAAGAGATAATTGGATTTTTCTCTTAATGGTTCTACCAGGGACAATTTGGTTGATTTTATTCTTCTACATCCCAGTATTTGGGAATGTGGTTGCCTTCAAAGACTACCATATGACTGGTGAAGGATTTGTCCACAGTATTATAAATAGTAGATGGGTCGGACTAGATAACTTCAAGTTCTTGTTTAGTTCAAAAGATGCCTTTGTCATTACTCGAAATACAGTTCTCTACAACCTTGGATTTATCTTTATCGGTTTGATTGTATCAGTTGGTATTGCCATTATCCTTAGTGAACTTCGATCTAAGAGAATGGTTAAAATCTACCAAACCTCTATGTTGTTTCCTTACTTCCTATCTTGGGTTATCATCAGTTTCTTTACAGATGCTTTCCTAAACATCGATAAAGGGCTTATCAACCGTACCCTAGAATCTTTTGGAATGAAGGGGATTAACTTCTACGCTGATATCAGTATCTGGCCTTTTCTTCTCCTCTTCCTAGGTGTCTGGAAAGGCTTCGGTTATAGTAGTGTTATGTACTACGCAACCATCATGGGTATTGATCCAACTTACTACGAAGCAGCAACAGTTGACGGTGCTAGCAAATGGCAACGTATCCGTAACGTAACCATTCCTCAGTTGACACCGCTAGTGACAGTATTGACCATCCTTGCAGTCGGAAATATCTTCCGTGCAGACTTCGGTCTTTTCTACCAAATCCCTCACAATGCTGGTCAGCTCTATAGTGTAACAAACGTATTGGACGTCTATGTCTTTAACGGATTGACTCAGACAGCAGATATCGGTATGGCTTCGGCAGCCGGCCTCTACCAGTCAGTTGTCGGTTTGATTCTGGTTATCCTATCAAACTTACTTGCAAGACGTGTTGATCCTAACTCGGCACTATTCTAGAAAGGAGGAGCATATGGCAAAAAAAATTCAAAAAGAAAAAATTGATAATGTTGGCATACACTCCTTCAGCAAAAAAGCAGATATTTTCTTTAGTATCATATCTGGTTTGCTAGCCTTCTCTTGTATCTTGCCTTTCATCTTTGTTATCATTATCTCAATTACAGATGAGAAGAGTATCGTTCAACATGGATATAGCTTCTTCCCATCACAATTTGGATTAGATGGCTTTGAGTTTTTGGCTCAGTTCAAAGATAAGATTTTACAAGCGCTTTTTATCTCAGCTTTTGTAACAGTTGTTGGAACTTTGACAAACGTCTTTATCACAACAACATACGCTTACGCCATCTCTCGTACAACATTTAAGTATCGTAAATTCTTTACAGTCTTCGCTCTTCTCAGTATGTTGTTCAATGCTGGTTTGGTACCAGGCTACATTGTGGTAACTCAGTTGCTTCACCTTGGTGATACCATTTGGGCCTTGATTGTTCCAATGCTTCTATCACCATTCAACATCATGTTGATGCGTTCCTTCTTCAAGAAGACCATCCCAGAAGCAATCCTCGAATCAGCTCGTATCGACGGGGCTAGTGAGGCTCGGATCTTCTTCCAAATCTGTTTACCACTTTCTCTTCCAGGGATTGCGACTATCACACTTTTGACAGCACTTGGATTCTGGAACGACTGGTTTAATGCTCTACTTTATATCAAGAGTGACAACTTGTATCCATTGCAATATTTGCTCATGCAAATTCAAAACAACATGGATTACATTGCTAAGTCAGTTGGGATGTCAGGACAACTTGCAGTTGCCCTACCAAAAGAAACAGGTCGTATGGCCATGGTCGTAGTTGCGACTGTTCCAATTGCGATTCTCTATCCATTCTTCCAACGCTATTTTGTAAAAGGTTTAACTATCGGTGGTGTTAAAGAATAAGAGACGCTGAGAAACAAGTTTTCTCTACCCTATCTAACTTTTCTTTGTTGAAAAGTAGATCACTAAAATTGTTTTAAATTTAAAAATAAAAAAAGGAGTTTTTATCATGAAAAACTGGAAAAAATATGCTTTTACTTCAGCTAGCCTTCTAGCTTTGGCTGCTGGACTTGCAGCTTGTGGTAACCTTAAAGGAAACAACCAAAAAGCTGCTGAATCATCATCATCGTCATCAGGTGACAAAACTGTTATCAAGATGTACCAAATCGGTGACAAACCAGATAACTTGGATGAGTTGCTAGAAAATGCAAACAAAATCATCGGAGAAAAAGTTGGTGCTAAATTAGATATCCAATACCTTGGTTGGGGTGACTACAGCAAGAAAATGTCAGTTATCACTTCATCAGGTGAAAACTATGATATCGCATTTGCAGATAACTACGTTGTAAACGCTCAAAAAGGTGCTTATGCTGACTTGACAGAATTGTACAAGAAAGAAGGAGCTGACCTTTACAAAGCACTTGACCCAGCTTACATCAAAGGTAACACTGTAAACGGTAAAATCTATGCAGTTCCAGTTGCAGCCAACGTTGCATCTTCACAAAACTTTGCTTTCAACGGCCCACTTCTTGAAAAATATGGAATCGATATCTCAGGTGTAACTTCATACGAAACACTTGAACCAGTATTGAAACAAATCAAAGAAAAAGCTCCAGATGTAATGCCATTCGCTGTTGGTAAAAACTTTATCCCATCAGAAAACTTTGACTACCCAGTTGCAAATGGTCTTCCATTCGTCATCGACCTTGAAGGCGACACTACTAAGATCGTAAACCGTTACGAAGTTCCTCGTTTCGTAGAACACTTGAAGACTATGCACAAATACTATGAAGCAGGATACATTCCAAAAGACGTAGCAACAAGCGATACTTCATATGACCTTACTCAAGATACTTGGCTTGTTCGCGAAGAAACAGTAGGACCAGCTGACTACGGTAGCAGCTTGCTTTCTCGTGTTGCTAACAGAGATATCAAAATCAAACCATTTACTAACTTCATCAAGAAAAACCAAACAACTCAAGTTGCAAACTTTGTAATCTCAAACAACTCTAAGAACAAAGAAAAAGCAATGGAAGTGTTGAACCTCTTGAACACTAACCCAGAACTCTTGAACGGACTTGTTTATGGACCAGAAGGCAAGAACTGGGAAAAAGTTGAAGGTAAAGAAAACCGTGTTCGTGTCCTTGATGGATACAAAGGAAACACTCACATGTCAGGATGGAACACTGGTAACAACTGGATCCTTTACATCAACGAAAACGTTACAGATGAACAAATTGCACAATCTAAGAAAGATTTGGAAACTGCAAAAGAATCTCCAGCGCTTGGATTCATCTTCAACACTGACAACGTGAAATCTGAAATCTCAGCTATCACTAATACTATGCAACAATTCGATACAGCTATCAACACTGGTACTGTAGACCCAGAAAAAGCTATTCCAGAATTGATGGAAAAACTTAAATCTGAAGGTGCTTACCAAAAAGTATTGGATGAAATGCAAAAACAATACGATGAATTCTTGAAAAGCAAAAAATCTTAAGATAGATTGATTTCGTGTATTCATTCCTAAAAAGAGCAATCACTATCTTGTCTGGGTATTTCCAGATGGGGTAGTGATTCTTTTTTATAGTTGTTGCGAAAAGGCTAAAGAGATGGCTATAATAGCCTTTTAAAAATATTCATAATAATATATGAATAGAGCTTAATTGAGCTAATACCCCTATTAGTTTAATTAAGTAGATTTTCAAATGAATCTAGCTTATAATAAATATACAAGACAATGAAAGCGCTTAACATTGTGAAAATTACTTTATCTATTTATTGATTTCTAGACTAGTCATCTAGGATAAGTAGGTGAAAAACCGACAATATTTGTCAACAATTCCCTTTGGGAATAAGAATTTTACATGAGGTTATTCATATGAAAAAAACACCCAATCGTTGGTTAATTTTGGCAGCAGCCATTTTAACGAATCTCTCTCTAGGCGCTGGTTACGCCTGGTCAGTCTTTCAAAAGGCACTGCTAGAAACCAATGCTAGTCAAGGATGGGTTCAAGCCCAGACTTCTTTGGCCTTTAGTATTTCTTTTGCAATGGTACCTGTTGGTATGATTATTTTTGGTCCTAAAGTCGATTCAGTAGGACCTAAGAAATTTGTATTTTTAGGTGGTATTCTCTTTGGTGCTGGTATGTTTGCTACAGGATTTGCTACCTCTCTTCCAATCCTTTACCTCACTTACGGGGTTGTCCTAGGACTTGGTATCGGTGCTGCTTATGGAGCATCTACTTCAGTTGCCACTAAGTGGTTCCCAGATAAAAAAGGTCTAGCTGGTGGTTTGACAGCAGCAGGTTTTGGGTTGGGTCCCCTTATTATCGGTCCAGTTGCCAAAGCTTTGATTGCTTCTATGGGTGTTTACTCAACATTCAAAGTATTAGGTATCATTCTTCTAATTGTTATTTGTACGTCTTCATTGGTAATGGAAAAAGCTCCTACGGCTGCGCCAGTAGCTGGAGCTGCTCAACCAGAAGGTAAAACTTACAAAGAAATGCTCCGTGACGGAAATTACTGGCTTCTATGGTTGATTTATGTTCTTGGTGCTACTGGTGGAATGATGATCATCGGTTCTGCTGCAGCAATTTCTGACCAATATCAACTTGTTGGAGAAGCTACTCTCTTCGTTATGTTAGTATCTATCGCTAACACATTTGGACGTATCTTCTGGGGTACAGTTTCTGATAAGATTGGTCGTTACCCTACAGTTATTGCTATGTTTGGAGCAGTTGCTGCTGGATTGTTGCTCACAGCCTTATTCAAAGGCCCAGGAAGCATCTTGGCTATCCTTGGTGTAATGATGGTTGCCTTGTCATTCGGTGGTTTCCTAGGTTCTTTCCCAGGTATTACTGCTGAAAACTGGGGAGTAACTTATGTAGGAACAAACTACGGTTGGATGTTTACTGCATACGGTGTTGCTGCGATTGCAGGCCCTCAGCTAGGTGCACGAATTGCCCAAGCCAACCAAGGAGACTATACAATGGCCTTCTTCATCGTAATCGGTATGGCATTTGTTGGTATTCTTCTACAGCTTTTCTACATGGCTAAAATGAAAAAAGCTTAAAATCATAAATCCTTGGAAAAATCCAAGGATTTTTTATTGTTTTAAATCATATGTGGGATTGGAAATCAGAACGAGTCCTAGTTATAGGAGGTTAATTTTCAGTCAAATAAATTGCAATCGCTTTTCTTTATCGGTATACTAGTATAGTTAGATGAAAAATTCTGAAAATTTAAGAATAGAAAAGAGAACAAATCTTATGGCAAAAGATATTCGTGTCTTACTTTACTACCTCTATACTCCAATTGAGAATGCGAAACAATTCGCTGCAGATCATTTGGCCTTCTGTAAATCTATCGGTCTAAAAGGTCGTATCCTTGTGGCTGATGAGGGTATTAACGGAACAGTTTCAGGTGACTACGAAACAACACAAAAATATATGGACTATGTTCACAGTCTCCCAGGAATGGAGAATTTATGGTTCAAGATTGATGAAGAAAACGAGCAAGCCTTCAAGAAGATGTTTGTTCGCTACAAAAAAGAAATTGTTCACCTTGGTCTTGAAGACAATGACTTTGACAATGACATTAATCCATTAGAAACAACTGGTGCTTACCTATCTCCAAAAGAGTTCAAGGAAGCTTTACTTGATGAAGATACCGTTGTCTTAGATACACGTAATGACTATGAATATGATTTAGGTCATTTCCGAGGAGCAATTCGTCCAGAAATCCGTAACTTCCGCGAGTTACCACAGTGGGTTCGTGATAACAAGGAAAAATTCATGGATAAACGTGTCGTGGTTTACTGTACAGGTGGAGTACGTTGTGAAAAATTCTCTGGTTGGATGGTTCGTGAGGGTTATAAAGATGTTGGTCAATTGCACGGAGGTATTGCAACATACGGTAAAGACCCAGAAGTTCAAGGTGAGCTTTGGGATGGTAAAATGTATGTCTTTGATGAGCGTATTGCAGTCGATGTCAATCATGTCAATCCAACCATCGTCGGAAAAGATTGGTTTGATGGCACACCGTGCGAACGCTATGTCAACTGTGGAAATCCATTCTGTAACCGTCGTATCTTGACATCTGAAGAGAATGAAGACAAGTACCTCCGCGGGTGCTCACACGAGTGTCGTGTTCATCCACGCAATCGCTATGTTTTAGAGCATGAATTGACGCAAGACCAAGTCATTGAGCGTTTAGCAGTGATTGGTGAGAACCTAGATCATTCTGAAGTTATATAAAAGTATCAACAGTCCTTGGAAAAGGGCTGTTTTTCTATGCTTTTTACCCAAAAATCTAAAATTTGTTTCTGCATCTTTCAGGAAAATAGTGTATACTATATGTAAACGATTTCAAAGGAGCCCATGTATGGTGAAAGCATTTTTTATTCCAAATAAACAAAGTGTCCTAGGACAACAGGAGATTTTAACAGCAAAATCAATCTTAGCCCTTGTAGATGGCTTGGAATCTCATAGTTATGATGCTGTCTATCTCCGTCAACCTCTTAATCGCCTCGAGTATATCGAGTGTGGAATCGTGGGTAGATCTCAGTTCCTCTTTAAAGTTCGCTACCTAGACTCTCAAAAAGGCTATCAAGTAATCATCCCTGACTTGATTACAAGAGCTGATTGGGAGATTGTAGAAGCTCTCTTGCAAGCCTTATCAAGTAAGGTCGGTGAAGTAGTTGAAGGATTGGCAGACTTTGATTTGGAAAATTATTTCCACGATACTGTCAAAAACTATTTGGCGGATAAGGGTGCTCGTTTGGGCTTCTGCCAAGGAATTCTATCACCTGTTTACTTTGACAAGAAGGATTTAGAAAGCTTCTTAAAAGAAGATGGTTTGGCACGTTTTGAAGCATTAGTCAAAAAGGTTCAAGGGTCGGATGCATATCCTGCCAGCGCCAAATTCTATCCAGATAGCGAGGGTAAGGTTCATGGTATCTACCACCTGGCTCAGGGAGTGAAAACAATCTTGCCGAAAGAACCAGTGATTCCAGCGCCTTATGTTGAACAGTTGGTAGGAAAAGAGCTTGTCTGGGAAATTGATCTAGTAAAAATTTCTGGAGATGGCTCAAAACCAGAAGACTATGAAGCGGTAGCTAGACTGGATTATCAAACCTTCTTGGGGGCTTTGCCAGAAGAACTCTATCAGAACTTAGATGCTAACCAAGTAGAAGTAGGACCAGTTTCAGGCGAGGATTTTGAAACACTGGCAAATGTAGAATAAAGGAATTCTAAGGGAAGATGTATTGAATGTTTTTCTTTTGGTTAAATTGAACTGGGACTTTGAAAAACATAGAAAACACAGAGGAAATTTGACAAAGAAGGAAAAAATGTCTAAAATATAGGAAAACATAAAGAGGAGATTATTATGTCAAACTTTACAGATTCATTCTTGTCAGCAAATACTGCTAACTTTCCGTCAGAGCAACTTCCATCACTTCGTGAACGCTTGAGCCAACTAGACGATTCACAAGCAAACCAAGTGATTGCTGCTACAGACGTTAAAAACCCTACAACAGCTTTGATTCTTTCAATCTTCTTAGGTGCATTAGGGGTTGACCGTTTCTACATTGGTCATACTGGTCTAGGAATTGGTAAGCTCTTGGCTACATTGCTATTGCCTATCATTACACTCGGATTCTCACTTTTCTTTACATGGATTTGGGTTGTTGTTGACTGGTTCCTTATCATGAACGCTACAAAAGCAGCAAACTTTGAAGCTATCAATACAGCTCTTGCTACAATGACAGCTACTCCAGAAACTGTAGAAGTCATTGAAGAAAAAGTAGAAGTCGTTGCAGAACCAGCGGAAGTTGTTGAAGAACAAGTAGAAGCTACTGAAGAATAAGTAAATATATCTTTTGCATATAAGAATCCTGTCAAAGATTGACAGGATTTTTTGTTTACAGAAGCCAAAGAATAAATGTGACACGAGTGAAAGGAAGTATGATAGAGACAGTAAAAACCGGCCTAAACAGGCGGTAAACCAAGAGAAAATTTGACAAAAGGGGAAAAAATCTCTAAAATAGAAGAAAACATAAAGAGGAGATTATTATGTCAAACTTTACAGATTCATTCTTGTCAGCAAACACTGGGAGCTTCCCATCGGAGCAACTTCCATCACTTCGTCAGCGTTTGAGCCAATTAGATGACTCACAAGCAAACCAAGTGATTGCTGCTGCAAACATCAAAAATCCTACAACAGCTTTGATCCTTTCAATCTTCCTTGGTACTCTTGGAGTTGACCGTTTCTACATTGGTCACATTGGGTTAGGAGTTGCAAAACTTCTTTTGGCTTGGTTGACCTTTGGTATCTGGACAGTCATCGATTGGTTCCTAATCATCAATGCTACTAAGAAAGCAAACTTGACAGCTATTAATAATGCCCTTGCTACAATGACAGTACCTTCAGCTACCACAGAAGCAAACGAAGGATAAGTAGATTAACGTTTAAAGATAAGTAGTGTTATAAAACTCGGGGAAGCATCCCGCTCACTACTTATCTTTTTTTGACAGTAAATAAAGCAAATGATTAAAGAAACTAGATTATTAGTATACTTGACAAGTATTGTATTTAATGCAGAAATAATGCGATACGGAAGTGTAGTTTTTGATGATAAGGTTGTTAAAAAGCTTTCCTCAATCGATGAGAATACTTCATGGGTAAATGGTCTACAGGCTGTAGCTTATGAAACGGAAGGTGAGGACACTATCTATATCGTTGTCAGAGGGGCTGATGTAGGGATTGGGAAAAAACTCTTTCGTAAGACGGGAGCTGATGCTCGTTTCATCCCCAAGGTGAATGACGAAGATAGTTTCAAAACGATTTTTCAAGACTGGATTTATAGCTCGACTCTAGGTAGTATGGGCTTGGTCCACCTGTATCAGTATGATAGTCTTCAAGCGTTTTATCATTCCTTGAGAAAGAAATATCCCCATAAACGCTTTGTAGTTTCAGGTGTATCTTTGGGAGGTTTGCTTGCCCAACGCTTATATATCTTTGAGGATGGGATAGAGAGATGCATAACATTTTCTGCGACTTCCCCTTGGTGGACCTTTAATAGACGTAGCCAAGAAATGTTGAAACAGTCTAACTTTTTACAGAATGATGAGGGGCTCATAAACTTCTATTCCAATCATGATCCGTTCCGTTTTTTGCCTTTGTTTAAAAGACATTTGGGGCAACAAAAGAATGTGCTCTTACAACCTTTCCAATCTCGTTCAAACTTTTTTGCGACAGTGATTGAAAGAATGTACTGGGCACATATCCCCAATTATTATACCTACACAGATACAGGCAGCGTAAGGCAGAGACAAGATCATTCTAAAATACAGAAATGGAACAACTGGTTAAACAGTAGCGCGAGTTATTCAAACTTGATAAACATTAGCGTAGTGGCAATAAGTATCATATTGGCCCTTGTTTTAGCCCTTGTTTTCCCGCTTTTGAACACTTACGACATTCTATCTCCAATTTATAGTCTGGAATCATCATTTGGAATTTTCTTTTCACTTGCTAGTGGACTCTTGTTTTTCTGTTTTTTAATTCCAACTTTATTAGTAAAAACCAACTGGAAGTATCTGATGTTTCTGTTGAATTTGGCAATGTTATGGTTTGCTCCATTTTGGGCATTGCTACTTGCGTTAAGTATCATATTCGAGTCCATTTCGAACAAGGAAGAGAACATCAATAAAAAGATAGGGAGGGTAGAATGAGGAACATCATTGATTATGCTCAGGGGTTGAAAACATACTCATTTGACAAAGTCTTTTTTAAAGATTTAGATGTCCTGGCGCTGACAGAAGTGGCCTATTTACCTTTTGAGCAGATTGTTAAAAAAGACGAAATCTCTTTAGAAAAAATATCGCAACATTACACTGCAATCAATGGCGACAAGGGAGAAATTTTATCGGTTATCACAACTCCAAGGATTGAGCTTTTAGGTATTCTAGGTAACAGTGAGCGATACGGGGCTATCGAAGCTTTTGATTTTATTAATAAAATCGATTCGAAGATTGATCGTCAATTTTCAGCTATAACTTATCGTCTCGAAGATGAAAAATATTTGGTTGTTTTTCGAGGGACAGATGAGAATCTAATTGGCTGGAAAGAAGACTTCCATATGACCTTTATGCATGAGGTCCCAGCCCAACAATCAGCCCATCAATACTTAGAGAAGCGGATGACGGAGTATCCAGGAGAGTATATTGTATCTGGTCATTCTAAAGGTGGCAATCTTGCGATTTATGCCAGCTCAAAATTGGATGAAGAAAAACAAAAGGCTGTTACAGGGATTTATGCATTTGATGCTCCGGGCCTTCATGAGTCCCTTTTGGAATCAGAAGGATTTCTCCGAATAAAAGATAGAATCGCCTCCTACATTCCTCAAGACTCAATGGTGAGCGTCTTATTGGAGCCACCGGTGAATGCACAAGTTGTCAAGAGTAACGCCATTTTGCTTCTTCAACACGATACTTTCTCTTGGGAGGTGGGACAATTAGACTTTGTCCAAGTTGAAAATCAATCTCAGCTTAGTATCCATGCCGACAAGGTCATTTCGAGTTGGTTAGAAAACATGACTAATGATGAAAAGCAAGAGTTTTCAGATGTTATCTTTGATGTCTTTTTGGAATCAGGCATCAACAAATTTGCAGACATAACTGTTGATACTCCGAAGAAGATTATCAACATTGTTAATAATATGACTCGTCTGACATCTGAACAAAAGAAGATGACTATACAGGTCTTTTTCAAACTATTCAATGCTCAATTTGATGTCTTTAAGAGTTATCTTCCAAAGCCCATTCAAAAGGTCGAAGGTAAAGTGGAACATTTTGCCAAAAGTGCATTTTCAAATATCACAGGAGTTTTCAAAAGGTCTAAACGAAAAGGTAAATAGATTTTCTCGAAACTACAAGATGAGAAATAGTGGTTCGTTAGACATATAAAATCCCAGCTATTCTTAAATAGCTGGGATTTTTTTATAAGAAGACAAGAATTCGAAGATAGTCGAAAACAAGTGCCATTTCTGCTAGGAAGAATAGAAATAGAATGCCACCGTTGACTAGGAATGCCAAGAGGAGACGATAGAAGGAGTCAACTTGACTGTCCTTGCTAGGTCTTGAAATGATATAGAGGTTACCAAGTAGAACCATGCCCATACTAATGAGGCAGAGAAGAGCCGCAAAGCGTAGACCGTTAAAGAAGGCAAAGAAGCTAGCAATACCTGTCAAGAGAATTGGGATAGCCAAGAGTCTGCTATGTACTTGAAAGGCTCTTTCCAATGTCCAATCACTGTCCTGATCGACAAAACGTTTGACTACAAATCCACCCATGAGGATAGAGAAGAAGAACAAACTTGTCGCTACCAGGATGGAGAAGATAGAAAAGAGATTTAGTGAAGGGAGATGCTGGAGAGCTTTAGAGTCGATGGCTGCCATGCGGCCGTAGTAGCCTTGCTTGGCGTGATAAACTGTAAAGAGGAAACTCGTGGCAGAAAAGATAGTTAGGAGCGCAAAGGCAGTGTAACTGTGTTTTTTATCTGTATCGAACCTTGCTGTTGGCTCTTTAAGGGCACCTTGTAACCAAATCCAAAAGTCAGCTAGTTCTTCTTTGAAGATTGCCGTTTTTGTAGGTACAGGATCTGGGACAAATGGACTTTCCAAAGATTTGCTAGGCTGAGGTGCTTCTTTGACAGGCTCTTCTGACTGGTCTGTCTTTGTTGCCGGCTCTTCTTCAGGTTCTTCTTGTTCTTCGGCCTCTACTTTTTCTAGGTCAGTTTCCTGATTTTCAGGATTGGCTTGGGAATTTTCCTCGACTACTGGCAACTCTTCTTTTTCTTTTAGTTCTTCCTCGGGAATGACTGGGTCAGATGAACTATCTTTTTTATCATTGATGGCTGTTTTCTCGAAATCAGCACTTTCAAACCATTCTTGAGTCATGATGAGACCTCCCTTTTGATTAGTAACTTTTTATTTATGATATCTATAAGAAGGCGAGCGAACCTCCTCTTTTGGTAGATTGATGTCTTGACCAGCTTTTGCGACAAGTAAATCTTGTGTATCTTTTTTCTCTGAATTGTAAGGATTAGAGAACTCTTCGTCTTCCTTGTTTTCCTCATACGGATTATATCCTTCCCGACTACGATGATAGATGGAACCATGGTCAGAAGAAAGTTCTACATTAATTCTGTCAAATTCTTTTTGGGTTAGCTTTAGGGTCATGTCTTTTTCTGACTCTAATTCCACTCTACCATGGACTTGGATGTCGTCAGCAGAGATATGTTCATGTTCTGCTTGGATGCGGCTATCAGTCAGACTGGTTTCAAATACATTGACAATTCCAGTTGTAGTCAGTTGGCTATTTTTAATCTCGCTATCAGTGATACGAAGGAGATATCCATTTGACAGAATCTTGGCATTGCTGATTTTTGCATTGGAAATTGAAAGGATACGATGGTTTACCTGGGCAGTTAGATTTTTTAAGTCTTTTCCTCTTGGTAATGAGAGAACAACTTCATCATTGCGGCTGGAAATTCCGTTTGCGATAAAGAGGATACCTTCGATACTAGAACCTATAGAGCGACGTGTAGTTGATTTGGTATCAGTTATTTCAAGACTTTTCTCTTTGATAGAGTGTTGAAGATTTTCTTTTTCAGAGATGGTTGGATGATACTGGATGTGAATCTTATCATCGTTTGACTCCGTAATGACGAGCGAATGTTCTGTTAGTGAGATGTTTAGATTTTCAATATCTTGGTCAAAAACGAGCTCTTCCATTCGACTTTCAAATACTGGATTTTGAGACATTGCAAGGAGGCTTCTGACACCATCTGTTTGGATACCGATGATCATCATTGAAAAACCGATGATACTGGTAACAACACCAAAGATAAGAAATCCTTTTGTCCATTTACGCATGTCTTTCACCTCTCTTTCCTCTATTAAGAATCCATTGGATGAGTCGAAGAACTAGTAATCCAAAGAAACGTGTTACGTAAGAAGTGGCTAGTAAGACTAGGGATGAAGCTCCAATCGCCAGTAAACCACCCCCAAAAATCAGCACAAAGGCAGATGTCGATTCAGCCAGAACGTAGAAGCTTTCAAATAGAAGAACAGCTCCGAGAACCATTCCAGCTGCGGATACAGCAAAGAAGGCTAGAAGTACGCTGATAGCGGCGATAAAAATTCCGATGATAGCCAAGATAATAGAAATCCCGACCGGAATTCCGATAGGCGCTGCAAGAAGGGCTAGTAGAGCGATGCGTAAAATATGGCGGTCGTTTTTATGGGACTTTTCTTCGTTGATTTTTTTATCAAGAAGTGTTGTCAAAATATCATGAGCAGCTTCTTTAGGACTACCGAGACTAGCTATGAGTTCTTCCTCACCTTCTGGACCAGCATCATCAAAGAGTTCTTTGAAGTAGTCCATGGCTTCGATACGATCAGCTTGAGGAAGCTTCATCAGATAGGCTTCAAGCTGATTCAAATATTCAGTTCTTGTCATGGCGAATGCTCCCTTCTATAATGCCGTTGATAGTGTCAGTGTAGAGTGTCCATTCTTCTCGAAGGACAAACAGTTGCTCCTCGCCAATTTTTGTCAAGGAGTAGTACTTGCGCATCCGACCTTGGTATTCGCGAGAGTATGTAGTCAGATAGCGATTAGTATCCAGTTTTTTCAGGATGGGGTAGAGAGTAGATTCCTTAATTTTGGCAATGAGTTTAATGGTTTGGCTAATTTCATAACCATAGGAATCCCCTTGTTCTAGAATGGCCAAGATGAGAAATTCAATCAAGGCCGATGATGTTGGAAAATACATGGGGCACCTCCTTCTTAGTATATAAAAATTTTATATATAATTATTCTATACATAAATCATACATCTAAATGGAAACGCTGTCAAGTAATATGTATAAAAATTTTACATATAAAAAATCTTCCAGCAAAAACTAGAAGATTAGAGGATTTTATCCGCTCGATCCACCATAAAGAGGGCGATTGTCATGATGATATCAATCATTAAAAGAGCCAGTACGGCTGGGATCCAAGAATGGAACATATCAAAGCTGTAACCAAACAGAGTTGGTCCAAAGGCTGCCAGGATGTAGCCTCCGGTCTGGGCAAGTCCAGACAATTGGGCCGTTTTCTCAGGAGAGCTTGTTTTGATAGAAAAGCAAACCATGAGATAAGGGGAAAGAGCGCTACAGGCAGTACCAATCAAGAGATGTGCTACTAACCAGTAGAGGAAACTGTTGCTCGGGTATAGGAGCATGGCAATTCCTATCATACCAGCGAGAGAGATGACTGTCAGCATGATTTGACGGTGGCGATTGGACAAACGAGTTGTTAAACTTGGAATGGTCATCGAGAAGGGGATACTGATCAGCGAAAAGATAGAAGCTAGAAGGCCAGCATCTGTATGAGATAGTCCTGCACTAATGGCCATAGTTGGCAACCAGGTCATACTGGTATAAAAGAGTAGGGATTGGAGACCACCAAATACAATAATAGCCCAAACTTGCTTGTCTTTTAGAACGTTCTCTTTTTTTTGTTTTTTCTCATGCCCTTCTAGAAAATGATTGTGACGATTGTTGGGGAACCAGATAACTAAAGTTAGTAGGCAGGTCAAAGATAGACAGAGAATTAAGCCTTTCCAAGAAATTGCTTGAGTAATGGGTACAGAGAGATAGGAAGCAAGAGCTGTTGCGATTCCCATGGAAGTCACATATACTGTTGTCAGGAAGCTAATCTTTTGTGGGTAATTTGCCTGAATGACGCTAGGAAGGAGCACATTAAAGATAGCAATACTTGCTCCGATGAGTAAAGTTCCCAGATAGAGTAGAGGAAGATTAAAGATACGAATCACTGACCCGAGAGTCAGGAGTATCAGGCTAACAGTAAATAGATGCTCAAGTCCAATCTTTTGAGCTAAACGAGTAGCAAAGGAGGAGAAGAGGGCAAACATCAAGAGAGGAAGGCTAGTCAAAACCCCAAGTGAACTGACTTCTACTCCCAAGCCTTGAGCAATGTCACCTAAAATAGTCGGCAAAGCTGTGAAAGGAGCTCTTAAGACCGCTCCGATTAAGATAATTCCTAGAATAAAAAAGAGTGATCGTTTTTTCATGTGAACCTCAATAAGCTGATTTTGATAACAGCTTATTTTAATTTTTTTCCCTAAAGATGTCAAGCTGACCTACTGCAATTCGCTACTTAGCCGAAAGAAATGATAGCAAAGAAGGACAAATTATTTACTAGTTTTTTTCTCCTATTCAAATAAAAATAGGAAAGTCTGGAAATTTGTGATAAAATAGTGAAAGAAAATCTATACATTGGAGAACTACTGTGTCTGAAAATCGTAAATTTAGCGTCTTGATGTCAGTCTATGTTAAAGAAAACCCAGTCTTTCTAGAAGAGGCGGTAGAGAGTATCATACATCAAACGCTCAAACCTAGCGAAGTGGTCATCGTCGAAGATGGTCCGCTGACACCTGAACTGTATCAAGTTTTGGAGAAATTGGAAGCACAGTCAAGTATTCCAATCAAACGTTGCCCACTTGAGCAAAATCGCGGCTTAGGATTAGCCCTTCAGTACGGTGTCTTACAGTGCCAATATGATGTCATTGCTCGTATGGATACAGATGATATTGCTGTCGAAGATCGTTTCGAACAACAGTTCGAATTGATGGAAAAAGAAAACTTGGATCTGCTAGGTGGTCATATTGCAGAATTTATCGACCAACCTGATGAGATTGTGTCTTACCGTCGTGTGCCTATTAAGCATGAGGATATCATTGCCTACCAACGTATGAGAAGTGCCTTTAATCACATGACTGTTATGTTTAATAAAGAGATGGTACTCAAGGCTGGTAACTATGAGGATGGTCTTTATATGGAAGATGATCTTCTCTGGCTAAATATGATTAGTGCTGGAGCTCGAACTGGAAATGTGGATCAAATTCTTTGTAAGGTACGAGTGGGGGCAGGGATGTTTGAACGCCGTGGGGGTCTTCGCTATCTCGAGCTCTATCGCCAAGCACGTCAAAGAATGCACGCGCGTGGGCAGATTTCTTATGGTGAATACCTGAAAAGTGTTTTAATTCAGGTTGTCGTTGCTCTATGCCCAGGCTTTGTGCGACAGTTTATATTTTTAAAACTTCTAAGAAAAAGCAAGTAATGCTTAGTTGATAGGATTTTAAAATTATACCTTATCATTTCTAGAAAATGTGATTCTGTGTAGGAGGATACCATTCACATGAATAAAAAAATAACAGATTACGTCATTGATCTGGTTGAAGTATTAAATAAACAACAGAAACAAATTTTTTGGGGATTTTTTGATATTGCCAGTATGGTCTTATCAATTATTGTTTCCTATATTTTATTTTATGGCTTGATTAATCCAGCCCCGGTAGACTATGTCATTTACACAGGTCTAACCTTCCTTTTCTACCAGCTTATGATTGGATTCTGGGGGCTGAATGCTAGTATTAGTCGCTACAGCAAGATTACAGATTTCATGAAGATTTTCTTCGGAGTAACCATCAGTAGTATTTTATCTTATATTATTTGCTATGCTTTCTTACCACTCTTTTCTGTCCGCTTTATCGTACTCTTTATCCTATTAACAACCTTCTTGATTCTACTTCCTCGTATCACTTGGCAGTTGATTTACTCAAGACGTAAAAAGGGAAATGGCGAAGGAGAACACCGTCGTACCTTCTTGATTGGTGCAGGTGATGGTGGCGCGCTCTTTATGGACAGTTACCAACATCCTACCAGTGACCTCGAATTGGTCGGAATTCTGGATAATGATGAAAAGAAAAAAGGCCAAAAGCTTGGGAAAATCCCAGTTTTGGGTTCTTATGATGATCTACCAGAATTGGCAAAACGCTACAGAGTTGAAAAAGTTATCGTTGCGATTCCGTCTCTAGATCCATCTGAGTATGAACGCATCCTGCAAATGTGTAACCATATCGGTGTAAAATGCTATAAGATGCCTATGATTGAGTCAGTCGTGCAAGGTATTCAGCCTCCAATTGGTGGTTTCCAGAAGATTGATATCACAGACCTTTTGGGACGTAAAGAGATTCGACTTGATGAATCACGTCTAGGTTCTGAAATCACTTGTAAAACCATCTTGGTGACTGGTGCTGGAGGATCAATCGGTTCAGAAATCTGTCGTCAGGTTAGTCGTTTCAATCCTGAACGTGTCATTCTGCTCGGTCATGGAGAAAACTCTATTTATCTTATTTACCATGAATTGATTCGCAAGTTCCAGGAAATTGATTTTGTTCCTGTCATTGCTGATATTCAAGATTACGATCGTTTGCTTCAAGTTTTTGAGCAGTACGAACCAGCTATTGTTTACCATGCTGCAGCCCATAAACATGTTCCGATGATGGAGCGTAATCCAAAAGAAGCCTTCAAGAATAACATCCTTGGAACTTATAATGTTGCTAAGGCAGTTGACGCTGCTCGAGTTCCAAAAATGGTCATGATTTCGACAGATAAGGCCGTTAATCCACCAAACGTAATGGGAGCAACTAAACGTGTTGCTGAGTTGATTGTGACTGGATTTAATCAACGTAGCCAATCAACCTACTGTGCGGTTCGTTTCGGTAATGTACTTGGTAGTCGTGGTAGTGTGATTCCTGTCTTTGAACGTCAGATTGCTGAAGGCGGACCTGTAACGGTGACAGACTTCCGCATGACTCGTTACTTCATGACCATTCCAGAAGCTAGTCGTTTGGTGATTCATGCGGGTGCTTATGCCAAGGATGGGGAAGTCTTTATCCTTGATATGGGTAAACCTGTACGCATTTACGACTTGGCTAAGAAAATGGTTCTACTCAGTGGTCATACTGAAAATGAAATTCCAATCGTAGAAGTAGGAATTCGCCCAGGTGAAAAACTATATGAAGAATTGCTTGTATCAACTGAATTAGTGGACAATCAAGTAATGGACAAGATCTTTGTTGGTAAAGTAAATGTGATGCCTCTTGAAATGATTGATCAGAAGATTGAAGAATTCCGTACCTTGCAGGGTTCTGAATTGAAGAGAGCCATTATCAGTTTTGCAAACGAAACAACTCATGCTGACTAAAATAGATAAGATATTATCCGCGACTTCTTTTAGAGAAGGAGCAGATAGTATCTTTTTTAACTTAGAGTGAGCTTCCGTGAATCAGGTACTTACTTGTCAGGTGTTTACACTTATGATAAAATATAGTCATCAAAGTAAATAGGAGTATTTTATGATTAACGCAATTAAAAATTTCTTTAAAGGTTATGTAGATTTCTCTGGACGTTCAACACGCCCAGATTACTGGTGGATTTGGTTGGCGAACATTATCCTTTCTATCCCCTTCTACATAGTCTACGGTAGTGCAATAGCAAATCCAGATAGCGAAGCTGCTCTTATGACTTTGGGTCTTTTCGTATTTATTTATTTCATTTTTGCGCTAGCAGTTTTCTTGCCTGGCCTTGCATTGACAGTTCGTCGTCTACGTGACGCAGGTTTCCATTGGGCACTCATTTTCGTTGCCTTTATTCCATTTGTTGGAGGTATCGCCCTTATGGTGCTCCTAGCTATGCCATCAAAGGACTAACGATAAGTTCACCTATCTGAAGAATGCTACAAGAACGAAGAAGTTTCAATCTTGTTGAGTATTATTGAACAATTTGCTAACACTCCCAGGTCTCTTACTAGATTTGGGAGTGTTCTATAACTGTACAGTTTAGTATCTACTGATAAAATAAAAAATGGGAGTATCCTATGATTAACGCGTATAAGAATTTTTTTAAGAATTATGCAGAGTTCACTGGTCGTTCGACGCGTCCAGATTTTTGGTGGGTTTGGTTAGGGAATCTCATCCTTTCTATTCCTTTCTGGATAATCTATTTCTACGTTCTATATCTTAGTACTGCGATGGATTCAGTGAGCTATTCAGCCAGCGAAGCTGCTTTCATGTTTTTTGGTTTAGTTGCCATTATTTATGCAGTTTTCTACCTAGCAATCTTGGTGCCAACAATAGCTTTGTCAGTTCGTCGTTTGCGTGATGCTGGATTCCATTGGGCCTTTATCTTCCTTCGCTTCGCCCCTATGGGAGGGATTGCCCTTATGATCTTACATGCTATGCCAACAAAAGAGACTAAGGTAGTAAACTATAGGGAACCTCAAGCAGTTAATGTTGAAGAAGTCATCGAGGTGACACCATTTGAAGATTCTGACAAGAACTAAAAGATTTTAGTTTTACATTTGTATCTTGTTTGAACTTCTTGTATTTTGTTACCAACAAGTTAAAAAGCACTCCAATTTAATTGGAGTGCTTTTCTTTAGATCTTCTATTGTAGTTGAACTAAAATATCTGTTGGTTGATGAGCAACCCAGTCAGGTTGAAAGGTCATGAGTTCTTCCTCGTCGCCAAATCCCCAAGTAACCGCCAGTTTTCGAATGCCTGTTTCTTGGGCACCAATCATATCAAACTTAGTGTCTCCGATAATAACCACTGTTTCTGGGTCTAGATTATGAGTTGTCAATGCTTGACGGATAACATCTGCCTTGTGCAGCGCTTGAGGGCTAGAACCATAGATGCCATCAAAGAAACGGTCAATTCCAAAATGGCTAGTCATATCAACTGCGGTTGGTGTGTTCTTCGTCGTAGTGATATAGAGTGGGTATTGTTTAGCTAGCTCAGTGAGTAACTCCTTGATTTGTGGGAAAAGCTGGGCTTCGTAAACTCCCTTTTCCTTATAGTAGGAACGATAAAGCTGGATAGCTGTTTCAACTTGATCTACTGGGAGGCAACTAGCAAAACTTGTTTCCAATGGTGGCCCCATAAAGCCACGGATGGTTTTTGCATCTGGACTAGGGACTCCCAGTTGTTCGAAAGTATAGGTGAACCCATTGTGAATACCGATTGAGCTATCTACAAGGGTTCCATCTAAATCAAAAAAGATGGCTGATAGAGATGACATTGATTCTCCTAGTAATTTGAAATTATTCACCGAAGATTTCTTTTTGAAGGCGACGACCTGTCGGTGTGGCAGCAAGGCCTCCCTCGGCAGTTTCACGAAAGGCGGTTGGAAGACTAGAGCCCACTTGGTACATGGCATCAATGACTTCATCAACTGGGATTTTTGATTCGATACCAGCTAAGGCCATATCAGCTGCGATGAAGGCGAAGCTTGCTCCCATGGCATTACGCTTAACACATGGAACTTCAACCAACCCTGCAACTGGATCGCAGATAAGACCGAGCATATTTTTGATAACGAAGGCGATAGCCTGGCTAGCTTGGTATGGAGTTCCACCTGCAGCTAGGGTTAGGGCGGCAGCACTCATGGCTGAAGCTGACCCCACTTCCGCTTGGCAACCTCCTTCGGCTCCCGAGATAGAAGCATTGTTAGCAATAACGAGCCCAAAAGCACCAGCAACAAAGAGGAAATCTAGTTGTTGTTCATGAGTTAGATTGAGTTTTTGAATAGCGGATGTGAGAACTGCGGGAAGACAGCCTGCACTACCTGCGGTTGGTGTCGCACAAACAAGGCCCATCTTGGCATTGTGCTCATTAACGGCAATGGCGTTACGGGCTGCAGATAGGACAGTGAAGTCAGACAGCGTCTTTCCTTTTTTGATGTAGTGGTCGAGCTTTGCAGCATCACCACCTGTCAAACCGCTACGAGATTTCTTTTCACTGAGACCAAGCTCGACGGAAGCTTTCATGACTTCAAGGTTACGCTCCATGAGGAGGAGAACTTCTTCTCGCTCGCGACCAGTTAGCTCAAATTCAGTCGTAATCATGAGTTCAGCAACATTTCCTTGAAAGTCTAAGTCGGCTTGTTCGACTAATTCTTTGATAGAGTAAAACATATTTTCTCCTATTGAAAGAAATTGACATTATGCAAATGAGGAATTTTACGAATTTCTTCGATAGATTCTTCACAGTTGCGGCTATCAACTTCGATAATCATAATGGCTTTCTCACCAGCTTTTTCTCGAGTTACATTCATTTGAGCGATGTTAATATTAAAGCGCGATAAGGCCTCTGTCACATGAGCGATCATACCAGGGACATCCTGATGAACGATGATAATGGTAGGGGTGTTCATGTTGAGAGATACGGCAAAGCCATTTAGTTCTGTCACCTGGATGTTACCACCACCGATTGAGATTCCTGTTACACTGATAGTCTTACGATCGTTCTTCACAGTGATTTTCGTGGTGTTTGGGTGGGGAGCATTACTATCCTTTTGGATGGTCCATACGATTTTGATACCACGTTTGTGGGCAATTTCCAGACTGTTAGGAATTTCAGGGTCATCTGTATCCATTCCTAAGATTCCAGCGACGAGGGCAAGATCGGTCCCATGTCCGCGATAGGTTTTGGCAAAAGAATTGAAAAGTTGGAACTCGACTTCAGTAGGAGTGTCGTCAAAGATTGATGAAACGATTTTTCCGATACGAACAGCTCCTGCTGTATGACTACTAGATGGACCAATCATAATTGGACCAATGATATCAAAGACAGATTGAAAACGAAGTGATTGCATCTGTTTCCCCTTAAAAAGATTCTTACTTCTATTATATCAAAGATTGGTTTCAAGTGCTTAATTCCGTTCTGAAATCTCAAAAAATGCCAGAAAGCCTTTAATAACGAGGCTTTTGTAACAAAAAAGGCTATTTCTAGGTAAATAAATCACAGTTCTGTAACATTTCTACACAAAATCGTTAACAAATAGTAATAATAGAAGGGTATCATGGTAGTATAAGAAAGAAGGAGAAACTTTTTTAAATGAAATCAAACATTAAAACTAAATTTGCGGGATTAGCAGTAGTACTTGCTTTCCTAGCACCATCATTAACCTTTGCACAAGAATCAAAAACTTACACAGTCAAAGCTGGAGATACTCTCTCAGAAATTGCTGAAACTCACAACACAACAGTTGAAAAATTGGCTAAATTGAACAACATTAAAAACATTCACCTCATCTATGTTGACCAAGTATTGGTTATCGACGGTGAAGCTCCAGCTGCTTCAACTACAACAGAAGCTCCTGTAGCAGAAGTCAAAGAAACTCCAGCAGTTTCTGAGACTGTTGTAGAAGAAACTACATATGAGGCTACTTACAAACCTGCAGCGCCTGTAGTTGAAGAAAGCTATTCAGCTCCAGCTTCAACTGTAAGTGGTTCAGAAGCAGAAGCTAAAGAATGGATCGCCCAAAAAGAATCAGGCGGTAGCTATACAGCTACAAACGGACGTTACATCGGACGTTACCAATTGACAGACTCATACTTGAACGGTGACTATTCAGCAGAAAACCAAGAACGTGTAGCTGACGCTTATGTAGCAGGACGCTATGGTTCATGGACTGAAGCTAAGAACTTCTGGCTTAACAACGGTTGGTACTAAAAAATAAAAAAAGAGCCTTGAATGGCTCTTTTTGTGTACCTTTTAATGAGAGACAATTTTTAAGTAATAGTGACGGAAGATTTGTTCAGGTTGATGATTTTACAGAATTTTTCCACCCGAATTAGTAAGTTAAACTGTTTAAGTCGCGAATTTTAGTTTAATTATTATGTCTATTAGCATCTGTCTGGGAACCGGAAGAATTAGAAGATTGATCTCGTGTATCAACGCCATGATTCCCTTCGCTGCCAGCACTATCAGATGAATATTGCTCAGCTGCAGGTGTTTGAGAATTATTTATGCTTTCATATGATTCAGTGTAGGTTGGACTGTAGTTGCTATCTTCTGAATTGTAGGATTCTACTACCTGAGTCTTACTAGCTGTTTCTGTTTCGTTTTGGTTAGATTTTTGTTCTTCTTTTTTAGTCAAGAATTCAACTTGTTTTTGGAATTTAGAGATCAGTTCTTGAATTGGTTTTATTTTTTCTTCAATGGAAGTTTGCTCGTTAGCAGAGTTGATATTTTTAATGATTTCTAGTATTTTTTGTAAAGAAGTGATGCCTGCTTCAAGTGTTTGTTTATCTTGAAACTGGCTATCAGAGTCCTTTATATCTAATTTTAAAGCTTTTTCAGTATAATGCTTTGTGACTTTATCGGCAGTAGAAGTAAGAAAGTCTGTTAGTGTCTTTTTACCCGCATCAGTGGTTGGTTTCAATTCCTGAATCTTTTTCCAATCATCTATTATGCTTTCAGAATCGATGTTGAAGTCTTTAATAGCATTTTTTACTTGTTCAACATCTTGTTGATTTTTTTGTTGTTTGATGAGAGCAATGTTTCCTCTCTCTGCTTGAACATGTTCTTGATGAATGACTAAGGCTGTTAAAAGTCCAAAACCTGCAATAATTATAATAGCAAAAATGGTATTTTTTGATTTTAGTATATCTTTGTAGTTGTTCACAATAGTTCTACGCACGTGGATAAAGGTATATGTATGGAATCATGTGCGCATTCCTCCTCATTACAGTATATCATTTTTAGTTGATTTTAAAAATAAATTTTTAAAGTGAATAGAGGTTTAGGCATGAATTACTTTTTTGAGTTCTTAATTTTATGTATTTACAGAAGAGATTGCTAGATTTGTCTCCATCTTCCTTGTCATCTTTTTTAAAGCATGCTATAATGAATCTTGCTCAAGCGACCTTCAATCGTTGAAGCACACACGACCTTCAATCGTGAATAAACGAATAGATGGGAGACTTACCATGAGTGATAACTCTAAAACACGTGTTGTCGTGGGGATGAGTGGTGGTGTCGATTCGTCGGTGACGGCTCTCTTGCTCAAGGAGCAGGGCTACGATGTGATCGGTATCTTCATGAAGAACTGGGATGACACAGATGAAAACGGGGTCTGTACAGCGACCGAAGATTACAAGGATGTGGCTGCAGTGGCAGACCAACTTGGCATTCCTTACTACTCTGTCAACTTTGAAAAAGAGTATTGGGACCGCGTTTTTGAGTATTTCCTAGCGGAATACCGTGCAGGACGCACGCCAAATCCAGACGTTATGTGTAACAAAGAAATCAAGTTTAAGGCCTTCTTGGACTATGCCATGACCTTGGGGGCTGACTATGTGGCGACTGGTCACTATGCTCGAGTGGCGCGTGATGAGAATGGCATCGTTCACATGCTTCGTGGCGTGGACAATGGCAAAGACCAGACCTATTTCCTCAGCCAACTTTCTCAAGAACAACTTCAAAAAACCATGTTCCCGCTGGGACATTTGGAAAAACCTGAAGTCCGAAAAATAGCTGAAGAAGCTGGACTTGCGACTGCCAAGAAGAAAGACTCGACAGGGATTTGCTTTATCGGAGAAAAGAACTTTAAAGAATTTCTCAGCAACTATCTGCCAGCTCAGCCTGGTCGCATGATGACTGTGGATGGTCGCGATATGGGCGAGCATGCAGGCCTTATGTACTATACAATTGGTCAGCGTGGGGGACTCGGTATCGGTGGTCAACACGGAGGCGACAATGCTCCTTGGTTTGTTGTCGGAAAAGATTTGAGCCAAAATATCCTCTATGTAGGACAAGGTTTCTATCATGAAGCGCTCATGTCAACTAGCTTAGAGGCTAGTCAAGTTCACTTTACTCGTGACATTCCAGAGGAGTTTACGCTAGAATGTACGGCTAAATTCCGCTACCGTCAGCCTGACTCAAAGGTAACTGTTCATGTCAAAGGAGACAAGGCCGAGGTCATCTTTGCGGAGCCACAACGCGCCATTACACCAGGACAGGCAGTTGTCTTTTACGATGGTGAAGAGTGTCTCGGTGGTGGTTTGATTGACAATGCCTACCGTGATGGCAAGGTTTGTCAGTACATATAGATTGACAAATTTTCTCAATTTGCTACAATAATAAAAGCAATAGAAATGATGGTCAAAGCTCATGGATGTTGCAGGCTTTTTGTCCTGCACTTCTTTGGAGTTTTGACTGTTTTTGTGTCGTTAAGAAAGGAAGTTACATGCAAGAACAAGATTTTCGGACCAAGTCAAACCAAACAGTTTTTGGTGTAAGAGCGACCGCTTTGATTGTAAAAGACAATCGCTTGTTAGTTGTAGAAGATGAGGATGGTTTTTATACAATTGGAGGTGCCATTCAAGTGGATGAAGCTACTGAAGATGCTGTGGTTCGAGAAGTAAAGGAAGAACTTGGTGTCGCATCTAAAGCTGTTCAGTTAGCTTTCATTGTTGAAAATCGCTTTGAACAAGCTGGAATCCACTATCATAATATCGAGTTCCATTATTTAGTGGACTTGCTGGAAGATGCACCGTTAACCATGCAAGAAGATGCGAAGCCCTTACCTTGCCGGTGGCTTGCTTTAGATGATCTATATACTGTTAATCTGAAGCCAGCATTTTTAAAAACTACCTTACCAAATTGGGACGGACAATTACGACACATCCATCTTAACGAATAGGAGAGAAGATGACTTATAATTTTACAGAAGAATACGATATTATTGTAATCGGTGCGGGGCATGCTGGAGTTGAGGCTTCCTTAGCTGCTAGCCGTATGGGCTGCAAGGTTTTGCTTGCGACTATTAACATTGAAATGTTGGCTTTCATGCCATGTAATCCCTCTATCGGTGGTTCTGCCAAGGGGATTGTCGTCCGTGAAGTTGACGCCCTCGGTGGTGAAATGGCCAAGACCATTGATAAGACTTACATCCAGATGAAGATGCTCAACACTGGGAAAGGACCTGCTGTTCGTGCCCTTCGTGCGCAGGCTGACAAGGAGCTTTACTCTAAGGAAATGCGCAAGACAGTTGAAAATCAAGAGAATCTGACCCTTCGTCAAACCATGATTGATGAGATTTTGGTGGAAGATGGCAAGGTTGTCGGTGTTCGTACAGCGACCCATCAAGAGTATGCTGCCAAGGCTGTTATTGTGACCACAGGGACTGCCCTCCGTGGGGAAATCATCATCGGAGATCTCAAGTACTCGTCAGGTCCTAACCACAGCCTAGCTTCTATTAACCTCGCTGACAATCTCAAAGAACTTGGGCTCGAAATCGGTCGTTTCAAAACAGGGACACCACCTCGTGTCAAGGCTTCTTCTATCAACTACGATGTGACAGAAATCCAGCCAGGAGACGAGGCACCAAATCACTTCTCATACACTTCACGTGACGAGGATTATGTCAAAGACCAAGTGCCGTGCTGGTTGACCTACACCAATGGTGCCAGCCATGAGATTATTCAAAACAACCTCCACCGTGCGCCTATGTTTACAGGTGTGGTCAAGGGAGTTGGGCCTCGCTATTGTCCGTCAATTGAGGACAAGATTGTACGTTTTGCAGACAAGGAACGCCACCAACTTTTCCTTGAGCCAGAAGGTCGCAATACAGAGGAAGTCTATGTCCAAGGACTTTCGACTAGTCTTCCTGAAGACGTACAACGTGACTTGGTTCATTCTATCAAAGGGTTGGAAAATGCAGAGATGATGCGAACTGGTTATGCCATTGAGTATGATATGGTCTTACCACACCAGTTGCGTGCGACTCTGGAAACCAAAAAAATCTCAGGCCTCTTCACTGCTGGACAGACAAATGGAACGTCAGGTTACGAAGAAGCTGCTGGACAAGGGATCATAGCGGGTATCAATGCGGCTCTGAAAATCCAAGGTAAGCCTGAGTTGATTCTGAAACGAAGCGACGGTTATATCGGTGTGATGATTGACGACTTGGTAACTAAGGGAACCATTGAACCTTACCGTCTCTTGACCAGTCGTGCTGAATACCGCCTCATCCTCCGTCATGACAATGCTGATATGCGTTTGACTGAGATGGGGCGTGAGGTTGGTCTAGTTGATGATGAACGTTGGGCTCGCTTTGAGATCAAGAAAAATCAATTTGAAAATGAAATGAAGCGTTTGGATAGCATCAAACTCAAGCCAGTCAAGGAAACAAACGCTAAGGTTGAAGCAATGGGCTTCAAACCATTGACTGATGCAGTCACTGCCAAGGAGTTTCTCCGTCGTCCAGAAGTCTCTTACCAAGACGTGGTGGCCTTTATTGGACCTGCTGCCGAAGAATTGGATGACAAGATTATCGAATTGATTGAAACAGAAATCAAGTACGAAGGTTACATCTCAAAAGCTATGGATCAGGTTGCCAAGATGAAACGCATGGAAGAAAAACGTATTCCGGCCAACATCGATTGGGATGATATTGACTCTATCGCGACAGAAGCGCGCCAGAAGTTCAAACTCATTAATCCAGAAACCATTGGTCAGGCTAGCCGTATTTCTGGGGTAAACCCAGCAGATATCTCTATTTTGATGGTGTATCTGGAAGGTAAAAATCGTAGCATTTCAAAAAACTTAGAAAAGAAAGCTGATTAAAAAGTGCTGAATCCTCTTTTTGAGAATTCAGCTTTTTTAGATTTTTCTCCTTTTTTCGAATGAAGAGAAAAGGAGGGGTAACCATGCTGACAGTAGAGGAAAAAACTTTTTTAGACTACTATAAAAAAGCTTCTTATCATCGTTTTTATGAGATTGAACGCTTTGTTTTCTTATCTGAAAAGTTACGCAAACGTCCGCCGCAGGCTGACAAGAACTAGACTTTTTGATATACTAGAACAAATTAAAATATAGGAGAGAATGAATGAACGTATATGGCAGATTAGAAGATGAATCGAATCCATATTGGGTGGGAAGTCAGGAAGCTCCAGTAACAAATGAGGAGCAACTCGAGGTTGAAACTCGTCAGCCTGCTCGCTTACCATTTTTTAATATCCTAATTTTGAGTACGCTAGTAGTACTTGTGTCTGTGGTCCTACCCTTTTTATTAGGCTTGCTAAGTCCAGAACAGACTCAGGATTTCTATATCGGATGGGCCATGCATCAGAGAGGAGATATCTACTCTGACTACTTTGGAACTAGTGGTCTCCTTTATTACTTTTTACAGTATCTAACCAAAGGCAGTCTATTGTTTGCAGTCTTTAATTGGTTAGCCTTAATAGGTGCAGGATTCTTTCTTTTTCATTCGGCTTATAACTTGACGGGACAAAACAAACAATCTCAACAAGTGCTGACAGTCTTTTATATCCTCGCCAGTGCTCTTAGTTTTGGTGGTGGCTATGCGACTATTCTTGCCCTTCCGTTCTTATTCTATGCTCTCAGTTTAGCGATTGCTTACTTTGCAGAACCAGATCATGATAAAGGTTTCATACGTATTGGGATTAGCCTGGCCCTAGCATTTTTCTTTGCACCTTTGGTGACAATTTTATATGCATTTGTCTTATTTTTTGCAGTAACTGCTTTTAATGTTGGGCGCAACAACTTGACTCATGGCCTCTATCAATTCTTTGCGGCGGGTCTTGGTTTTTCAATCTTCTTTTATCCAATTGGCTACTATACAGCTTATAAAGGTAGCTTCGGAAATGCCATTAGTCAAATCCTCTATCCATTAGATAGTTTGAACTTCACCTCTAACTCGGGGTTACTCGACAACATCCTCTTCTATGGATTATTGGCAATTGCTCTTGGAGCATTGACGTTGGCTTTCACAGGTCTCTTCCAATCTAAACCATTGAAACAATCAGTCTTATCAATCTCTGCTGCAATAGCTGTTATTTTGGTATTAGTTTTAGAAATTTTCTCTACAGATCTTATCAATGGTAGTCGTATGGTTGAATTGTTACCCTTCTTGTCTATTCTATTGTTAACTCGAATTCGCACGTGGGAATTAGAGGGAGCCAGCCGTCGTAGAAGACGCAGAGAAGAAACGTCACCATGGGGCACTTTTGTGAAAGGAAATGCCTATCTGCCAATTTTAGCTCTCGTTTATCTATTTTTAGCTCCTGTAGTTTCACGATATGTGCTTCATGCAGAACAATATAAAGAGCGCACTAGTATTGAGGCTAAGATTAAAAGTGAAACACAGGCTACAGAACGTATCTATGTATGGGATAATCTGACAAGTAGTTATAAGGCTAGTGAGCGTTTAGCAGCAAGTCAGTTGCTATCTCCTAGATTGCATACAGGACTTGATGCAAATCGTACTAAGCTTGTAAATGATCTTCGAGATAATCAACCAAAGATGATTGTAGTGAATACAAAAACATCTCTTTGGACAGAAGTTGAGCAGCTTTTAGCTGAAAATTATCAAGCCGTTCCAAGTGATTACAAAGATTTCAAACTCTACAAATTAAAATAAAATTATCAATATCTTGTGTAATTTTAAAAAAAATTTATTTTTTTACACAAGATATTGATTTTTATTTTTTTAGTGATATAATACTTTTTAGAATCAATATTATATTTAAGAAAAGGGTATGGATATGATTGTATTGGAAGAGAAGACTGTCCCTGATCCAACGTTATTCGTTGAAAAGCGTGACGGTAGACGTGTCATTTTTGATGTAGATAAGATTGACAAAGCGCTTCGTAAGGCTGCGGAAAAGGTTATGGATGTAACTCCTTTGGTCGAAAAGCGCCTTAGTGCCCTGGTTGAGCGTATCGTTGATGAGATCCATAGCCGTTTCCCGCAAGGTGTAAAAATCTATGAAATCCAAAACATCGTTGAGCACGAGTTGCTGGAAGCTAAAGAATATGCCTTGGCTGAGGAGTATATCACTTATCGGACTCAAAGAGATTTTGAGCGCTCAAAAGCGACAGATATCAACTTTAGTATTCATAAGCTTCTCAATAAGGATCAAGCGGTTGTTAATGAAAATGCCAATAAAGATAGCGATGTCTTCAACACCCAGCGTGATTTGACGGCCGGGATTGTTGGAAAATCAATCGGACTTCAAATGCTTCCTAAGCATGTGGCTAATGCCCATCAAAAAGGGGATATCCACTATCACGATTTGGACTACAGCCCCTACACTCCTATGACCAACTGCTGTTTGATTGATTTTAAGGGTATGTTGGAAAATGGTTTTAAGATTGGGAATGCTGAGGTAGAAAGTCCTAAGTCTATCCAAACTGCGACGGCGCAAATTTCACAAATCATCGCAAACGTCGCATCTAGCCAGTATGGGGGCTGTTCGGCAGACCGTATAGATGAAGTTTTGGCTCCTTATGCAGAGAAAAATTATCAAAAACACCTTAAAGATGCAGAGGAATGGGTCCTACCTGACAAGCACGAAGAATACGCCTGGAAGAAAACTCAAAAAGACATCTATGATGCCATGCAATCTTTAGAGTACGAGATTAACACCCTCTTTACCTCAAACGGGCAAACGCCATTTACTTCTCTTGGTTTCGGTTTAGGCACTAGTCGTTTTGAACGCGAAATTCAAAAGGCAATCCTGAATATTCGAATCAAGGGGCTGGGTTCAGAACATCGTACAGCCATCTTCCCTAAGCTCATCTTCACACTTAAAAGAGGACTTAACTTGGAGGAAGGTTCGCCTAACTACGATATTAAGCAGTTGGCTCTCGAATGTGCCACTAAGCGTATGTATCCAGATGTCTTGTCTTACGATAAGATTGTCGAGTTGACAGGTTCTTTCAAGGTTCCGATGGGATGTCGTTCTTTCCTCCAAGGTTGGAAGGATGAAAATGGAGTTGAAGTCAATTCAGGTCGTATGAACCTAGGTGTGGTAACGGTCAATCTTCCTCGGATTGCCCTTGAATCTGAAGGCGACATAAATAAGTTCTGGGAAATCTTCAATGAGCGTATGAATATTGCAGAAGATGCACTGGTCTATCGTGTAGAGCGAACCAAGGAGGCGACGCCAGCTAATGCGCCTATCCTCTATCAATACGGTGCTTTTGGTCATCGCCTAGGAAAAGAAGAAAGTGTTGACCAACTCTTTAAGAATCGCCGTGCTACTGTTTCGCTTGGATATATCGGGCTCTATGAAGTGGCAACAGTATTCTTTGGCAACAATTGGGAAAATAATCCAGAAGCCAAAGAATTCACCCTTGATATCATTAGAGACATGAAACATCGAGTAGAAGAATGGTCAGACCAATACGGTTATCACTTCTCTATTTATTCAACGCCATCTGAAAGTCTGACAGATCGTTTCTGTCGTTTGGATACAGAGAAATTTGGATCTATTCCAGACATTACTGATAAAGAATACTACACAAATTCCTTCCATTATGATGTCCGAAAAAATCCAACTCCTTTTGAAAAATTGGACTTCGAGAAGGTTTATCCAGAAGCGGGTGCATCAGGTGGATTTATCCACTACTGTGAGTACCCAGTTCTTCAACAAAATCCAAAGGCCTTGGAAGCTGTTTGGGACTACGCTTATGATCGTGTAGGTTATCTAGGAACCAATACTCCGATTGATCGTTGCTACAAGTGCGATTTTGAAGGGGATTTTGATCCAACTGAGAGAGGTTTTGCCTGTCCTAATTGTGGCAATAGTGACCCTAAAACAGTAGATGTTGTCAAACGGACTTGTGGCTATCTTGGAAATCCGCAAGCGCGTCCGATGGTGAATGGTCGTCACAAGGAAATTGCTGCGCGTGTCAAACACATGAACGGTTCTACTATTAAAACAGCAGGGCATGAAGTAACAAATTAGAAAGAGATAGCATGGGAAAATATCAATTAGACGATAAGGGTAAGGCCTTGGTTCAACGATTCCACGAAAAGCATTCAAAGGGTGGAGTCAATAAAAAAGATCGAGTAGCCAGCCTTAGAGAACAATTTTTAAATAAGAACAAGAAAAAGTGAGAGTCCCCTCTCACTTTTCTCATAGCGGGAGGAATACATGGGATTACGCAGACCGACATTGGCAGATAAAGGAACCATTCTAAACATGATGGCAGAGTTTGAACAGACTCAATCAGCCCACGATGGTGGATTTTGGGATGCTGAGAACTTTGATTATGAGAATTGGCTAGAAACTAACCTTAATAAAGAAATGGGAATAAACTTGCCTGAAAATCGCGTTCCATCAATTCAGTTCGTATTGTTTGATGAATCAGATCATGCTTTAGGTTTTTTAAATTTACGGTTGAGATTAAATGAGGGATTGCTGAATTATGCTGGCCATATCGGCTATTCCATCCGCCCTTCTGAAAGGGGAAAAGGTTATGCTAAGGAAGCTCTCCATCAAGTTCTTCAAGTAGCTAAGGAGAAAAACATTCATCGTGCTTTGGTGACTTGTAGCACAGAAAATCCTGCCAGCCGAGCTGTTATCTTAGCTAATGGTGGGAAGTTAGAGGATGTTCGAAATGGAACGGAGCGCTATTGGATAGAGTTGGAGTAGAAAGTATGACATGGAATACACCAAAACCAGGCGAGTGGAAGAGTGAGGAGCTTAGTCAGGGACGTATTATTGATTACAAGGCTTTCAACTTTGTCGATGGCGAAGGAGTCCGCAATTCTCTCTATGTAGCAGGCTGTATGTTTCACTGTGAAGGTTGCTACAATGTAGCCACCTGGTCTTTCAATGCAGGAATTCCTTATACGCCAGAATTAGAAGAACAAATTATGGCAGATCTTGCCCAGCCTTATGTTCAAGGGTTAACATTGCTAGGAGGAGAACCATTCCTAAATACAGGTATCCTTCTGCCTCTTGTGAAACGTATTCGGAAAGAATTGCCTGACAAAGATATCTGGTCTTGGACAGGCTACACCTGGGAAGAAATGATGTTAGAGACGCCTGACAAATTGGAGCTTTTATCGCTGATTGATATCTTAGTCGATGGTCGCTATGATAAAAACAAGCGCAATCTCATGCTCCAGTTTCGTGGCTCTTCCAATCAGCGTATTATCGATGTGCAAAAATCTCTGCAAAGTGGAAAAGTAGTTATTTGGGACAAGCTTAACGATGGCAAGCAAAACTATGAACAGGTCAAGAGAGAATGAAGAAAAAAGAGTTAATAGAAAGACTAGTATCAGAAATAGAGTCGGGAAAAGTAAAAACTCTGGGTATATACGGCCATGGAACTTCAGGAAAATCAACTTTTGCTCAAGAATTGTACCAAGAACTTGATTCTCAAAAGGTAAATTTACTAGAGACAGATCCCTATATTACTTCGGAACGACATTTGGTGGTGCCCAAAGAGACACCGGACCAAAAGGTGACAGCATGTTTACCAGTGGCACATGAACTGGCAAGCTTACAGAGAGATATTCTAGCCTTGCAAGCGGGTATGGATGTCTTGACTATCGAAGAACCTTGGAAAGCCAATGAAGTCTTATCTGGAGCAAAACCAATTCTGATAGTCGAAGGGATGTCTGTGGGTTTTCTACCCAAGGAACTCTTTGACAAAACTGTATGTTTCTACACGGATGAAGAGACAGAATTAAAGAGGCGTCTAGCTCGAGATACGGCTGTGAGAAATGGCGATGCATCCTTTATATTGGCTAGTCAGCAAATGAGACGGGAACAGTATCTGCAATATTATAAAGAAACCGAGTCAAAAGCAGATATCTTGATAAATCAATCGAATGATACATTTCAGATCAAAACAAATATTATAAATAATATATAGAAGAAAAAATAAAAATTTGCTCTTCATTTATGCCTTTTTTAGGTAAGGAGCAATAAGAAAACAGTTTCATCTAAAAAATTAAAAAAATCTTGCCAAATCCCTTGCAATCGCAGGGGCTTTGTGTTATTCTATTATGGTGCTGTAAATTACAGCCTTAGCTTTGATGCAAGAGGTTGCGACACGCTCGGTTGCATTGCCACGCAATGCGCGTCGGTTTTCTTGTGGAGCTAGCCTATTATCTTAAATAGACGAAAAGGAGAAAAAGATGGCAAACAAAAAAATCCGTATCCGTTTGAAAGCTTACGAACACCGTACGCTTGACACAGCGGCTGCAAAAATCGTAGAATCAGCTACTCGTACAGGTGCACAAGTTGCGGGTCCAATCCCACTTCCAACTGAGCGTAGCCTCTACACAATCATTCGTGCGACTCACAAATATAAAGATTCTCGCGAACAATTCGAAATGCGTACACACAAACGTTTGATCGACATCATCAACCCAACTCAAAAAACAGTTGACGCTTTGATGAAATTGGATCTTCCAAGTGGTGTAAACGTAGAAATCAAACTTTAATTTAAAGCTTGATACCTTGAGCATAAAAAACGCTCGTTAAAAACTTTTTGAATAAAAAATATAGAAAAGGAACTATTTTCTCATGACAAAAGGAATCTTAGGGAAAAAAGTGGGAATGACTCAAATCTTCACTGAAGCTGGCGAATTGATCCCTGTAACAGTTATCGAAGCAACTCCAAACGTTGTTCTTCAAGTTAAAACTGTTGAAACAGATGGTTACAACGCTATCCAAGTTGGTTTCGATGACAAACGCGAAGTATTGAGCAACAAACCTGCTAAAGGACATGTGGCAAAAGCTGACACGGCTCCTAAGCGCTTCATTCGTGAATTCAAAAACGTTGAAGGCTTGGAAGTTGGTGCTGAAATCACAGTTGAAACTTTCGCAGCTGGAGACATTGTTGATGTAACTGGTACATCTAAAGGTAAAGGTTTCCAAGGTGTTATCAAACGCCACGGACAATCACGTGGACCTATGGCTCACGGTTCTCGTTACCACCGTCGTCCAGGTTCTATGGGACCTGTTGCACCTAACCGCGTATTCAAAGGTAAAAACCTTGCAGGACGTATGGGTGGCGACCGCGTAACAATTCAAAACCTTGAAGTTGTACAAGTTGTTCCAGAAAAGAACGTTATCCTTATCAAAGGTAACGTACCAGGTGCTAAGAAATCTCTTATCACTATCAAGTCAGCAGTTAAAGCTGGTAAATAATAAGGAAAGGGGAACACAGTCAAAATGGCAAATGTAACATTATTCGACCAAACTGGTAAACAAGCGGGCGAAGTTGTTCTTAACGATGCAATCTTTGGTATCGAACCAAACCAATCTGTTGTGTTTGATGTGATCATCAGCCAACGCGCTAGCCTTCGTCAAGGAACTCACGCAGTTAAAAACCGCTCAGCTGTTTCAGGTGGTGGACGCAAACCATGGCGTCAAAAAGGAACTGGACGTGCTCGTCAAGGTTCTATCCGCTCTCCACAATGGCGTGGTGGTGGAATCGTCTTCGGACCAACTCCACGTAGCTATGCGTACAAACTTCCTCAAAAAGTTCGTCGCCTTGCACTTAAATCTGTTTACTCAGAAAAAGTTGCTGAAAACAAATTTGTAGCCGTTGATTCTCTTGAATTTACAGCTCCAAAAACTGCTGAATTTGCAAAAGTTCTTGCAGCTTTGAGCATCGATTCTAAAGTCCTTGTTATTCTTGAAGAAGGAAACGAATTCGCAGCTCTTTCAGCTCGTAACCTTCCAAATGTGAAAGTTGCGACTGCTACAACTGCAAGTGTTCTTGACATCGCAAATAGTGACAAACTTCTTGTTACTCAAGCAGCTATCTCTAAAATCGAGGAGGTTCTTGCATAATGAATTTGTATGATGTTATCAAAAAACCTGTTATCACTGAAAGCTCAATGGCTCAACTTGAAGCAGGAAAATATGTATTTGAAGTTGACACTCGTGCACACAAACTTTTGATCAAGCAAGCTGTTGAAGCTGCTTTTGAAGGTGTTAAAGTTGCAAATGTTAACACAATCAACGTAAAACCTAAAGCTAAACGTGTTGGACGTTACACTGGTTTTACTAACAAAACTAAAAAAGCTATCATCACTCTTACAGCTGATTCAAAAGCAATCGAGTTGTTTGCTGCTGAAGCTGAATAATCTAAGGAGGAAATATCGTGGGAATTCGTGTTTATAAACCAACAACAAACGGTCGCCGTAATATGACTTCTTTGGATTTCGCTGAAATCACAACAAGCACACCAGAAAAAACTTTGCTTGTTGCTTTGAAGAATAAGGCTGGTCGTAACAACAACGGTCGTATCACTGTTCGTCACCAAGGTGGTGGACACAAACGTTTCTACCGTTTGGTTGACTTCAAACGTAACAAAGACAACGTTGAAGCAGTTGTTAAAACTATCGAGTACGATCCAAACCGTTCTGCAAACATTGCTCTTGTACACTACACTGACGGTGTGAAAGCTTACATCATCGCTCCAAAAGGTCTTGAAGTTGGTCAACGTATCGTTTCAGGTCCTGAAGCAGATATCAAAGTCGGAAACGCTCTTCCGCTTGCTAACATCCCAGTTGGTACTTTGATCCACAACATCGAATTGAAACCAGGTCGTGGTGGAGAATTGGTACGTGCTGCTGGAGCTTCTGCTCAAGTTTTGGGTCAAGAAGGTAAATACGTTCTTGTTCGTCTTCAATCAGGTGAAGTTCGTATGATTCTTGGAACTTGTCGTGCAACAGTTGGTGTTGTCGGAAACGAACAACATGGACTTGTAAACCTTGGTAAAGCAGGACGTAGCCGTTGGAAAGGTATCCGCCCAACAGTTCGTGGTTCTGTAATGAACCCTAACGATCACCCACACGGTGGTGGTGAAGGTAAAGCACCAGTTGGTCGTAAAGCGCCATCTACTCCATGGGGCAAACCTGCTCTTGGTCTTAAAACTCGTAACAAAAAAGCGAAATCTGACAAACTTATCGTTCGTCGTCGCAACGAGAAATAATTTTAAACTAGTCGCTTAAGAGCTAGATAATCCGCCAGCTCGGTAGCGCTCCTCGTGAGCGCAAGCCGCTGTGGTACTATATTTAAAGGAGAAAATATTAAAATGGGACGCAGTCTTAAAAAAGGACCTTTCGTCGATGAGCATTTGATGAAAAAAGTTGAAGCTCAAGCTAACGACGAAAAGAAAAAAGTTATCAAAACTTGGTCACGTCGTTCAACGATTTTCCCAAGTTTCATTGGTTACACTATCGCAGTTTATGATGGACGTAAACACGTACCTGTTTACATCCAAGAAGACATGGTAGGTCACAAGCTTGGTGAATTTGCACCAACTCGTACTTACAAAGGTCACGCCGCAGACGACAAGAAGACACGTAGAAAATAAGGAGAACATAAATGGCAGAAATTACTTCAGCTAAAGCAATGGCTCGCACAGTACGTGTTTCACCTCGTAAATCACGTCTTGTTCTTGACAACATCCGTGGTAAAAGCGTAGCCGATGCAATCGCAATTTTGACATTCACTCCAAACAAAGCTGCTGAAATCATCTTGAAAGTGTTGAACTCAGCTGTAGCTAACGCTGAAAACAACTTTGGTTTGGATAAAGCTAACTTGGTAGTATCTGAAGCATTCGCAAACGAAGGACCAACTATGAAACGTTTTCGTCCACGTGCGAAAGGTTCAGCTTCACCAATCAACAAACGTACAGCTCACATCACTGTAGCTGTTGCAGAAAAATAAGGAGGTAAAATCGTGGGTCAAAAAGTACATCCAATTGGTATGCGTGTCGGCATCATCCGTGATTGGGATGCCAAATGGTATGCTGAAAAAGAATACGCGGATTACCTTCATGAAGATCTTGCAATCCGTAAATTCGTTCAAAAAGAACTTGCTGACGCAGCAGTTTCAACTATTGAAATTGAACGCGCAGTAAACAAAGTTAACGTTTCACTTCACACTGCTAAACCAGGTATGGTTATCGGTAAAGGTGGTGCTAACGTTGATGCACTTCGTGCTAAACTTAACAAATTGACTGGAAAACAAGTACACATCAACATCATCGAAATCAAACAACCTGATTTGGATGCTCACCTTGTTGGTGAAGGAATTGCTCGTCAATTGGAGCAACGTGTTGCTTTCCGTCGTGCACAAAAACAAGCAATCCAACGTGCTATGCGTGCTGGAGCTAAAGGAATTAAAACTCAAGTATCAGGTCGTTTGAACGGTGCAGATATCGCCCGTGCAGAAGGATACTCTGAAGGTACAGTTCCACTTCACACACTTCGCGCAGATATCGATTACGCTTGGGAAGAAGCAGATACTACATACGGTAAACTTGGTGTTAAAGTATGGATCTACCGTGGTGAAGTTCTTCCAGCTCGTAAAAACACTAAAGGAGGTAAATAACCAATGTTAGTACCTAAACGTGTTAAACACCGTCGTGAATTCCGTGGTAAAATGCGCGGTGAAGCTAAAGGTGGAAAAGAAGTAGCATTCGGTGAATACGGTCTTCAAGCTACAACTAGCCACTGGATCACTAACCGCCAAATCGAAGCTGCTCGTATCGCCATGACTCGTTACATGAAACGTGGTGGTAAAGTTTGGATTAAAATCTTCCCACACAAATCATACACAGCTAAGGCTATCGGGGTTCGTATGGGATCTGGTAAAGGGGCGCCTGAAGGTTGGGTAGCACCAGTTAAACGTGGTAAAGTTATGTTTGAAGTTGCTGGTGTATCTGAAGAGATCGCTCGCGAAGCGCTTCGTCTTGCAAGCCACAAATTGCCAGTTAAATGTAAATTCGTAAAACGTGAAGCAGAATAAGGAGAAGGCATGAAACTTAATGAAGTAAAAGAATTTGTTAAAGAACTTCGTGGTCTTTCTCAAGAAGAACTCGCGAAGCGCGAAAACGAATTGAAAAAAGAATTGTTTGAACTTCGTTTCCAAGCTGCTACTGGTCAATTAGAACAAACAGCTCGCTTGAAAGAAGTTAAAAAACAAATCGCTCGTATCAAAACAGTTCAATCTGAAGCGAAATAATAGACTAGGGAAGGAGAAATTTCAATGGAACGCAATAATCGTAAAGTTCTTGTTGGACGTGTTGTATCTGACAAAATGGACAAGACAATCACAGTTGTAGTTGAAACAAAACGTAACCACCCAGTCTATGGTAAACGTATTAACTACTCTAAAAAATATAAAGCACATGATGAAAACAATGTTGCCAAAGAAGGCGATATCGTACGTATCATGGAAACTCGCCCGCTTTCATCTACAAAACGTTTCCGTCTTGTAGAAGTTGTTGAAGAAGCGGTTATCATCTAATCAAGCCTGAAAGGAGAAAACTGAAATGATTCAAACAGAAACTCGTTTGAAAGTCGCAGACAACAGCGGTGCACGCGAAATCTTGACTATCAAAGTTCTTGGTGGTTCTAAACGTAAATTTGCGAACATCGGTGATGTTATTGTGGCATCTGTAAAACAAGCTACTCCTGGTGGTGCGGTTAAAAAAGGTGACGTTGTTAAAGCAGTTATCGTTCGTACTAAATCAGGTGCTCGTCGTGCTGATGGTTCATACATCAAATTTGACGAAAACGCAGCAGTTATCATCCGTGACGACAAAACTCCTCGCGGAACACGTATCTTTGGCCCAGTTGCACGTGAATTGCGTGAAGGTGGCTTCATGAAGATCGTGTCACTTGCTCCAGAAGTACTTTAATCAATAAAAAAACAAACACAGTCCCCTGGCCTAGCCAGGGTGCCCATTGGGCGTAAGAATAAAAGGAGAAAAAAATGTTTGTAAAAAAAGGCGACAAAGTTCGCGTAATCGCTGGTAAAGATAAGGGAACAGAAGCTGTTGTCCTTACTGCCCTTCCAAAAGTAAACAAAGTTATCGTTGAAGGTGTTAACATCGTTAAGAAACACCAACGTCCAACTAACGAACTTCCTCAAGGTGGTATCATCGAGAAGGAAGCAGCTATCCACGTATCAAACGTTCAAGTTTTGGACAAAAATGGTGTAGCTGGTCGTGTTGGTTACAAATTTGTAGACGGTAAAAAAGTTCGCTACAACAAAAAATCAGGCGAAGTGCTTGATTAATCACGAAGGAAAGGAGAAGTATAATGGCAAATCGTTTAAAAGAAAAATATCTTAATGAAGTAGTTCCTGCTTTGACAGAACAATTCAACTACTCATCAGTGATGGCTGTGCCTAAAGTAGATAAGATCGTTTTGAACATGGGTGTTGGTGAAGCTGTATCAAACGCTAAAAGCCTTGAAAAAGCTGCTGAAGAATTGGCACTTATCTCAGGTCAAAAACCACTTATCACTAAAGCTAAAAAATCAATCGCCGGCTTCCGTCTTCGTGAAGGTGTAGCGATCGGTGCAAAAGTTACCCTTCGTGGTGAACGTATGTACGAATTCTTGGATAAATTGGTTTCAGTATCACTTCCACGTGTGCGTGACTTCCACGGTGTTCCAACAAAATCATTTGATGGACGCGGAAACTACACACTTGGTGTGAAAGAACAATTGATCTTCCCAGAAATCAACTTTGATGACGTTGACAAAACTCGTGGTCTTGACATCGTTATCGTAACTACTGCTAACACTGACGAAGAGTCACGTGCATTGCTTACAGGCCTTGGAATGCCTTTTGCAAAATAATATAGGAGGTATAACTAATGGCTAAAAAATCTATGATTGCTAAGAACAAACGCCCAGCGAAGTTCTCTACTCAAGCATACACTCGCTGTGAACGTTGTGGACGTCCACACTCAGTTTACCGCAAGTTTAAACTTTGCCGTGTTTGCTTCCGTGAATTGGCATATAAAGGTCAAATCCCTGGTGTAACAAAAGCATCTTGGTAATATCATGATACAAAGAGCGTAACAACTACAGCAAAAATAGGAGATTTGGTGCAGGAGCGCTGCTCCGAGACAAATCTATCTTTTTTGCCCAGGTTGTAGCTCGTGTTCAAATGAGTATATTCTCGTTTGCATGTATCAAAACTATCTGAGCCTAGCTCAATCATTAACTAGCAAGTGCAACTTGCAAACTACTAGTAAGAGGAGAAAAATAAAATGGTTATGACTGACCCAATCGCAGACTTCCTAACTCGTATTCGTAACGCTAACCAAGCAAAACACGAAGTACTTGAAGTACCTGCATCAAACATCAAAAAAGGGATTGCTGAAATCCTTAAACGCGAAGGTTTTGTTAAGAACGTAGAAATCATCGAAGATGACAAACAAGGTATCATCCGTGTATTCTTGAAATACGGAACTAACGGTGAACGAGTTATCACTAACTTGAAACGTGTTTCTAAACCAGGACTTCGTGTTTACAAAAAACGTGAAGATCTTCCAAAAGTACTTAACGGACTTGGAATTGCTATCCTTTCAACTTCTGAAGGTTTGCTTACTGATAAAGAAGCACGCCAAAAGAACGTTGGTGGGGAAGTTATCGCTTACGTTTGGTAATATTTAGCTCCCAATTTCGTTGTGACTCTTCGTTATTGTCTCTTGCCTAACTCAAAGTTATGTCTGCGAGACAATGCCTCGATTCACTTAGAAATTGAGATCTAAACATTAACTTTTAAATCAAAAAGATTTAAACCCCGTGAAAACTGGCCTTCAAAGGCCTGACAATTTAACAGGAGAATAAAAACATGTCACGTATTGGTAATAAAGTTATCGTGTTGCCTGCTGGTGTTGAAATCACTAACAATGACAACGTTGTAACTGTAAAAGGCCCTAAAGGAGAACTTACTCGTGAGTTCTCGAAAGATATTGAAATCCGTGTGGAAGGTACTGAAGTAACTCTTCACCGTCCAAACGATTCAAAAGAAATGAAAACTATCCACGGAACTACTCGTGCGCTTTTGAACAACATGGTTATTGGTGTTTCAGAAGGATTCAAGAAAGAACTTGAAATGCGTGGGGTTGGTTACCGTGCACAACTTCAAGGATCAAAACTTGTTTTGGCTGTAGGTAAATCTCACCCAGACGAAGTTGAAGCTCCAGAAGGAATTACTTTTGAACTTCCAAACCCAACAACAATCGTTGTTAGCGGAATTTCAAAAGAAGTAGTTGGTCAAACAGCTGCTTACGTACGTAGCCTTCGTTCACCAGAACCTTACAAAGGTAAAGGTATCCGTTACGTTGGCGAATATGTTCGTCTTAAAGAAGGTAAAACTGGTAAATAATGTTGAGTGGTTGATTGTCAACCACCAACCTCATTGCCAACTTTGTGCATAGCACATGATTTAAAATTAAAGAGGTGAAAACTGTGATTTCTAAACCAGATAAAAACAAACTCCGCCAAAAACGCCACCGTCGTGTACGCGGAAAACTCTCTGGAACTGCTGATCGCCCACGTTTGAACGTATTCCGTTCTAATACAGGCATCTACGCTCAAGTGATTGATGACGTAGCGGGTGTAACGCTCGCAAGTGCTTCAACTCTTGACAAAGAAGTTTCAAAAGGAACTAAAACTGAACAAGCCGTTGCTGTCGGTAAACTCGTTGCAGAACGTGCAAGTGCTAAAGGTATTTCAGAAGTGGTGTTCGACCGCGGTGGATATCTATATCACGGACGTGTGAAAGCTTTGGCTGATGCAGCTCGTGAAAACGGATTGAAATTCTAATAGGAGGACACTAGAAAATGGCATTTAAAGACAATGCAGTAGAACTTGAAGAACGCGTAGTTGCTGTTAACCGTGTTACAAAAGTTGTTAAAGGTGGACGTCGTCTTCGTTTCGCAGCTCTTGTAGTAGTTGGTGACCGCAATGGTCGTGTAGGATTTGGTACTGGTAAAGCTCAAGAAGTTCCAGAAGCAATCCGCAAAGCAGTAGAAGATGCTAAGAAAAACTTGATCGAAGTTCCTATGGTCGGAACAACAATTCCACATGAAGTTCTTTCAGAATTCGGTGGAGCTAAAGTATTGTTGAAACCTGCTGTAGAAGGTTCTGGAGTTGCCGCAGGTGGTGCAGTTCGTGCCGTTGTGGAATTGGCAGGTGTGGCAGATATTACATCTAAATCACTTGGTTCTAACACTCCAATCAACATTGTTCGCGCAACTGTTGAAGGTTTGAAACAATTGAAACGCGCTGAAGAAGTTGCTGCCCTTCGTGGTATTTCAGTTTCTGATTTGGCATAAGAAAGGGGATAAAATGGCTCAAATTAAAATTACTTTGACTAAGTCTCCAATCGGACGCATTCCATCACAACGTAAAACTGTTGTAGCACTTGGACTTGGCAAATTGAACAGCTCTGTTATTAAAGAAGATAACGCTGCAATCCGTGGTATGATCACTGCAGTATCTCACTTGGTAACAGTTGAAGAAGTAAACTAATGATTATTTAGGGGATGTGCATATGACCATCCCCTAAAACTAGATATAGTCATCTTAGATGACACAGTATAGGCGAGTTGATAAAGGAGACAACCTTTTCTCCTTTATCGGCGCTAGCATTTTACAAAAGAGGAGAAAAATAAATGAAACTTCATGAATTGAAACCTGCAGAAGGTTCTCGTAAGTCACGTAACCGTGTTGGACGTGGTACTTCATCAGGTAACGGTAAGACATCAGGCCGTGGTCAAAAAGGTCAAAAAGCTCGTAGCGGAGGCGGTGTACGTCTTGGTTTTGAAGGTGGACAAACTCCATTGTTCCGTCGTCTTCCAAAACGTGGATTTACTAACATCAACGCTAAAGAATATGCTATTGTAAACCTTGATCAATTGAACGCCTTTGATGACGGTGCTGAAGTAACTCCAGTGGTACTTGTAGAATCAGGAATTGTTAAATCTGAAAAATCAGGTATCAAAGTTCTTGGTAACGGTGAGTTGACTAAGAAATTGACTGTTAAAGCAGCTAAATTCTCTAAATCAGCTGAAGAAGCTATCACTGCTAAAGGTGGTTCTGTTGAAGTCATCTAAGTGAGGTGACCTATGTTTTTTAAATTATTGAGAGAAGCATTCAAAGTTAAACAAGTTCGATCAAAAATTCTATTTACAATTTTTATCGTATTTGTATTCCGTATCGGTACAAGCATTACTGTACCATGGGTAAATGCAAATAGCTTGAACGCTTTGAGTGGACTATCCTTCTTGAATATGTTGAGCTTGGTGTCAGGGAATGCCATGAAAAACTTCTCAGTTTTTGCACTTGGTGTTAGTCCCTACATCACAGCCTCAATCGTCGTCCAACTCTTGCAAATGGATTTATTGCCAAAATTTGTAGAGTGGGGCAAACAAGGGGAAGTAGGTCGTAGAAAGTTAAATCAAGCGACTCGATACATTGCCCTTGTGCTTGCATTTGTTCAATCAGTCGGGATTACTGCTGGTTTTAACGCTCTGTCTGGAGCTAAACTTTTGACTGTACCACTTACACCACAAGTATTCCTTGTAATTGGTGGAATTTTAACCGCAGGAAGTATGATTGTGACCTGGTTGGGAGAACAAATCACAGATAAGGGATACGGGAATGGTGTTTCAATGATTATCTTTGCAGGGATTGTTGCTTCAATTCCTGATATGATTAAAGGCATCTATGTGGATTACTTTGTCAATGTACCAAGCAGTCGTTTGACATCGTCTCTTATTTTCGTTGCCATCTTAATCGTTGCTGTTTTGTTGATTGTTTACTTTACAACTTACGTTGAACAAGCTAAGTACAAGATACCAATTCAGTATACAAAGGTAGCTCAAGGTGCACCATCAAGTTCGTATCTTCCTTTGAAGATTAACCCTGCTGGGGTTATCCCTGTTATCTTTGCCAGCTCCATTACAGCAGCGCCGGCAGCAATCTTACAATTCGTAAGTGCGTCTGGTCTTAATTGGGAATGGGTAAAAACAGCTCAAGAGTTGGTATCTACTTCAACCCCAACAGGTGTTGCTTTGTATGCTCTGTTGATTATTCTCTTTACATTCTTCTATACATTTGTACAGATCAATCCAGAGAAAGCAGCAGAAAATTTACAAAAGAGTGGAGCTTATATCCATGGTGTCCGTCCTGGTAAAGGGACAGAAGAATATATGTCAAAACTTCTTCGACGTCTCGCAACAGTCGGATCAATCTTCCTAGGTGTGATTTCTATCCTACCTATAGTAGCTAAAGATTTATTTGGCCTTTCAGAAGTTGTTGCTTTTGGGGGAACAAGTTTGCTCATCATTATCTCTACAGGTATTGAAGGAATTAAACAATTGGAAGGTTATCTATTGAAACGTAAATATGTTGGTTTCTTAGATACAACAGAATAATTGTAATAGAAAATAAAATTCACTATTGCTCAGAGAGTGGAGTGTAAAAATCAAAGACCTAGTCAGATTTTTATCTCCTCTCTTCTATTTTGTTTTTAAATAGGAGTTGAAATGAATTTTTGCTTCTATTTAAAAATAAAAAAGGAGTTTGAATCATGAATCTTTTGATTATGGGTTTACCTGGTGCAGGTAAGGGAACACAAGCAGCAAAAATTGTTGAACAATTCCATGTTGCTCACATCTCAACAGGTGACATGTTCCGTGCAGCAATGGCTAACCAAACTGAAATGGGTGTGTTAGCGAAGTCATATATTGACAAAGGCGAATTGGTTCCAGATGAAGTTACAAACGGAATCGTTAAAGAACGTCTTTCTCAAGATGATATTAAAGAAACTGGCTTCTTGTTGGATGGGTATCCACGTACTATTGAACAAGCACATGCTTTAGATAAAACATTGGCTGAACTTGGTATTGAGCTAGAAGGTGTCATCAACATCGAAGTAAATCCAGATAGTCTTTTAGAGCGTTTGAGTGGACGTATCATTCATCGTCAAACTGGAGAGACTTTCCATAAAGTATTCAATCCACCAGTTGATTACAAAGAGGAAGATTACTACCAACGTGAAGATGATAAACCTGAGACAGTAAAACGTCGTTTGGATGTTAATATTGCTCAAGGTGAACCAATCATTGCTCACTACCGTGCTAAAGGTCTTGTACATGATATCGAAGGTAACCAAGATATCGATGATGTCTTTAAAGATATCGAAAATGTCTTGACAAATTTGAAATAAAAGCGTTTTTCAGACTTGCAAAATGTCTTGACAAATGTTATACTGAGTTAGTCTGACTTATAATTGTTGTCTCTGTGTCTAGAGGCATCAAATCGAAATTTAGGGAGGTACTTTTGCGTGGCAAAAGACGATGTGATTGAAGTTGAAGGCAAAGTAGTCGATACAATGCCGAACGCAATGTTTACGGTTGAACTTGAAAATGGACATCAGATTTTAGCAACAGTTTCTGGTAAAATTCGTAAAAACTATATTCGTATTTTAGCGGGAGATCGTGTTACTGTCGAAATGAGTCCATATGACTTGACACGTGGACGTATCACTTACCGCTTTAAATAATCGAAAAACTTGGAGGGATAAGAAATGAAAGTAAGACCATCGGTCAAACCAATTTGCGAATACTGTAAAGTTATTCGTCGTAATGGCCGTGTTATGGTAATTTGCCCAGCAAATCCAAAACACAAACAACGTCAAGGATAAGATAGAAAGGAGAAAACATGGCTCGTATTGCTGGAGTTGACATTCCAAATGACAAACGTGTAGTTATCTCATTGACTTATGTCTATGGTATCGGACTTGCAACATCTAAGAAAATCTTAGCAGCTGCTGGAATTTCAGAAGATATTCGCGTTCGCGACCTTACATCAGATCAAGAAGATGCTATCCGTCGTGAAGTTGATGCAATTAAAGTTGAAGGTGACCTTCGTCGCGAAGTAAACTTGAACATCAAACGTTTGATGGAAATCGGTTCATACCGTGGGATCCGTCACCGTCGTGGACTTCCTGTCCGTGGACAAAACACTAAAAACAACGCTCGCACTCGTAAAGGTAAAGCTGTTGCGATTGCTGGTAAGAAAAAATAATATAGGAGGTAAAAGTCTTGGCTAAACCAACACGTAAACGTCGTGTGAAAAAGAATATCGAATCTGGTATTGCTCATATTCACGCTACATTTAATAACACTATTGTTATGATTACTGATGTGCATGGTAATGCAATCGCTTGGTCATCAGCTGGTGCTCTTGGTTTCAAAGGTTCTCGTAAATCTACACCATTTGCTGCTCAAATGGCTTCAGAAGCTGCTGCTAAATCTGCACAAGAACACGGTCTTAAATCAGTTGAAGTTACTGTAAAAGGTCCAGGTTCTGGTCGTGAGTCAGCTATTCGTGCTCTTGCTGCCGCTGGTCTTGAAGTAACAGCAATTCGTGATGTGACTCCAGTGCCACACAATGGTGCTCGTCCTCCAAAACGTCGCCGTGTATAATCATTACCTTTACACTGCTTTTCGTTTAAGAGGGAGTAACTAAATGATCGAGTTTGAAAAACCAAATATAACAAAAATTGATGAAAATAAAGATTATGGCAAGTTTGTTATCGAACCACTAGAACGTGGATACGGTACAACACTTGGTAACTCTCTTCGTCGTGTACTTCTTGCTTCTCTTCCAGGAGCAGCTGTTACATCTATCGATATCGATGGTGTATTACATGAGTTTGATACAATCCCTGGTGTTCGTGAAGATGTGATGCAAATCATTCTGAACATTAAAGGTATTGCGGTTAAATCATATGTAAAAGACGAAAAGACTATTGAACTTGATGTTGAAGGTCCTGCTGAAGTAACAGCTGGAGACATTTTGACTGACAGTGATATCGAAATCGTAAATCCAGATCATTATCTTTTCACAATCGGAGAAGGTGCTTCATTTAAAGCGACTATGACTGTAAACAGTGGTCGTGGATATGTACCTGCTGATGAAAACAAGAAAGATAATGCTCCAGTTGGAACACTTGCTGTAGATTCTATTTATACACCAGTCACAAAAGTTAACTATCAAGTTGAACCTGCTCGTGTAGGAAGCAATGATGGTTTCGACAAATTAACCCTTGAAATCTTGACAAATGGAACTATTATTCCGGAAGATGCTTTAGGGCTTTCAGCACGCATTTTGACAGAACATCTTGATTTGTTTACAAATCTTACAGAGATTGCTAAAACTGCAGAAGTGATGAAAGAAGCTGATACTGAATCGGACGACCGTATTTTGGAACGTACGATTGAGGAACTTGACTTGTCTGTACGCTCATATAACTGTTTGAAACGTGCTGGTATTAATACTGTGCATGATTTGACAGAAAAATCTGAGGCAGAGATGATGAAAGTAAGAAATCTTGGACGCAAGAGTTTGGAAGAAGTGAAACTCAAACTCAATGATTTGGGTCTTGGATTAAAAGATAAATAAAGGAGGAATACATGGCTTACCGTAAACTAGGACGCACTAGCTCACAACGTAAAGCAATGCTTCGCGATTTGACAACTGACCTTTTGATCAACGAATCAATCGTGACAACTGAAGCTCGTGCTAAAGAAATCCGTAAAACTGTTGAAAAAATGATTACTCTAGGTAAACGTGGTGATTTGCATGCACGTCGTCAAGCTGCTGCTTTCGTACGTAATGAAATCGCATCTGAAAACTATGATGAAGCAACTGACAAGTACACTTCTACTACAGCTCTTCAAAAATTGTTCTCAGAAATCGCACCTCGTTACGCAGACCGTAACGGTGGATACACTCGTATCCTTAAAACTGAACCACGTCGTGGTGATGCAGCGCCAATGGCGATCATTGAATTAGTATAAAATCATCAATTTTGTTGAGTGTTATGATGATGGAGCCCTGTGCTCTTAGTCTAGCTCTGGTCTACCGCTAGGACTTTTGTCCTAGCGGGAACACTCATCATAAGATGGTCGGTAGACGCTTGTTTACGAAATTGTTTTTTCTTTTAAGAACAATTTCGTAAGCAGGCGTTTTTTAGTTTTTTTGTTGTAAATGTGCTATACTGAGAAAAAAGAAAATCACAAAATTAGATTTTCTATAGTTTAAAAATGGAGGGTCGATATGAAAGCTATCATAACTGTAGTTGGAAAAGATAAAGGTGGGATTGTTGCAGGTGTTGCGACTAAGATTGCTGAATTAGGATTAAATATTGATGATATTTCACAAACTGTCTTGGACGAGTTCTTCACAATGATGGCTGTGGTATCTAGTGAAGAAAAACAAGATTTTACTCATTTGAGAAATGAGTTTGAGGCTTTTGGTCAGACTTTGAATGTCAAAATCAATATTCAGAGTGCTGCGATTTTTGATGCTATGTATAATATCTAGGAGGCGTGTATGGATATTAGACAAGTCACTGAAACAATCTCAATGATTGAAGAGCAGAATTTTGATATCAGAACAATTACCATGGGAATTTCACTTCTAGATTGTATAGATCCAGATATTAATAAGGCTGCAGATAAAATTTATGATAAGATAACTAGCAAGGCCGCAAATTTAGTTGCTGTCGGGGATGAAATTGCAGCTGAACTTGGGATTCCAATCGTTAACAAACGCGTCTCGGTAACGCCTATTTCTTTGATTGGAGCAGCAACAGATGCGACAGATTATGTAGTGTTAGCAAAAGCTTTGGATAGAGCTGCTAAAAAAATAGGTGTTGATTTTATTGGGGGATTTTCTGCCTTGGTACAAAAAGGTTACCAAAAAGGTGATGAAATTCTGATAAATTCTATTCCACGTGCTCTAGCAGAGACAGATAAGGTTTGCTCTTCTGTCAATATCGGTTCAACCAAGTCAGGAATTAACATGACTGCTGTAGCTGATATGGGACGAATTATCAAGGAAACAGCTGAACTTTCAGAAATGGGAGCTGCGAAGCTAGTCGTTTTTGCCAATGCAGTCGAAGATAATCCTTTTATGGCGGGTGCCTTCCATGGTGTTGGTGAAGCAGATGTTATCATCAATGTAGGTGTTTCTGGTCCGGGTGTTGTTAAACGTGCCTTGGAAAAGGTTCGTGGGGAAAGTTTTGATGTAGTTGCTGAAACTGTTAAAAAGACAGCTTTCAAGATTACCCGTATCGGTCAACTAGTTGGACAAATGGCTAGCGAGCGTCTTGGAGTTGACTTCGGAATTGTAGATTTGAGCTTGGCGCCAACTCCAGCAGTAGGTGATTCTGTAGCTCGAGTTCTCGAGGAAATGGGGCTGGAAACTGTTGGGACTCATGGGACGACTGCAGCCTTAGCTCTGTTGAATGATCAGGTTAAAAAGGGTGGAGTTATGGCTTGTAACCAAGTCGGTGGTCTTTCAGGTGCCTTTATACCAGTTTCTGAAGATGAAGGCATGATTGCTGCTGTACAAAATGGTTCCCTAAATCTTGAAAAATTAGAAGCCATGACAGCTATTTGTTCGGTTGGTTTAGATATGATTGCTATCCCTGAGGATACTCCTGCTGAAACCATTGCGGCTATGATTGCCGATGAAGCTGCTATCGGGGTTATCAATATGAAAACAACTGCAGTTCGCATTATTCCTAAAGGTAAAGAAGGGGATATGATCGAGTTTGGTGGTCTTTTAGGAACTGCTCCAGTTATGAAAGTAAACAAAGCATCATCTGTTGATTTTATTTCTCGTGGGGGTCAGATTCCTGCTCCAATCCATAGCTTTAAAAATTAGAGAAAAAAGTGAAGCTTTAAGTTCAATTTAAGGAAAACGGTATATACTACAATCATTAAATAAAGACCTCCTAACTTTATTTAATAGAATCCTAAACTTTTTCATAATAATCTCCGACAAAAGTCACTCGTAAGAGTGACTTTTGTTTTTGATTTTGAAAACAGTAGTAAATTTTCGCTGAATTCTGGTCATTCATTTTTTAAATGGCCATTTTTTATGGCACAAATAGCCCGAAACCTTGCCATGATTGGCTTTTTGAAATTTTATGGTATAATAGTAATAGTTTTATTAGATGGAGTATGATTTTTGAGAAAAAGCTTTCGTGTAAAAAAAGAGAAAGATTTTGATGCCATATTTAAAGAGGGGAAAAGTGTAGCTAATCGAAAATTTGTTATTTATCGGTTAGAGAATCAGCAACAACATTTTCGAGTAGGGTTATCAGTTAGCAAGAAGTTAGGAAATGCTGTAACAAGAAATCAAATCAAGAGAAGAATTCGTCATGTTTTGATTGAAAATAGTAACCAGATAGTTGATAATGTAGACTTTGTTGTTATTGCTCGAAAAGGCGTTGAAACTTTAGAATATGCAGAAATCGAAAAAAACTTACTTCATGTTTTGAAATTAGCAAAGATATACCAGGAAGGAAATAGGAGTGAAGAAGAAATTACAATTGACTAGTTTGTTAGGTTTGTCCTTGTTGGTAATGACTGCTTGTGCAACTAGTGAAGTCTCTGCTGATTCGTCAGATGTTTGGAGTAAACTTGTTTATTTTTTTGCTGAAACCATTCGTTTTTTGTCCTTTAATGTAAGTATTGGTTTAGGGATCATTATTTTCACAGTCTTGATTCGAACAATCTTATTACCGGTCTTTCAAACGCAAATGGTGGCATCCAGAAAAATGCAAGAAGCGCAACCGCTAATAAAGGAATTGCGCGAACGTTATCCTGGTCGCGATATGGAAAATCGTACTAAACTAGATCAGGAAACACGTAAATTATTTAAAGAATTAGGGATTAAGCAGTCTGCATCATTATGGCCACTTTTGATTCAAATGCCAATTCTACTGGCTCTTTTCCAAGCCTTATCGTACGTTGATTTTTTGAAGACTGGCCATTTTTTGTGGTTCAATCTAGGTGGAGTTGACACGACCTTGGTATTGCCAATTTTAGCTGCCCTGTTCACTTTCTTCAGTAGTTGGCTTTCAAACAAAGCCTTGCCTGAAAAAAATGGTGCAATGACAGCTATGATGTATGGAATGCCTGTCATCATCTTCTTTTTTGCAATGTCTGCACCAAGCGGTGTTGCTCTTTATTGGACGGTTTCAAACGCTTATCAAGTATTGCAAACTTACCTACTGAACAATCCTTTCAAAATCATTGAAGAGCGTGAAGCGGATGTGAAGGCTAAGAGAGATCTAGAAGCTAAGAAAAGAAAAGCTCTGAAGAAAGCACAGAAAAAGAAAAAGTAAGGAGAAATCTGATAATGGTATTATTTACAGGTTCAACTGTTGAAGAAGCAATCCAAAAAGGATTGAATGAATTAAATATTCCGAGAATGAAAGCTCATATCAAGGTTGTTTCGAAAGAGAAAAAAGGATTTTTTGGACTTTTCGGAAAGAAACCAGCTCAAGTTGATATCGAAGCAATTAGTGAGACTACTGTTGTAAAAGCAAATCAGCAGGCTATCAAAGGCGTTCCAAAAGAAATTAATGATCAAAATGACCCAGTTAAAACAGTCAGTGAAGCGACAGTTGATTTAGGGCATGTAGTTGCGGCTATCAAGAAAATTGAAGAAGAAGGCCAAGAAATTTCTGAAGAAGTCAAGGCTGAAATTCTTAAAAACGATAAAGAAGCAAGTACGATTTTAGAGGAAACAGGGCATATTGCTGTTTTAAAAGAATTGCAACCTGAAGAAATTCAAGAAAATGCTGACGAAGAGCAAGGTAGTGATTTAGAAAACCTTGGTTTGAAAGTTGAGCCGACTTACGACACAGAAAAGGTTGTTGAAGAAGTGACGGACTATGTTCAAGCAATCATTGATGATATGGATGTTGAGGGAACTATTTCTAGTACTTCTAACCGTCGTTCTATCAACATGCAAATCGATACAAATGAGCCGGGTCGTATTATCGGTTACCACGGTAAGGTTTTGAAATCTCTCCAACTTCTAGCGCAAAATTACCTTTACAATCGTTATTCAAAAACTTTCTACATCACGATCAATGTGAATGACTATGTGGAACATCGTGCAGAAGTTTTGCAGAGTTACGCACAGAAATTGGCTACACGTGTCTTGGAAGAAGGTCGTAGTCAGATGACAGATCCAATGTCAAGTAGCGAGCGTAAAATTATCCATCGTATCATTTCGCGAATGGAAGGTGTAACGAGCTACTCTGAAGGTGACGAACCAAATCGTTATGTTGTCGTAGATACTGAATAAGATAAATGAAAAATCAGGTTTTCCTGATTTTTTTCTAACTAAAGAAGGAATCAAATGAAAGAAATCAAAGATTATCTTGCTTATCAAGGAGAACAGTACCGGACCCCTGACAAAGCAGGAGTTGAAAGAGATAAAATGTTATCCATGCGTAGCAAAGGGCAGGGAGCACGAAAGTCATTTACTCACCTAGCTGAATGTTTTCAAGCTAGGCATTCCGATTGGAAATTACACCCAACCAGTCAATGGATGAATCAAGCTCAACGTCTTCGCTCTCATTTTTGGGCTTATTTACAGGCAGAAGGATCAGTTGCGGAACCCATGATGGCTCTTCGTTTGTATGGAAGTCAGAATAATTGGGGAATCTCTTTAGAAGTTAGTTTTATAGAGAGAAAGAAAGATGAAGCTACCTTATCAAAACAGGCTAAAGTTTTGGATGTGCCAGTGGTTGAGGGAATCTATTATTGGGTTCAGAAAAACGATGAGAGTTATAGAGTGCAGGCTACTGAGGAGAATAGACAACTTTTGAGACAACAGTTATCTAACCAAGAGATTCGCAAAGTATTAATAAAAGCTGATGTTCCAGTGACTGATGAAGAAACTCTAGATAAGATTTTAGATGAACTGGACCAAACTTTTAAAAAATTATTGCCTTTTTATCAAGCGACTAGAAATTAGTTTAATCGGCTGAGTCATTTTATAGTAAATTGTTTTATTGCTATTCTAGGTATTTTTTCATATAATAGTAAAATAGGATGAGTGGTATACTTATCACCTCAAAGAGAAAGGAATTTCTATGTCAAATCTATCTGTTAATGCGATTCGTTTTCTAGGTATTGACGCTATCAATAAAGCAAACTCAGGTCACCCAGGGGTGGTTATGGGAGCTGCACCGATGGCATACAGCCTATTCACTAAAGAACTTCGTATCAATCCAGCTCAACCAAACTGGATCAACCGTGACCGCTTTATTCTTTCAGCAGGTCATGGGTCAATGCTCCTCTACGCCCTTCTTCATCTCTCTGGATTTGAAGATGTGAGCATGGATGAAGTGAAGAGCTTCCGTCAATGGGGTTCTAAAACACCAGGTCACCCAGAATTTGGTCATACAGCAGGAGTTGATGCAACAACAGGTCCTCTAGGACAAGGGATTGCGACTGCGACAGGTTTTGCACAAGCAGAACGTTTCCTTGCAGCTAAGTACAACCGCGAAGGTTATAACATCTTTGACCACTACACATATGTTATTTGTGGAGATGGTGACTTGATGGAAGGTGTCTCAAGTGAAGCTGCATCTTATGCAGGTTTGCAAAAACTTGACAAGTTGGTTGTTCTTTATGACTCAAATGATATCAACTTGGATGGTGAGACAAAAGATTCCTTCACAGAAAGTGTTCGTGACCGTTACAATGCCTACGGTTGGCATACAGCATTGGTAGAAGATGGGACAGACTTAGAAGCTATTCATGCTGCTATTGAAGAAGCTAAGGCTTCAGGAAAACCATCTTTAATCGAAGTGAAAACAGTTATTGGTTATGGTTCTCCAAACAAACAAGGGACTAATGCTGTACACGGCGCTCCTCTTGGAGCGGATGAAACTGCAGCAACTCGCCAAGCACTTGGTTGGAACTACGAACCATTTGAAATTCCAGCAGAAGTTTATGCTGATTTCAAACAAAATGTTGCGGACCGTGGTGCATCAGCATATGAAGCATGGACAAAACTAGTTGCAGACTATAAAGAAGCTCACCCAGAATTGGCTGCAGAAGTGGAAGCCATCATCGAAGGACGCGATCCAGTTGAATTGACTCCAGAAGACTTCCCAGCTTTAGAAAATGGTTTCTCTCAAGCGACTCGTAACTCAAGCCAGGATGCCTTGAATGTAGTAGCTGCTAAATTGCCAACCTTCCTTGGTGGATCAGCTGACCTTGCTCATTCAAATATGACTTACATCAAAACTGACGGACTTCAGGACGATGCAAATCGCTTGAACCGTAATATCCAATTTGGTGTTCGTGAATTTGCAATGGGAACTGTTTTGAACGGAATGGCTCTTCATGGTGGACTTCGTGTTTATGGCGGAACATTCTTCGTATTCTCAGATTACCTTAAAGCGGCAGTTCGTTTGTCAGCCCTACAAGGTCTTCCTGTAACCTATGTCTTTACTCACGATTCAATCGCAGTTGGTGAAGATGGGCCAACTCATGAACCGATTGAGCACTTGGCAGGCCTTCGTGCGATTCCAAACCTCAACGTTTTCCGTCCAGCAGATGCGCGTGAAACTCAAGCAGCTTGGTATCTCGCAGTGAAGAGTGAGAAAACACCAACTGCCCTTGTCTTGACTCGCCAAAACTTGACTGTTGAGGAAGGAACAGACTTCGAGAAGGTTGCAAAAGGTGCTTACGTTGTCTATGAAAATGCAGCAGATTTTGACACTATCTTGATTGCAACAGGTTCAGAAGTGAATTTAGCAGTAGCAGCTGCTAAAGAATTGGCAAGCCAAGGTGGAAAAGTTCGCGTAGTCAGCATGCCATCTACAGATGTTTTTGACGCACAAGATGCAGCATACAAAGAAGAAATCTTACCAAATGCAGTTCGTCGCCGTGTAGCTGTCGAAATGGGAGCAACTCAAAACTGGTATAAATACGTCGGTCTTGATGGAGCGGTTCTCGGTATTGATACCTTTGGTGCGTCTGCTCCAGCTTCAAAAGTTTTAGCAGAATATGGATTTACAGTTGAAAACTTAGTTGAAATTGTAAACAACTTGAAGTAAGAAAAATCAGAGCTTTGCTCTGGTTTTTTATTGTCCCAAAACCAGGGTATAATCTTGTAAAAACAAGTGAAATTTGATATAGTAGTTTTATCTGAATTACAAAGGAGTAAAAAATAATGGGTGGGAATTTAACATTCTTGATTATGCTTGTTTTGATGTTCGGCTTGATGTTCTTCATGCAACGTTCTCAAAAGAAACAAGCTGAAAAACGCATGGAGAGTCTCAATAAACTTCAAAAAGGTTATGAAGTCATTACTATCGGTGGTTTATACGGTACAGTAGATGAAGTTGATACCGAAAACAGAACGATCGTACTTGATGTAGACGGAGTTTACTTGACTTTTGAACTCGGAGCAATCAAATCAGTCTTGCCATTGAAAGAAGCTGTTACATCAGAAGGTACAGTCATCGACGGTGAAAGTGCGATTGAAGAATAAAACGGGGTTGATCTTATACCCCTTTTTCTATGAAGATGAGGGACAATGATGAAAAAAGTTGTTTTTGTTTGCCTTGGTAATATTTGCCGGAGTCCTATGGCAGAATTTGTGATGAAATCTTTAACCGATGAATATGAGATTGAGAGTAGAGCAACTTCTTCTTGGGAACACGGCAACCCAATTCACAAAGGAACTCAGAAAATCTTTAAAACTCACGGTATTCCTTATGATTCATCAAAAACATCACAACAAATCTCTAAGGATGATTTTGAATATTTTGATTATATCATTGGTATGGACGAATCGAATCTCCTTGACTTGACTCGAATGTGTCCTCAAAAACAACAGCACAAGATAGAAGCGTTCGCTTCTGAAAGTGTTCCAGATCCATGGTATACAGGTGATTTCAATGAAACTTATGATCGAGTTTTAGCTGGTTGCCAAGCATGGCTATCACGTTTAGAAAATGAGGCAAAAAATGGATAATTTAAAGAAACTCTATGATAAATACAGTGTCTATATAACGCGTCCTCGTTTAGAAATTGCGACGGTAGTAATCATAGTTCTTTGTGCAATTTTTGTATTTGTAGGGAATATGCCCAAGCAAGGAGTCCTAAAGCTAGATGGTGACTCAATTGTATACGATGGGAGCATCGTCCGTGGAAAGATGAATGGTCAAGGCACAATGACCTTCTCAAATGGCGACACTTATACTGGTGAATTTAAAAATGGAGCATTTAACGGTAAAGGTACCTACCAAGCAAAGGATGGCTGGGTTTACGAAGGTGATTTTGTTAACGGCCAAGCTGAAGGAAAAGGAAAACTGACTACAGAGCAAGAAGTTGTCTATGAAGGTGACTTTAAACAAGGGCTCTTCCAACAAGCACAATAACCTCCTGATAAGGAGGTCTTTTATCAGGGTAAAAAGAAAGCGCTTCCTTGATTTTTGTATTAAAAATACCATAAAAAAGTTTGTGAAATAAAATAATTTCAATAATATTTTCACAAAGTTTGATAAAAGAGTGCATAAAAACAATAGTTTGATAAAAAAATCACAATAAAATGAAAATTCTTTGTGAAATATCTATGAAACTGTTTACAAAGTATAAAAAAAGAGTTATAATAAACTTGTGAAAAATTTAACAAAGGATTTTAACCCTTGATGGCTATGGAGGAAAATATGGCTGATAAAAAAACTGTAACACCTGAACAAAGACAACTTGCTGCAGAGAAGCACGTAGATGGTTTGGTACAAAAAGGTTTAGTTGCACTTGAAGAAATGCGTAAGTTGAACCAAGAGCAAGTTGACTACATCGTAGCAAAAGCATCTGTTGCAGCACTTGATGCACACGGAATTCTTGCTCAACATGCAATCGAAGAAACAGAACGTGGTGTATTTGAAGATAAAGCTACAAAGAACTTGTTTGCCTGTGAACACGTTGTAAACAACATGCGCGGTGTTAAAACTGTTGGAGTTATCGAAGATGATCCAATTACTGGCTTGACTAAAATTGCAGAACCAGTTGGGGTTATCTGTGGAGTTACACCTACAACAAACCCAACTTCTACAGCAATCTTTAAAGCTTTGATCTCATTAAAGACACGTAATCCTATCGTCTTTGCTTTCCACCCATCTGCTCAAGAATCTTCTGCACACGCTGCTCAAATTGTTCGTGATGCTGCGATTGCTGCTGGAGCTCCTGAAAACTGTGTACAATGGATTACAGAACCATCTATGGAAGCAACAGCTGCTCTTATGAATCATGATGGTATTGCAACTATTCTTGCTACTGGTGGTAATGCCATGGTTAAGGCTGCTTACTCATGTGGGAAACCAGCTCTGGGAGTAGGTGCTGGAAACGTTCCTGCCTATATCGAAAAATCAGCTGATCTTCGTCAAGCAGCTCATGACATCGTTATGTCTAAATCATTTGACAATGGTATGGTTTGTGCGTCTGAGCAAGCAGTTATCATTGATAAAGAAGTTTATGATGAATTTGTTGCAGAATTCAAATCTTACCACACTTACTTTGTTAACAAAAAAGAAAAAGCTCTCTTGGAACAATTCTGCTTTGGCGCTAAAGCAAACAGCAAGAACTGTGCTGGAGCAAAATTGAATGCTGATATCGTTGGTAAACCAGCAACATGGATTGCAGAACAAGCAGGTTTCAAAGTGCCAGCAGAAACTAATATCCTTGCTGCAGAATGTGCAGAAGTTGGAGAAAATGAGCCTTTGACTCGTGAAAAACTTTCACCAGTCATTGCAGTATTGAAAGCTGAAGATACTGAAGATGGACTTAAAAAAGCTCGTCAAATGGTTGAGTTCAATGGACTTGGTCACTCAGCAGCTATCCATACAAAAGACGAAGAGCTAGCTAAACGCTTTGGTACAGAAATCAAAGCAATGCGTATTATCTGGAACTCTCCATCTACTTTTGGTGGTATCGGTGACGTATACAATGCCTTCATTCCATCATTAACACTTGGATGTGGTTCATACGGACGCAACTCAGTTGGTGATAACGTGAGCGCTATTAACCTTCTAAACATCAAGAAAGTAGGGAAACGTAGAAATAATATGCAGTGGTTTAAAGTTCCTTCAAAAATTTACTTCGAACGCAATTCTATCCAATACCTTCAAACATGTGAAGATATTGAACGAGTTATGATTGTTACAGACAAATCTATCGAAAAACTCGGTTTCGTTCAACGTATTATCGACCAATTGAACAAACGTAGCAACCGTGTAACTGTCCAAGTCTTCTCAGATGTTGAACCAGATCCAGATATCACAACCGTAGAACGTGGTACTGAAGTGATGAGAGCATTTGAACCAGACACAATCATCGCTCTTGGTGGTGGTTCACCGATGGATGCTGCTAAAGTAATGTGGCTCTTCTACGAACAACCACAAATCGACTTCCGTGACTTGGTTCAAAAATTCATGGATATCCGTAAACGTGCCTTCCGCTTCCCATCACTTGGTAAGAAAGCGAAGTACATCGGTATCCCAACAACTTCAGGTACAGGTTCAGAAGTAACACCATTTGCCGTTATCTCTGATAAGAAAAACAACCGTAAATATCCATTGGCTGACTACTCATTGACACCAACGATTGCGATTGTTGACCCTGCTTTGGTTGAATCAGTTCCTGACTTCATCGCTGCTGATACAGGTATGGACGTGTTGACTCATGCTACTGAAGCTTACACCTCAAACTTCGCTAACGATTATACAGATGGTATCGCGCTTCAAACAATCAAGCTTGTCTTTGAATGGTTAGAAAAATCAGTTAAGACAGCAGACCCAGAAGCTCGCGAAAAAATGCACAATGCATCTACAATGGCTGGTATGGCCTTCGCTAATGCCTTCCTTGGTATGAGTCACTCAATGGCCCACAAGATTGGTGCTGTTCACCATACTGTTCACGGACGTACAAATGCAATCTTGCTTCCATACGTTATCCGCTACAACGGTACTCGCCCATCTAAGACTACTACATGGCCTAAATACAACTACTGGAAAGCTGACGAAAAATTCCAAGATATTGCTAGAATGCTTGGCTTGCCTCACTCAACTCCAGAAGAAGCAGTTGAAGCTTATGCCAAAGCGGTTTACGATCTTGGTGTTGCAGTAGGTATCAAGATGAACTTCAAGGATCAAGGAATTGATGAAAAAGCTTGGAAAGATAGCTTGCATGAAATTGCTTTGCTTGCATATGAAGACCAATGTTCACCTGCAAACCCACGCTTGCCAATGGTAGCTGACATGGAAGAAATCATGGCAGATGCTTACTATGGTTATGCAGAACGTCCAGGACGTCGTAAATAATAGATTATCAGCCTAGAGACAGGAGTAATCCTGTCTCTTTTTTTGTACATTTTATTGAAAAATGTTATAATAAGTGTATATGTTTGTTTGACTATCAAAGTTTTTGTATCGAGCTGAGAGAGAAATGTAAGAGATGAATGATTTAGGGGAAAAGGTAAGACTTCTTAGAGAAGAGAAAGGACTTAGTCGTCCAGTTTTTTGTGGAGATGAGTCAGAACTGTCAGTTCGTCAGTTGGTCCGCATCGAAAAAGGAGAATTTCGTCCTACGATAAAAACACTAGAATACATTGCGGATAGGCTAGGCATTCCATCTTATGTCTTGATGCCAGACTATAAGGAATTACCCAAGCGTTACCAAGAATTAAAATACTTTCTTCTTCATCATCCTGACTATGGAGACAAAGAGTTACAGGAGCAGAAGGAAGAATATTTTGATGAGATTTTTGAATGTTTTTATGATGATTTGCCAAGTGATGAGAAAGTACTAGTGGATTGTCTTCAAGCTATAGATGAAGTGAGAGCAACTGGTAATTCCTTATATGGTGAAAGTGTGCTTGAAAATGGTCTGCAGAACCTACTATCCAGAGATGTATATAAAGCGGAGGAGCTATTAAGACTGAGGTTGTATTTTGTATGTAACTTAATGGATGGTTTGAAAGCGGGTGAAATAAAAGAATCTGAGCATGAGAATATTCTCTATTTTCATGAAAAACTGAGTTCGCAGATTGATAAGATAGAGTTTGATTGTTTGGATTTGCTTAGAGACTCCTTGTTAGCTTCTTTAACTTGTATAGAGATTATGGGACTGTTTCATTATTTTAAAAGATCGGTTGAGGCCTTAAATAAAATAGGGCAAAAAACACGAGATTTTCAAAAACAACCGATTGTCTTGATGGTGGAGTGGAAATATTATATTCAGACAGATTATGATACAGCAAAACAAAAGTATGAGGAGGCAAAAATGATGGCGAGAATGTTTGGTAATGAGCAGTTACTCGTTAGTTTAGATAATGAATGGGCTGAGGACCTAGAAAGATATTGTTAAAGGGTTTATAGGAGTGACATTTCTGTCATTGGGGAAATGTCGCTTTTTTGTTACAATGAATTCGTAAAAAAGAGAAAGGAATTTTTTGATTCCTTTTGAATCTGATTGATAAATATAGTTTGTATCGTTATACGATATCACAAGTGATTAAAGGAGATGCCATGTCCATTTTATCCATTAAAAATATTTCAAAATTTTACGCCTTGGATGGCAAGTATAAAGAGCAGGCTCTAAGAAATATTAACCTGCAGATTGCTGAAGGGAAAATCACGGCGATTTATGGTCCGTCAGGCTGTGGCAAAACCAGTCTACTCAATATCATCAGTGGTCTTGATAGAGAGTATGAAGGAGTTTTAGAATTTAAAGGAGCCTCACTCCGTGAGCTATCAGAGATTGAACTAACTCAATTTCGCAAAGATAATATTGGATTTGTCTTTCAAAACTTCAATCTTATTCCCCACCAGTCTGTTTTGGACAATGTAAAGTTGCCTCTCTATGTCAAAGATTTATCCGATAAAGAAATGACAAGAATAGCTCAAGAGCAACTAGTCAGTTTAGGAATGGAACCTTTTATGGCTAAGAATGTCAAGCAACTTTCTGGAGGTCAAAAGCAACGTGTAGCCATTGCGCGTTCTCTGGTCAATCAGCCGGATATGATTGTAGCTGATGAGCCAACAGGGTCACTGGATTCTCAATCCCAAGAAATTGTATTAGAAGTATTTAAAAGTTTGGCCAAATCTGGGAAAACAGTACTGATTGTGACTCATAACCCAGAAGTAGCTGAATATGCGGATGTAATTATCAAAATGAAGGATGGTGAAGTCGTTGAAGAAGTCAAAAAATAAAGGATTATCCTTTAAAAATAAATTCAAACTTTCTTTAAGTAACTTTATGGAAAGAAAATGGCGAAACTTGTTGATTGCAGTAGCAACCTCGATCGGTTTTGTAGGCGTGTTGATTTCTTTTGGTCTAGGGAATGCCTTGATTTCGATGATTGATGAAAATACCAACGGAGGTAAGCTCCCTTCCCAAGTTCAGATTGCACTGAATTCAAGCGTTGCTGGAAGAGGTTTTCTAAACCAAGAAGATAAGAACTATATCACAGATACAATTGGGAAAGAAAATATTAAATATCTAGAGAGTCCCTTTGGTATGACCATGTCAAAGATGAGCATAGACGGACACGAAGTGGATTTTAGCCAAGCCCTGCCTTCTTATGCTCAGGTCGTGAGTTTGTATGAAGATACAAGTATTTCTGTTACTAGCAATGAAAAAGAAAAAGTGCTAGCAGGCTCTCTTTATACGGATGTTAACGAACAGGGATTAACGATTCCGATGAGTTTGCTCAAAAATTGGAATGAACAAACAGGGAACAATCTGACAGCTAGTGATGTTATTGGCAAAAAAGTATCGGCAACCATTGTAGAAAATGCTGCTGAAGGTAGCAAGACTTCTCAATTTCAAACTCATATTGTACGTGTGATCAATGATGAAGATGACATGGAGGACAGTAACAGTTTTATGCCAGCCTATCAAATGGAAACGATTTTGAAAGAAGCTGGATTTACAAAGACTGTATCTTATTTTATTTTGGAACTCAAAGACCCATCTCGTACGAAAACAGTAACAGAAGAATTGCAGAAAAATAAGAAGTATACAGTTCTTTCTCAACAGGCTGTTCTTGATATTGTGATTACCTTTATTCGTGTCATCCAGGGATTACTGATTGTGCTTTCTTCACAAGCGATTGTGGTGGCAGCAGTTATGATAGGCATCATCATTTATATCAATATCATGCAACGTTCCAAGGAAATCGGTGTCATGAAGGCCGTTGGCTATCAAAATAGAGATGTGAAAGGAATTTTTATCTACGAAGCTCTTTGGATTGTAGGAATTGCCTTGTTTATAGCTTTCATCATTGCTCAAGGGATAGGCAGTCTAGCGAATGTTATTGTTCACCATTTCTATCCATCAATCTCTAAAGTTTTTGAATTAAATCTTCTCTCTATTTTAGGGACTTTGGTTTTTGCTTTCTTTCTTGGCTATGGTTCAGCCTTCTTCCCAGCACGTAAGATTAGCAAAATGGATCCAGTGGAATCTTTACGCTATGAATAGGGGGAGCACGGTATTAAAAAGAAAGTAGTTTGAAAATCAAGGCCAGTACTTGCAATTTAGCTTAAATAGTTATATAATAAGAACGTTGAAAGGTGATTTGTAGTGATTCAAGTTACTCTTTTCACAATAAAATTTTCATGATTTTCATAAGGAGGAAATCACTAATGGTAGTTAAAGTTGGTATTAACGGTTTCGGACGTATCGGTCGTCTTGCTTTCCGTCGTATCCAAAACGTAGAAGGTGTTGAAGTTACTCGCATCAACGACCTTACAGATCCAGTTATGCTTGCACACTTGTTGAAATACGATACAACTCAAGGTCGTTTCGACGGAACTGTGGAAGTTAAAGAAGGCGGATTCGAAGTTAACGGTAAATTCGTTAAAGTTTCTGCTGAACGTGATCCAGAACAAATCGACTGGGCTAACGACGGTGTAGAAATCGTTCTTGAAGCAACTGGTTTCTTTGCTAAGAAAGAAGCTGCTGAAAAACACTTGCACCCAGGTGGAGCTAAGAAAGTTGTTATCACTGCTCCTGGTGGAAACGACGTTAAAACAGTTGTATTCAACACTAACCACGACGTTCTTGACGGTACTGAAACAGTTATCTCAGGTGCTTCATGTACTACAAACTGTTTGGCTCCTATGGCTAAAGCTCTTCAAGACAACTTTGGTGTTGTAGAAGGATTGATGACTACTATCCACGCTTACACTGGTGACCAAATGATCCTTGACGGACCACACCGTGGTGGTGACCTTCGTCGTGCTCGTGCTGGTGCAGCTAACATCGTTCCTAACTCAACTGGTGCTGCTAAAGCTATCGGTCTTGTAATCCCAGAATTGAACGGTAAACTTGACGGATCTGCACAACGCGTTCCAACTCCAACTGGATCAGTTACTGAATTGGTAGCTGTTCTTGAAAAGAATGTTACTGTTGATGAAGTGAACGCAGCTATGAAAGCAGCTTCAAACGAATCATACGGTTACACAGAAGATCCAATCGTATCTTCAGATATCGTAGGTATGTCTTACGGTTCATTGTTTGACGCAACTCAAACTAAAGTTCTTGATGTTGACGGTAAACAATTGGTTAAAGTTGTTTCATGGTACGACAATGAAATGTCATACACTGCACAACTTGTACGTACTCTTGAATACTTCGCTAAAATCGCTAAATAATTTTTGAGTCGATAAAAGCAAGACCAACTGGTCTTGCTTTTTTGCTTATAATAAAAATGGATGGTTTTATCATCCATTTTTTTTTAATTCTCTTTCAAATGTATCTGATAGCGCAGTAAAACTTAACTTGTTTAAAGTTAGAGGGTGGACGAAGGATAGTTTGAATGCGTGTAGCATCAGTCTGCTAACTTTTGAATGTGGGTTATAGAGAGGGTCTCCAAGAATTGGATGTCCGTGGTGAGCTAGATGAACTCGAATCTGATGAGTACGTCCTGTTTTCAATCTACACTGAACGAGACTGGTTTTGTTTTGAAATTGTTTCAAACGAGTTACTTGGGTTTCGGCGTATTGACCGTTTTTTGGATCCACTACCCGTTTCCTACGGTCGTGTCGATTGCGACCGATTTTATCTCGGAAGACAAGTTCTTTAGCCTCGATTTTTCTGTCAACTAGAGCCCAATATTCTCGAGAAATTTCTTTTTTTTCTAATAGTCGATTTAGAATAGGTAATATAAACGGATTTTTAGCAAATAGTACGAGACCACTAGTTTCTTTATCTAGTCTATGGACAACATAGCAAGTTTGACCTACATAGGCGCTGACATGATTGAGAAGAGCAATCTCATCGGGTTGATTTCCATGCGTTTTCATACCCTCGGGTTTGTTGACAATAATCAAATGTTGGTCTTGATAGACTTCTTCTACAAGATTGGGGTTTCCCAAAGCAATTTCTTTTTTAGGATAATCTTCCTCATCGAAAATTAATTGGCATTCGTCTCCTGCTTTGATAGCTTGGTGCCAATGAACTTCTCTTTTGTTGATAAGGATATGTTTCTTAACTCTCAAGAAATGACGTATTTTTCTAGGGATTAACAGTTGCTCTTCCAGGAAAAGTTTAACTGTCATTTCGGGTAGAGACTCAGGGATAGTAAAGGTAAATTTCATAAAGATATTGTAACAAAAATTAGTTTATTTGGACAGGGGAACTAGCTAAATTCTTGTCTTCCTATGGGGAAGATGATAAAATATACGCATGAAATTAGATACATTATTTGAAAAATTTCTTTCTTTATTTAAGAAAGAAGAATCTGAAATTGAAGAAACAGAGACTAACGAAGTTGAACATGAAGGTAACGAGTCTAGTAATTTACACCGTTCAAGAGCTGGGCGAAAGAAATCTGGGGCAGTTGGTCCTATTCGAAAATTCTGGCGCCGTTATCATCTGACAAAGATCTTTCTGATCATAGGACTAAGTGCAAGCCTTTTTGTTGGGGTCTATCTATTTGCCCTAGCAAAATCGACGAATGTTACAGACTTACAAAACGCTTTAAAAACACGTACTCTGATTTTTGACAGAGAAGAAAAAGAAGCAGGTGCCCTATCAGGCCAAAAAGGGACCTATGTCGAACTTTCGGATATTAGTGAAGATTTGCAGAATGCTGTTATTGCGACAGAAGATAGAAGTTTCTATAAAAATAGTGGAATTAACTATGGACGCTTTTTCCTGGCTATCCTAACAGCTGGTCGTTCGGGTGGTGGTTCTACAATTACCCAACAGTTAGCGAAAAACGCTTATCTTTCGCAAGACCAAACTGTGCAGAGAAAAGCCAAAGAATTCTTCTTAGCTTTAGAATTAACCAAAAAATATAGCAAGAAGGAAATCCTAACCATGTACTTGAACAATGCCTATTTCGGTAATGGAGTTTGGGGTGTTGAGGATGCAAGTAAAAAATACTTTGGAGTTTCAGCCTCTCAATTAACACTTGATGAAGCTGCGACTTTAGCAGGAATGCTGAAGGGACCAGAATTATACAACCCTTTGAATTCAATTGAGGACTCTACTAATCGTAGGGATACTGTTCTGCAAAATATGGTAGCTGCTGGTTATATTGATAAGGACAAAGAAGCGGAAGCTTCGGGTGTTGACATGGCATCTCAACTGCAAGATGCTTATAAAGGTAAAGTTTCAGACTACCGATATCCATCCTATTTTGATGCTGTTATTAATGAAGCAATTGAAAAGTATAATTTAACTGAAGAAGAAATTGTGAACAACGGCTATCGTATATTTACGGAATTAGATCAGAATTACCAGGCTAATATGCAAGTCATTTATGAAAACACAGCTCTCTTTCCAACCGCAGAAGATGGAACTCATGCTGAGTCTGGCAGTGTTGCTCTAGAACCAAAAACAGGAGGAGTTCGAGGAGTTGTTGGTCGTGTAGCAGGAGATGATAAAGCGGGCTTCCGAAATTTCAACTACGCAACTCAATCAAAAAGAAGTCCAGGTTCAACTATTAAGCCCTTAGTTGTCTATACCCCAGCAGTCGAAGCTGGTTGGGCTCTAAATAAAGAGTTGGATAATCATACTATGGAGTATGGTGATTACAAGGTCGATAACTATGCAGGGATCAAAACGTCACCAGAAGTTCCAATGTATCAAGCCTTAGCCGAGTCTTTAAACCTCCCTGCTGTAGCAACAGTTAAACAACTTGGCATCGACAAGGCTTTTGAATCAGGTGAAAGATTTGGACTTGATTTAACGAATGTGGATCGTGTGTTAGGTGTAGCTCTAGGTGGTGGCGTGGAAACTAACCCACTACAAATGGCCCAGGCTTATGCAGCATTTGCAAATGATGGATTGATGCCTGAAGCGCATTTTATTACACGAATTGAAAATGCAAGTGGACAAGTCATTGCGACTCACAAAAATTCTCAAAAACGAGTAATCGATAAGTCAGTAGCTGATAAAATGACTAGTATGATGCTAGGGACCTTTACAAATGGTACAGGAATACGTTCCTCGCCAGATGATTATGTTATGGCAGGAAAAACTGGTACAACTGAAGCAGCCTTTAACCCAGTGTATACAAGTGACCAATGGGTTATCGGATATACGCCTGATGTAGTGATTAGTCACTGGCTTGGATTCCCGACTACTGACGAGAGTCATTATCTAGCAGGATCGACTTCGAATGGTGCAGCACATATCTTTAGAAGTATGGCTGAAACAATCCTTCCTTATACACCGGGAAGTACCTTTAAAGTAGAGAATGCCTATAAGTTAAACGGAATTGCTCCACAAAATATTCCAAATCAATCAAGTGATAATGGGGGCACGCAATCCGGAGATTCAATAACTGATATCCAAGGTCGCGCTCAGAATCTTATTGATGAGGCAGAACGAGCGATTTCAGATGCTAAAATTAAAGAAAAAGCAAAAACAATTTGGGATACAATAGTAGATTTGTTCCAATAATTTTTAAATGACAAGAACTATTCTTGTCATTTTTTGTCCCCTGAAGTAACAGAAAAAATACCTGAAAGATATGGAATGGCATCCGAGGAATAAGCTTAGGCAAGATTACAGACAAAAGAAAAAATAACAGCTTTTACAAAACCTATCTCTGGTATACTGAATGCAGAAAAGGAGGGTAAAGATGTTAGAAAAAAATTATGAAGAAGTCAAAGCTATCGTGCATAAGTGTCGAAAAGAATACTATTTACATCTATGGGAAAGAGAAGATTGGGATCAAGAAGGAATGATTTGCCTTCATGAACTATTAGAAAGTTACCCAGAATTTGAAGAGAAAAAAGATAAACAATTCTATATTTACTTTAAAACAAAATTTCGGAATCGAATTCTAGATGCAGTCCGAAAGCAAGAAAGCTATAAAAGAAAATTGGATCGTCAAACCTATGAGGAAGTGAGTGAAATTAGTCACAGATTACGTGAAGGAGGTCTGTGCTTAGATGATTCCTATGCTCTCCAAGAAATGCTTAAGAAATACGAATCTGGATTAGGAAAGGAGAAGCGAGAACATTTCGAGCGATTATTAGCAGATGAACGATTCAAAGGTAGAAAAGCAATGCTCAAAGAATTACAACTGGTTTTAAAAGATTTCGCTCCAAAATAATAAAAATCAGAAAAACCAGTTGACAAGCGTCAAAAAGTAGGTATAATAGAAAGAGTTGAAAAGCTCAGGGTCCGTTGGTCAAGGGGTTAAGACACCGCCTTTTCACGGCGGTAACACGGGTTCGAATCCCGTACGGACTATGAGTGTATCGCAGTTAAGGTTGATAGGATTTTAAAAAAGTTAAAAAAACCTGTTGACAGAGAAAAACGACTGTGATATACTAATATAGTTGTCGCAAGCGCGACAAAGACCTTTGAAAACTGAACAAGACGAACCAATGTGCAGGGCACTATAACGGAAGTT